>DATJAQ010000202.1:0-27310 GCA_035516075.1 Terriglobia bacterium | reverse complement strand
TACCGCCTGGCGCACCAGCGCCTCAGCCCCGGAGCGCTTTACCGGCGTTCCAGAGAAAGGATTACGGCCACCCCGTAGAGTTACATTTCTGATGGCTTGACGGCTCTCTTGAAAGTTACATTCTTCAATGGCTTGACAGGCGTGCCGACTCCCATTATGGGAGAGCCCGATTGGGCGCACATCTCAACCAGCTACATTGAGCGCCAGAACCTCACCATGAGGATGCAAATGCGGAGATTCACGAGGCTTACAAACGCCTTCTCGAAGAAACTTGAGAACCTCAAGGCCGCCGTCGCGCTTCACTTCGCGTGGTATAACTTCGTCCGCGTCCACTCCAGCCTGCGGGTCACACCCGCCATGGAGGCCGGAATCGCCGATCACGTTTGGAACTTGGAGGAATTGCTGGCCAGCGCGGGAGCGCGGCGCGAGTATGCCGCGTGAAATCGCTTCCAACGGGCGGGGCTAGGCGGTACAATCCCTGTCCATTTCTTCAACGGTTCGGGACCAAATGACGCCCTTCTGTAAATCGCCGACGCGAAAGCCTCGATAGGAGAATTCCGCAGATGCACCTGGATATCGCTCTACGCGACCTGAAGGAGGGAGGGAGGCTGGGACCGCTGACGCCTCCAGTGAAGATAGAAGATCAGACCTTTGAGAACGCACACATTGTGGTTGATAACCACCGTTTTCGACGTTGCAGGTTCCTGAAATCAACCCTTTGGTATGCTGGCGGTCCATGTCAGTTTGACGATTGCGAGATCGATTCCGAAACAAACGTGCTGCTAGTCGGCGCAGCAGCCCGAGGGCTTGAGCTTTTGGAACGGCTTCGCAAGACAAGTGATGACGAGTCAACGCCGGAGTCGTCTTAGGGCTTTCCACGCGCCTTTTCCTACGCTCCCTGTCAATCCCCCAATTAGAATTTTCCCGTACCGCCACCCGACCTGTGGTATGCTAAGCCTTCCCCCCCAACAGCCCCCACTCAGGAGGTGCGCCGTGAAACCGACGCAGACACCCACCGACATCGACGTTGCTAAAATGGCCGCGATCATAGATTGCGAGGGAAATATCAGGATCTGGGCCGACCAGAAAAAATCTTCCCACCAACTGCACCTCACCGTGGGAAACAAAGACTTTGCACTGCTGGAGTGGTGCGTCGCGCGGTTCGGAGGCAAGATCTACAACAATTTCAGCAAGACGCCGACTCGGGCGCTCGTCAAGCGCTGGGTAATTTTGGGGAGGCCGGCCGCAGACGTCCTCACCGTTTGCCTGCCACACTTCATAACCAAGCGCCACCAGGCTGAGATCGCGCTGCGCTTCCAGGCAACCTACCCGAACGCACGCGCACGCATCACCGAGTCCGACCGTCAGTTTCGAGAGAGCCTCCGGGACGAATTGCTACGCCTGACAAGGAGAGGGCCAAGACCAGCGAACGAACAGGCTCCCCGAATGAAACCGGAAATTCAGAGCAATTTGTTCGCCAAAGATTTTTGAATTTAGGACAGTACCCAACGACGGCGCCGGCCGTGCCTAGGGCGCACAGATCCCGCCCTGAAGCTTGGGCGGAGCCAGCACCCTGAAGTCCGCCAGATTGAACGTGTAGATGCGGTCGGCGTTGCCTTGGGCCGCGCATCGCAGAAGCGGGCAGGACGCGCCCTGCCGCGAGGTGCGGCCTGAAGATCAGCGCCACGTCGCGCGCCGCCGCGACGGGTGGTTAGGATCGATGTGCCAGCCTTCGACGTCTATGGGCCGGTAGTTGCGGCGGGGGACCATCACCACGGCGGCGCGAATCCAACCGTGGCGGTCGAGGATGGAGTTCACGTAGGCCACCGGCACCGGGCGGCCGGCCTTCGCCTCAACGGCCTTGTGGATGACGGGAAACATCAGAAAGCCGTAATCGTAGCGCGCGCTGGCGAGCTCGCGAAGCACCTCGTCCTCCTGCTTTACGGTGAGGATCCGCCACCGCTTGCCGCCCCGGCCCGGGCCCCGCAGCACGGCGTCGCCGTGGCGCAGGTACTGGCGGTGGAAGTGCGACACCGAACTGAGCTGCCATCCGAGCACCTGGGCCACCAGGCCGGCGTTCATCCCCAGCACAACGCGCATCATGAGGCACAGTGCCGTGCAATATTCCGGCACGGTGCGCGCGGTGTCCATGATGGTGCGCAGCCTTTCGGCGGGACCTTTGTCGAGCGGCTCGCCCGCCACGAGCAGCGCGCCCGGCCCCGGCAGCAGCCCGGCCAGGCCGCGGCGCATGTACAAGTATTGGATATTGCTGACGGTCCCGATCGGCCATCCGAGCGCCGCCGCCACCTGCTTTCCGGTGAGGCCCAAAATCGCCCGCAACGAGACGCACATAATGCGCCGGGATTCTGTCGCGCTCGAGGCCCGCCGCTGGGCCGCTGCCAGCTCCGCGACGGCGTCGGGCGCCAGGGGCCGCAACCGCTTGTCCCGGAGGCCGCGAACGCCGGTACGGCGATAGACTCTCCGGGCATGGTTCACGGCCGGAGCGGACCAGCCGACAGCCCTGGCGGTCTCGCTGACGGTCAAGCCCAGGGCCGCCGGCAGCCAGACGCACAACGCGCGCTGATACTCCAGCTTGTCGCCGGTGCCCGCCATCGCGACCTCAAGATCGTGCAGCGCTTCTGCTGAAAGTGGCTTCGCCTTGTTGCCCATAATTGCCTCCCGTGACCCGCCCTTTTCCTGTACCGAGTCATTACTATACTACTCGATTAATGGGCGGAATGCAAGCCGGCCGGAAAGTAGCGGGCGTGCGACACCCCTTCCCGGCTAACGCGCTGCGAGGCCCCGGAGTGCAGCCGCGCAGGGCGGCCGCGCTTGGCACCGGGCGGGCTTGTTCGCGGGAACTCCTGTTGCGTGACCGCATTTGGTACACTCTCCAGGCGGTCTGAGGAGGAATCCATGAGCTTGCCCCGAGAGCGAAGACTCACAGCACCTGGCAGGGCGTGGCCCAAGGCGGCCGGAGTGATTTTGATTGCGCTGGCGGCGGCCCCGGCGTTCGCCGACGGGCCCTATCGCGTAGTGGTGGAGCGCGGCGTGGAGGCCAAAATGCGCGACACCACCGAGTTGAGCGCCGACATCTACCGGCCGGACGCGCCGGGCACGTTCCCCGTGCTGCTCGAGCGCACCCCCTACGACAAGCGCAACGAGGTGGAGGCCGCCCTGACGGGCGCCGCGCGCGGCTACGTGGTGGTGATCCAGGACGTGCGCGGGCGCTACGCCTCCCAGGGCGACTGGTACCCCTTCCGGCACGAATCAGACGACGGCTACGACGCGGTGGAGTGGGCTGCGCGGCTGCCCTATTCGAACGGCAAGGTGGGCATGTTTGGCGGCTCTTACGTGGGGGCCACCCAGATGCTCGCCGCCATCGCGCATCCGCCGCACCTGGCCGGAATTTTCCCGGTGGTCACGGCGTCGAACTATCACGACGGCTGGACCTACCAGGGCGGAGCTTTCGAGCAGTGGTTCAACGAGTCCTGGACCTCCGGCCTCGCACAGGACACGCTCAACCGCCGCGTGGCAGGGGCTACCAACGCACGCCAGGGCGACGAAGTGTTACCGTTGACCTCGTATCCGCTCTTCAACCTCGGCTTGCTGAGCCAGGTGGCCGTGCTGCCGCGCCTCGCGCCGTATTTCCTGGACTGGCTCGCGCACCCCAGCTACGACGAGTACTGGAAGCGCTGGTCCATCGAGGAGCACTACCCCGACATTCAGGTGCCGGCTTACGTGGTGGCCGCGTGGTACGACATTTTCCAGGGCGGCTCGCTGCGCAATTACCTCGGCATTACCGAGCACGGCGGCAGCGCCGAAGCGCGCGCCAAGACGCGCCTGCTGGTGGTGATCGGCGGCCACGCCGGCGGCGGGCCCAAGATCGGCGAAGTGGATTTCGGCAAGCAGTCGGTGATCGATGAGACCGGGCTAACGCTCGATTGGTACGACTGGCTGCTGAAGGGCGAGCAGAACGACCTCGCGCGCGAAAAGCCGGTGAAGCTCTTCGTGATGGGCCCGAACACCTGGCGCGAAGAGTCCGCCTGGCCGCCCCCCGAAGCTAAGCCGGTGGCCTACTACCTGCACTCGGACGGGCGCGCCAACTCGGGCGGCGGCGACGGGGTTCTCAGCACCGTGGCCCCAACCGGCGAGCCCGCCGACCACTTCGTCTACGACCCCGCCAATCCCGTTCCCACCACCGGCGGTCCGCTCTGCTGCGACGGTGGGCACCTCGCTCCCGGCGCCTTCGACCAGCGCAAGGTGGAGGCGCGCTCCGACGTACTGGTCTATACCACCCCGGCTTTCGAGCGCGACAACGAAGTGACAGGGCCAGTGAGTGTGGACCTTTACGCGAGCTCCTCCACCGTCGATACCGACTTCACGGCCAAGCTGGTGGACGTGGGCCCGGACGGCTTCGCCCGCAACCTTACCGAGGGCATTGTGCGCGCGCGCTATCGCGACTCCCAGGAGCGGCCCGAGCTGATGCAGCCTGGGACGGTCTACCGCCTCCGCGTCGATCTCTGGTCCACGGCCAACGTGTTTCTGGCCGGGCACAGACTGCGCCTGGAAATTTCGAGCAGCAACTTCCCGCGTTTCGACCGCAATCTGAACACCGGGCAGGACGCCGCCCATTCGCCCGACTTCGTCAAGACCACCAACACGGTTTACCACGACCGCGAGCACCCCTCGACGCTCACCATCGACGTGGTTTCGCCATGAGGGTGCATTGCGCAGCAGGTCCTTGGTTCGTCGTCCGTGGGCCGTTGATCTGTGTACGGGGATATTCGTTGGTCCTTAGTCCTTTGTGGCCGCGGACGAAGGACCAATGACCGGGGACTACGGACAGAACTTTTCTTCATTACCCCAAGACAGGCTGAACCCGAGAAAAAATCTGCACCCGCCTTCTGAACCCTCGCGTAATTGGAGATGAAGGGCAGGGCGGCACCAGTTGAGGCGACGGCGTGATGGATGCGAAAGCGGAAGGGCGTCAGGTGCTCCGCCGGGCGGCGGCCGGCGACACCGCCGCCTTCGAGCAGCTCGTCCGCGAGCAGCAGTCGATGGTGTTCAGCCTGGCGCGCTACTTCCTGCGCGACCCGGCGCGCGCCGAGGAAATCGCCCAGGAGGCGTTCCTGCGGCTCTATCAGAATCTGGATCGCATCGAGTCGCCCGAGCACCTGGTGCAGTGGCTGCGGAAAGTTACCTGGCGCTGTGGCATCGACGAAGTCCGCCGGGCCGGTCACACCAAGGAGATTGCCCTGGACGAACTGCCGGAGCCCGCCGCCGAGAGCCGCCAAGGAGACCTGCTGCTCGAAGGGCGGCTGAGGGCGCTGGTGGCGTCCTTGCCGCCGCGCGCGAGAATGATGGTGGTGCTGCGCTACCAGGAAGACCTCTCCCTGGCCGAGATCGCTGAAGTGATGGGCATTCCACTGAACACCGTGAAGAGCGGCCTGGCGCGAGCCGTAGCGGTTCTGCGCCAGAAGCTCAACCGGGTGCTGGGAGATGTGAGATATGAAACCGCTTGAAGAAGAGCTGAGAAACGCCTTGCGGCGCCGCGAGCCGCCGCCGGGCTTCACGGCGCGGGTGATGGCCCGGGTGGAGCAGCAGGCGGAGGCGCAGGTGCGGAGCGCGGCGCAGCCTGTACCGCGCCGGGCGCCTTGGAGCTGGTTCGGGCGCAGGATGTCCGTAAGCTTTGGAGTGGTGGCGGTGGCCACCGCGATGCTGGCGCTGGCGGTGTCAGTCGTTTTGTGGCAGCAGCGTCGCATCGCTCAAGAGCGCAGGGAAGGCGAGGCGGCGCGGGCGCAGTTGATGGAAGCGCTGCGGGTGACCACCTCCAAGCTCAACCACGTGCGCACGAAGGTGCGCGAGGCCACCCAGGACGGCGTGCAGCCGGGGCGGGCGGAGCGGACACAAGACTGAGCTTGGCGCGGCTTGGGGGCCGGCGCGTGGAAGGTTGGGAGAAATCGATCGAGAGTCAGGCGGACGGCGCCGGAAGAGGGGGCTAGGATGGCCTCACGGTGTGCGCCCGGAAGAGGAGCTGATATGAAACCGCAATTCGAAAACATCGCGAGGGTTCTGGCGGCCGGTATTGTGCTCGCGCTCGGAACGGGCTCAGCGGCGTGGGCGCAGAGTGCCAAGCTCAACCTGGACGGCCTTAGCAAACTCGCCGACAAGGCGGATGAAGTGGTGGACGTGACGCTCGACGGCCCTATGCTCAAGTTTGCGGAGAAGTTCATGCAATCCGACAAGGACGACGACGCCGAGGCGCTACGGGTGATCAAAGGCCTTACCGGCGTTTACGTCAAGAGCTTCGAATTCAAAAAGCCGGGCCAGTATTCCGAAGCTGACCTGGAGGCGATTCGCGCTCAACTCAAAGGCTCAGCGTGGTCGAGGTTTGTCAACGTGACGAGCAAGCGGGAGGGCGAAAAGGACGAGGTCTACCTCATGCCCGACCCTTCGGGCAAGGGCAATCTGGGACTGGCGATCATCGTGGCCGAGCCTGATGAGCTGACCGTTGTGAATATCGTGGGGCCGATCGACGTGGAGCACCTCGCCGATCTGGAAGGCAAGATGGGCGTGCCCGATCTCGATCTGAAAACCCGGAAGCATGGAGGCCGTCATGACCCCAACTAGAGCCTGCTGCCTCGCGCTGGGGTTGATGATCGCGCTCGGAGCGGCGCCCGCCCGGGCGGGAGACCGCGACTTTCAAGAGATCGTTGACCGCTTCGGAGCGGTGTACCACCAGAAGCCGATGCGGTTCATGGGGCTGATTTCGTTCGCCGCACGCTTTGCCCACCCTGAGGGAGTGAGTGGCTTGAAGCTGGCCATCTTCGACGAGATCGACCCGTCGCTCACCCCCAAAGCGGCTGGATTCGACCGGTTCATGCAAGGGGTCGCGGAGGACTACCATCCATTCGTGCGTGTGCGGTCGAAACGGGACCGTGAGCAGACCTACATCTACCTTCACGAGGTCAAGAACCGCGCCGAGATGTTGCTGGTGACCGTCGACACGTCGGACGCCGTGGTGATGAAGATGTGGCTCAAACCCGAGGCGTTGGCGAAGTGGGTGGACGATCCCGTCCGGGAGGGCCGCTCCTCAGCGCATCATGGGTTCTCGGGGAGCGCGGACTGACGCGGCCGGCGCCGGCGGCTAGTCGAACTCGAAGGGGGGCGCGGCCTGATCGGCTCCCACGCGGCCCGCTGCAATTCCTGCCTTGAAGTAATTTTCACCCTTGACGGGCGCGCCGGCCAGCCGGCGCAGCAGGGCGAGCTGGCCCACGTGGGTCAGCGCGTCTGCGATCGGACCCTGGAACAGCTTTTCAACGGGCGCGCCGAGCGGAGCGTCGCCGGTGAGGCAGCCGTCGAGCGCGTGAAGCGCCGCGAAGAAGCGGTCCACCTCCTGCGGCCACGGCAGCGGCTGCGAGGCGTGCCACTTGGGTTTGCCTTCGGCGAACGCCAGGGCCCAGTCCAGCAGATCGCCGAGGTGCGCCAGCAGCTCGCCGGGTGTGCGGGCCCCTGCGCCGGCGCGGAAGTCCGCGAAGCCCTCGGGAGCGCCGCGCAAAGTCTTGCCGCCGCGATAAGCGAGCGTGGCGACGGTATGACGCAGGAGTTCGCGGCTGGAATCCACGGGTAACCTCTCTTACGTGCAACAAGGGTGCGGGTGACGGAGTTACGCAGGCCGCGCCGGGAGATACATGCTGAGAAAGCGATGAGCCAGGATGAAGCCGTCCTTGCGCTCCGGGGGGAAGTCGGCCTCGTTCTCGGTGCCGGGCTTGTCCCAAAATTCGTCTTCGTGCTCCACAGCGATGCCACCCGCGAAACCTGCCTGAAGCAGCACGGTAATAAAGGCCGGCCAGTCGATCAGGCCCTGCCCCGGGATGCGGTAGCGCCACCACCCCTTGCCGTGAATGCCGACTTTCTGGAGCACGGCCTCGGTGATTTCGGTGTCTTTGGCGTGAACGGCGTGGATGCGCGGTTGCACGTCCCAGGCGGCGCGGATGGGATCGATGTACTGGCGAACGAGATGTGACGGATCAAATTCGAGGCCGAGGCGCGGGTTCGGGACCAACGCGAAGACCCGGTTCCAGAGGTCCGGCACGGTGGCGAAGTTCACATCGCAGGGATAATTCTCCCAGCCGATGCGTAGATCGAGCTTGTCGCACACCGGCATGTACTTCTCGTTGGCCACCTCGGCGAGCGCCTTCGCCTGATCCTCGCCTTTTGCGCCCGCCAGGGTGCCGCTGAACGTGCCCACGAACTTGCACCCCAGGCGATGGCCGAACTCCAAACACCGGATGAACCGGTCCTGCGCCTTCTGGCGCTCTGTCGGATCTTTCGCAATGTGATTCATCCCCCACATGCACTCGATGCTGACGATGCGCACCGCGGCGTCGCGGGCGGTCGAGAGGATCTGGTCGATCTGGCTGTCGCTCAGTTTGTCGGGGTCGAAGAAATCGGTGAGCGGCACCACCACACCCTCGTAGCCGGCCGCCGCGGCGAAGCGGAGCTTCTCGGGCGAATAGGGCGTGATCATCGAGAGCTTCGGATACTTCGTCGAGTCCGGCACGGCGGATTCCGCGGCAGGGGCCGCGGCGCCGCCGGGCGCTCCATCGGCGCCCAGCGCGGAGGAGGCCTGCAAGGCGGCCGCGGAAACGCCCGCCGCTTTCAAGAAGTCGCGCCGCTCAACTCTGGACATGGGTTCCCTCCGCCTGGGGCGATCCGCACCGCACGAAAAGGGCAGCATACTGCAAAACGCGGTGGCGATGAAAGAGAAAGTGGCAGCCGGGTTTGCGGCGCGCAGGCGATTCGAGTAACATCGGCCCTCGCATCAACGAAGTCACGGAGCGGCCATGCCGAGTACCGAAGCTCGCGAGACCCGTCACGGAGCGGCCAGGCACAAACTCCGGCGCGCAGCGGCATACGTTCTGGCCGGGGTGGCCGTCCTCCTC
The DNA here is from genome assembly GCA_035516075.1 of Terriglobia bacterium. Lineage (GTDB taxonomy): Bacteria > Acidobacteriota > Terriglobia > UBA7540 > UBA7540 > Gp13-AA77. The sequence continues at coordinate 18,362 of DATJAQ010000202.1, read as the reverse complement.
GTTGCCGGCGTGCTACTCGCTTGGTGGCGCATCCACGCCGCTTTACCGCAGCTTGACGGCACCCTTCAGGCGCCCGGACTCACGGCGCCGGTCGAAGTGCTGCGTGACGCGCGCAGCGTTCCGCACATCCGCGCCCGTTCCATCGGCGACGCCTTCTTCGCGCAGGGCTACGTAACGGCGCAGGACCGTCTCTGGCAGATGGATCTAAGCCGGCGGCTGGCGCAGGGCGAGCTGGCCGAGATTTTCGGGTCGCGGGCTCTCAGTCTCGACCTCGAGAATCGCCGCCTGGGCTTTCGCGAAGCGGCGGAGCGCGGCGTGCTGGAGCTTCCGCCGGATATCCGGCGGCTGCTCTCAGCCTACGCCCGAGGCGTTAACGCGTTCATGAGCACGCATCGCGGCCGGCTTCCCATCGAGTTCGTGCTGCTCGGCTACCAACCTCGTCCCTGGCGCGAGTCCGACTCGATCTCGGTGGAACTCAATATGATGAAGATGCTCAACACCTCGTGGCAGGAGGACCTTGGGCGCGAGCGCGTCCGCAGCCGGCTGAGCGCAGAGCTCTACGCCGATCTGTTCCCGGAAGATTCGCCGATGGAGCATCCCGTGGCCGAAAATGTGCCGGGTCCGCCGCGCGCAGTGCCGGCCGCAGCCTCGCAAGCACGGCCTTCCGCTACGGATCCCGCCGGCCAGACCTCCTCTCGGGGCCTCGATCCCGCCCTCGACGCGCTGCTCTCAAACGGTGAGGACGACGTTCCCGCCCTCGGCAGCAACAATTGGGTGGTGAGCGGCGCTCACACCGAGTCCGGCAAGCCGCTGCTTTCGAACGACCCTCACATCGGCCACAGTGTGCCGAGCGTCTGGTACCTGATTCACCTCGCAGCGCCCGGGCTCGACGTGGCGGGCTCGAGCCTGCCGGGCGGTCCGTCAGTGGTGATCGGGCACAACCAGCGCATCGCCTGGGGCATGACCAACACGGGCCCGGACGTGCAGGACCTCTACATCGAGACCTTCAACCCTGCGAACCCGCGCCAATATCGTTTCAACGGCCGCTGGGTGGATGCCGAGGTCCGCGACGAGGTGATCAAGATGCGCGGCGCCCGGGACGTTCATCTTGCCGTGCCTGTCACGCGCCATGGCCCCATCATTTCCGACGAAGGCGGACGCGCGCTGGCCCTGTGCTGGACTGCGCTCCAGCCGCACGCTCTGGCTTTCCCGCTCGTGGCCGTCGACCAGGCTCAGAACTGGCAGGAGTTCACCGCTGCCCTTCGCCAATTTAGCGGGCCTGAACAAAACATGGTCTACGCCGACGTGGACGGCAACATCGGCTATTACGCGCCCGCTTGGGTGCCCGTGCGCCGCCAGGGCGACGGCTCCGTGCCCGTCCCCGGCGATACCGACGCCTACGACTGGACGGGGTACATTCCCTTCGAGGATCTGCCGCACGCCTACAACCCGCCCGGCGGCCTGATCGCCACCGCCAACAGCCGCGTGATCCCGGCAGGCTATCCCTATTTCTTCACCGATCTCTGGGCCGCGCCCTTCCGCACGGCGCGCATCTTCGAACTGCTCCAGGCCGGGACTCCGGGGCGTTCCTGCGGCGCCGGGAAACTTGCGTGCTTCACTGTCGAGGACATGCTGAAGATCGACTTCGATATTCATCCTCTCGACGACGTCTGGCTAAGGCAGGCGCTGCTGCGCGCAGCCGCCGCTCGTCCACCGGACCGCGATGACGCCCGCCAGGCGATCGAGCTGCTGCGCGGCTGGAACGGCGAGGCCGAGGCAAACTCACCCGTGCCGCTCATCTGCCATGACACCCTGATCGCCCTGCGCGAGCGATTGCTTGAGCCGAAGGTCGGGACGGAGCTGGCGCGAGAGAACTGGTCGCTTAGCACCCTGTTCGTCGAGAAGGCAATCGATCAGGAACTCGCGCGCTGGCTTCCACCCGGCGATGCCGACTTCAACGCCACCCTGATGAACAGCCTCGACTCCGGCCTCGAACGCATCGAGAAACGCGAGGCGGGGCGCGGCGTGGCTTCGTGGCGCTGGGGCGACACGATTCCGCTCACCTTCCATCACCCGCTTGACGCCATACCCCTCCTCGGGCGCGCCTTCGACGTTGGGCCCTTTCCTCAAGCCGGGACCGCCAACACCATCAAAGCCACCACGCCTGGTGCAGGCCCGTCGATGCGCATGGTGGTGGATCTCTCGAATTTCGATCGTTCGGTGCAAAACATCACTCTGGGCCAGTCCGGCGAGATCACCAGCCCCTATTACTCCGACCAGTTTCAGGCCTGGTACACCGGCCGCAGTTTCCCCATGCTGTTCAGCGATCAAGCTGTGGAGCGAGGCGCGGTGCACCGATTGAGGCTGGTTCCCGCGCAGCCGTAGCCGGCGTGTGGCCTGCTTTCACTTCGTGGGTTCCATCTGGAGGGCGTTGTTAAAGCGGTTGAAATAATTGAAGAGGCCTGCCACCGCGGCGATCTCCACAATCTCCCCCTCGTCGAAATGCGCGCCAAGTTCGACGAAAAGCCCGTTGGAGATTGCGTTCGAGTCGCGGGTAAGCTGATCGGAGAAACGCAGGGCAGCGCGCTCGGCGGGCGGGAAGGCTTCGAGCGCGCCGGAGGCGAGCGCGGCGAGCTCCGCGTCGGTCGCGCCGAACCGCCTTGCCAAGGCGGTATGGGAATTCAGTCAATATTCGCAGCGGTTGAGATGGGAGACGCGCACCGAGATCATTTCCTTGAGCTTGCGGGGAACGGTGCCGGCGGTCATGACGGTAGTGAAATGCTGTGTCATGGTCTTCATGATTTCGGGCCGATGCGCCGCAGTGCGGAACATGTTGGGTACGTTGCCGCGCTCGCGCAGGAAGCCGTCAAAGACCTCGCGCGCGGCGCCGTCGACTTGATGCGGTGCGAGTTTGCTAAGTCTGGGCATGGGCCGAGGCGGCGCCCGGCTGTCCCCAGGGGAGGATAGCGCGGCAACGCATTCCGAACAGCGTCAAGAACGGTTGTACGAGGCTACGAGCTGCTTGAGAGCGTCCTGGTTTATCTTCAGCTTGCCGTCGCGCTGCAATTCCTTCTTCAAATTCTGGCGATAGACCTCCCACGCAAACGCCTTCTGCTGGTCCAGAACCTGTTGGCGGATCTGCTCCTGTTGGGCGGCGAAGGCAGACTCGTCTGCAGGGGTGTGAGAAACCACCTGGAAGACAATACTATTGGCGCTCACCGGCACCACGCCGCTGGCCTGGCCGGGCTTGAGCGTGAACGCGTCGCCGAGCTCGGTGGCGGAAATCAGAGTGTCCACCGTGTCCTGCCGGGTGAAGTCCTTGCTCTCCTTCACCGTCAGGCCCATACTCTGCGCAATCTTCTTGAAATCGCCCGTCTTGGCTTTGTCGGAGAGCTCTTTGGCTTTCTCTGCGGCCAGCACCTTGGCCTGATCGTTGCGGTAGTCCTGTTCCGCCTGAGCCCGCACCTCGTCCAGCGTGGCGTTGTGCGCCGGAGTGACTTTTGCGAGCTGGATGATGACGATACCCTTGGGCACGGTCACGGGCTGGCCCACTTCTCCGGCAGTGAGTTGAAACCCCAGGTTCTTCAAGCCCTCGCTGGTGCCGAGGTTCGGAATCGCCTCGTTGAACTTAAACAGCGGGGTTTCCTGGGTGGTCAGGCCGGCTTTGGCAGCCACGGCGTCGAAGTGCTGCGGATCGGCCCTGGCGGCGTCCTCCACCTGGTTCGCCAGCTTGTTCTGGGCGTCGTCGAGCTTCTGCTTTTCGAGCGCGGCCCGGATGGTTTCCTTTACTTCGTCGAAGGTTTGCACGTGAGCGGTCTGCTTGTCGGAGACCTTGATGATGTGGATGCCGGACGCCGTGGTGATCAGGCCGCTCACCTGGCCGGGCGGCAGGGAAAAAGCCTCGGAGTCAAAGTCCGTCTGGCCGCGGCCGATCCAGCCGAGGTCGCCGCCGTTCGACGCGCTGGAGTCCTCCGAAGACTTCTTGGCCAGGGCGGCGAAGTCGCCACCCTTGTGCAGCTCGTCGAGCACACTCTGAGCCTGTTGCCGGGCTTTGGCGATGTCCGACGGGCTCTGGTCTCCGGTCTTGAAGAAGATCTGCGATACCTTCACCCGGTCGGGTACGCGGTACTCTGCGATGTGCTGTGCGTAGGCGGCCCGCAGCTCGTCGTCCGACACCTTGACGAGCGCCCGGACGTGGTCCGCGTCGATCAGGACGTAGCGCAGGGAGCGCTCCTCCGGGAGCTTGTAGCGGTCCCGGTTGGACTTGAAATAGGCCTGAAGAGCCTCGGGCGTCACCTGCACGTCCTTGGTGAATTGAGTAGGATCGAAGAGAACGTAATCGATCCTGGCCTTCTCATTGCGCTGGACGAACTCCTGGTGGACGTCGGCAGGCGTCACCTGGACGGCGTCGGTCACCACATTGCGCAGCTTGTCTGAAAGCAGGCCGTCTCGTAGCTGGGCTTCGAACTGGGCCACCGTCATTCCGGTCTGCGTTTCGATCGCGTTCTGGTACTGGTCGTATCCGATGAAGTTACCGTTGTTGCTGAGGCCCGGATACGATCGAATGGCTTCGGCGAGCTCCTGGTTACTGACCTGGAGGCCCAGCCGCCCCGCCTCGGCGACAACCGCCTGATCCTGAAGCATGGCATCGAGGACGTTGGGCGCGAACCGTGCCATCAACTCCGGATTATTGCGGAAGGCGGAATTCCCAAACTGCTGGTCCACCCGCCGCTGGAGGTCCTGGGTGCTGATCTGGAAGTTGCCCAGGGTGGCGAGCACATTCGAGTTGGCCGTGGTGGTGTCGCTGCTCGACAGTGGCGAGAGCATCACCACCATGCCCAGGGAAACGATTCCGAGGAAAAAGATCAACAGATACTTCATCAACTTCTGCCGGTTTTTGCCTCGGAAAAACCTGTACATGTAGACTCCTCGAACCAGGCGGGTTCATTCGTATTATAACGGTACCGGCCGCCCCCCGGCAAGGCGGTGCCTGGCCGGGGGGGCGGCCGGTGAGGGCGCGCTTGCCCAGTGGTTAGAGAAGGGTGATTTTAGGGTTATGCGGCGGCAGCGCGCAGCAGTCACACGACAGAGTGTACGAGCCTGACGACGCGTTCGACTGCACCTGCGCCTGGCACAGCCCGTCGGCCGCCCCCTGGGCTGCCGGCACGGAGTAACTCGAAGCCACCAGCGGAGGCGAACAATTCGTGATGGTGCACACCTGGCTGAAGCTATTCGTAAAGTAGAAAGTCTCGCCCTGCGAGAGAGTCGCACTGCTATCGCAAACAGGTACCATCTGGGCCATGGGAGTTTCTCCCCTCTTTTTGAGATTCCCGGCCGGTCCCGGTGTGCACCGGCCCACCGCCCGTCTTGGGGCGATGATTCTGGGGGTTGGGTTCCGCCTGCCAGGGGCCGTCCGGCCAGTGCGTGCCGGTGCCGGACGGCTTACGCGAGTGAACTTGCCGTGAGCATCGAGTGCATTCGATCCTCACAATCGTTAGCGCACGCTGGCCCGCCTTCTCACTGTCCGCGGAGAAGCCGCTGATAGCGCGGGTCAGCGTGCAGATTCTTAAGGGCGGGTGCCTGGCTCACTACCGACGGCGAGTAACCGGCCGCGAGCGCCTTGGCGAGCCACTCCAAGGCCACGTCGGTTTCGCCAAACTGATTGTGCACCAGGACGGCGTTAAACATCAGGTCCTTGTCCAGCTTACCGGCGTTGAGCGACCGGTCGAGTGCGTTGAGCGCCCGCTTGCGCTCGCCGAGCATCGAGTAGTAGCCGGCGAGGTCGCCGAGCAATGCCGAATCGTTGGGATTCACCTTCAGGTCCTCCTCGCCGAGAGTCACGGCCTGGCGGTACGCGTTGCGCGCCTCGCTCAGATGACCCCCGTAATAGTAGGCGTCGGCAAGATTACCCCACGGCTCGCGTTGACTGGGGCTCAACTTCACGGCTTCCTGATAGTTTTGCGCCGCCTTGTCATACTGAACGAGCTCGAAGTACGCCGTGGCAAGGTTTGAGTAAGCCTGCGCAGTCGGCCGGATGGCGATTGAACGCTGGGACGCCTGCACGGCGTCCGCCTGGCGATTGAGCAGTAGCTCAACAGCACCGAGATCGACGTAGGCGCGATAGCTATCGGGGGCGAGCGCCACCGCCTGCTGGAACATCTGGGCCGCCTTCTCGTACTCCTGGTCGTTGACGTAGAAAATGCCAAGCGCGTTGTAGCCGCCCCAATAGTGCGCCCGCAAAGCAATGGCGCGCTTATACGTTTGCTCCGCCATGAGGGGCTGATTCAGATCCTGGTAGGCCTGCGCCAAACCGGTCACCGCGCGGTCGTCGGTGGGATTGAGCTGTACAGCCAGCCCGAACTGTTCCGCCGCCTGGGAGTAAGCTCCGGTCCCGTTCGCCAGCACTCCGAGGCATTCGTGCCCTTCGCCGCCCGCGTTGCCCATCTGAAGCGCCCGTTCACATGCGGTGCGGGCTGTCTCGACCCATTTGCGGTCACGGGTGAGATCGTACTTCTGCCAGTAGACCTCGCCAAGAGCCGCCTCCGCCAGCCCGAACCGGGGGTCGAGCTTCAAGGCTTGGTTCAACACGGTCTGCGCGCTCTCCACGTTCTCGGGCTTGATCGCTTCTTGAAGGTAGCCCAGGCCTTGAAGGTAATAGTCGTACGCCGAGGCTTCCCTTGTTCCTCGGACACCAAGCAACCGCTGCTCCTCGGGCTGGATGGCGATGCCGAGCGAGCGGGCGGCGCTCTCCACCACCCGGTCTTCGAGCGCCAGCAGATCGGACTGCGGCACAGTGAGCGAGTCGGCCCGCAAGGCGCGACCGCTGTTTGAGTCAATCAGCGTGTAGCTGACCCGAAGCAAGTCGCCGGATCTCTGAAGGTCAAATTCGAGGCCGAGGTTGACGCCGAATTCCTGCCGCGCGCCTTCCAGGCTGGTCACCTTCTTGGCTTGGATCTGGCTGGCTGGAATCACCTGGAACGGCCGATTCACCGAAAGTTGCATCAGCCTGGCGGTGACCGTTGCCAGCAAGCCGTTTCCGAACGCCGTGAGGCGGGGATCGCCTCCTTCAGCCGTAACCGGCAGAACCGCCAGGCTCACTTGGCTGGGAAGAGGAAGCTGGCCCGGTCCACCCGTGACGCCACCGATGATGCCGAGCAACCGCTGGCGCAGAGCCGGCACTGCCAGTGCGACCAAAATCACGGCAGCCATGCTGATTCCCGCGGCCGCCCACAACTTGCTTTTCAGCGTGCGGGCCCGGGCGCCAGAACTTAGGGTTCTACCTGCGACCACGCCGGGCGCCGGGGCGGGGCTCGATGCGAACTCAGACGACGGAAACGAACCAGCCGCAACCGATCGCGGCAGCCTGAAGGACGAGCGCTCACGCAACTCCATCAAGTCGTCCCGAAGCTCAGCGGCACTCTGATAGCGCTCGGCCTTTTTCTTGGCGAGCGCCTTCTGGATGATCTCCCCCAGGCCCGGGGGCAGCGCCGGGTTAGCGCTGATGACCGGCTCGGGGTCGCGGTTGAGTATGGCGCTCGCCACCGCCGGCATGGTGGCGCCCGGGAACGCGCGGCAGCCGGTAGCCATTTCGTAGAGTACGGCTCCGAAACTGAAGATGTCGGTGCGGCCGTCGAGGGACTCGGCCATCGCCTGTTCGGGAGACATGTAAGCGATCGTGCCCAGCGCGGCTCCCGGGTTGGTCAGCTCAGGGTCCTCAAGCATAACCGTGGGACTGTTCTCGAAGGCGGGGCTGTCGTCTAATCCCGCGTCGCCCGCCGGATACGCCTTCACGCGCGCAGGATGCGACGTTCGCTTCGCCAGACCGAAATCGAGCAGCTTGGCTTGGCCGCGGTCGGTGACGAAGAGGTTGGCCGGCTTAATGTCGCGGTGAATCACGCCCTGATGGTGCGCCGCGTCGAGGGCGTCGGCGATCTGAATCCCCACGTTGAGCACCTGTTGGAAAGGGAGCGGGGCGGGAGCGGCGCCTGCAATCATCTCGCGCAGCGTCCGGCCTTCGAGCAGTTCCATGGCGATGAAGGGTTGCCCCTCGAACTGGTCGATCCCGTAAATCGTGCAGATGCCGGGATGATTGAGGGCTGAGGCGGCCTTGGCTTCGCGCTCGAAGCGATCGAGAGCCTCGGTGCGGCTTAAGGTGCTGGGGGAAGGAGAGCCTCCGGAACCGTATGCGGTGATGGATGCAGACAGGAATTTGAGCGCCACGCGGCGGCCGAGCCGAAGGTCTTCGGCCTTATACACTACGCCCATGCTACCCCCGCCAATCCGCTCCAGGACGCGGTAATGGGAGATAGTCCGCCCGCCGAGATCCGCCCCCTCGTCCATTTGCAGGCCATGTTACGCTGTGGGTGGCGAGGCGTCAATTCGAGTCCGGCGGGTTCCGGCCGGTGGCGCTCCGCGCCCGAGCCGTGTTGTTGGCGCGCCCCATCGCCGGCAGCGCGGGTATGCCGCTCTCGCTACCCTTGAACCTCGTAGCGCCGGAGTGTTGTAGACTATCGAGGCGCCTTGCCCAGGAGTCGCTGCAAACGGTGAAGCTTGCCTGCAGCCTTGCCGCCGTTCTTATTGCCGCCGTTAGCCTCGCCGGGCTCTCCACATCAGCCGCCACCTCCCCAACGTACCCCCAGATTTTCGCCGATCAGTTCAACGCCGACAGCCACGCCAATCCGCCTGAGGTGCGGAGCGCGCTCTCCGCGCCTCTGCAGCGCGAGGTTCGCGACGCGACGGGCAGGATCTGGCGGGCCGCCGGGACCGGATTGATCGAAATCGATCCAGGCGGCCGGCGAAGATCCTGGCGAGGTGAAGACGGTCTGCCGGTTCTCGGAATCGACGGGATCGCGTGCGGCGCGCGAGGCGCGATCTGGCTCGCCACCCGGCAGGGCGCAATCCTCTTCGATCCATCGGCACCCGGCGCACGGCGTTGGTTCTACTTTGCAGGACGGCGATATCTGCCCGACGACACCGTGATAGCTTTGGCGCCCACCTCGCGTGGCGCCTGGGTGCGGACCGCGGCCGGCATCTCGAGGATCGAGTTTCGCCCCTTCACTCTCGGGCAGAAGGCCGCTTACTTCGAGGCGCGCCTCGCGCGGCGCCACCGCCGGGATGGTTTCGTGGACGGCTGCGAGATGCCTTCGCCTGGCGATCTCGCCCATTGCCAGCCGGAGCCAAGCGACAACGACGGCTTGTGGACGGCGATCTACGTGGCGGCGGAGTGCTTCCGGTACGCAGTCACCGGCTCCGCCGAGGCGCTCTCGAACGCGCAGACGTCGCTGGCGGCCACGCTCCGCCTCGAAGCGATCACGGGGACTGCGGGATTTCCCGCGCGGGCCATCGCCAAGACCGGCGAAACCCGCGATCCCGGCGGCGAGTGGCACCCCATGGGTGACGGCAGCTTCTGGAAAGGCGACACCAGCTCGGATGAACTCGTGGGCCACTTCTTCGCCGACTGGGTGGCGTGGAATCTGCTTCCCGCCGGCGGCCCGCTGCGCCACCAAGCCGCGGCCGAGGCGAACCGCATCGCGCGCCGCCTGGTGGCGCAGGGCCTGCGTCTGGTGGGGCCGGGCGGGCGCGTCACGCGCTGGGGCCGCTACACGCCGGACTATTTCAAGACACCGGAAGGCCGCGAAGACGCGGGGCTCGACTCGCTCGAGCTTCTCTCGCATCTGCGCGTGGCGGCTTCGCTCTCCGACGACGCTTCGCTTAAGGCCGGCTACCGGCGCGTCGCGATCGACATGCGGTACCTGGACAACGTCGCTCAGCTCGATTCGCCGCCGGCGGAGGTGAACTTCTCGGATCAGGAGCTTGCCTATTTGGCCTTTGCGCCGCTCCTCGTGCCGCTGGCGCCCACGCCGGGCAACTCGCGAACCGCGCTCGAAACCGATCCCGCACTTGCGGCCCGCTACCTGAGCGTGTTCGACCGCTACTGGCGCCGCACCCGCGACGAACGCAATCCGCTTTGGGAAGTTATCGCCGCGGCGGCAACTCATGGCGGCGACGGCGACCTCCAGGCCGCTCGCGACGCCCTCGAGCGCATCCCCATGGACACGGTCAACTGGACCGCGCCCAACGCGGGACGAGCCGACGTGGTCGTACGCCCTCAGTCCAACCGGTTCGGCCTGCCTCAGTCCGTTCGCGCCCTCCCGCCCAACGAACGCGCCGTGATGAAGTGGAACGGCGACCCCTTCGAGCTCGGCAGCCGCGCGCTCGACGGCGGCGACGGAGGACGGAGCGAAGATGACGGCGCGTTCTTCCTGCTCCCCTACTGGATGGGCCGCTATTACAGCCTGATCGGCGCGTCCTGACCGGCGGCGCTGAGGCCGAGGAGTCACGGCCCAACGCTGGGGCATACCTGGGCAGGGACGCTCGGCGAAAGGACCAGGCCGAATCCTCCACCCCAGTTCAAGAAAGCGAGGCAGAGGTTGTGCTCAATCTGGATGGCCCCTTCGAAGTTTCCCACGGCGTTGCCGAAGGCCGAAACGTACGGCTGCGCGTCGGAGGCCACGTGCTGCAAGTCCGTCGAGGTGCGATACATCTCGATCAGGGTCACCAGGCTTAGAGCGGCCGCGCCCGAGATCGCGGTGGTGCGGGCCTTCTTGATGGCCTCGCGCCGGGCCAGGCCCGGAATGCCCGGCCCGTCCTGGTAGCCGGCTAGCCACATTTCGCGCTCGATCAAGGCCCGGTCGGCATGCGAGGGGCCGGGCGCCTCTTGGGCGTGCGTGATGGAGCATTCGCCCGCCGCCACGCTTACGGCTCCCGCCGCCACGGCGGGGCTTCGGACCAGCAGCGGCCCCGAACCCGCGTTGCACACCACGGTGGCCTTGGCATCCGTCGAGACGAAGAACATGGTGGCCGAGGCTGAGACCTCCGCGTGCGGCGTCGTTACCACGAAGCCCGCCTTGGGCCCCTGAGCCGGCGCCACCTCGGCGTGCAAATAGCCGCCGCGGAGCTCGAGCAGCGTGGAGCGGGCGTCGGGATCGTGCTGCACCAGGCGGACCGTGGTGGCGGCGCCGAGGTCGAAGATGGAATTGTCGAAAAGCTGAATGCGCACCCGCCCCGGGCCGAGCGTACCCAGAATGTCTCCGGCGTCGACCAGCTCGCCCATGATCAGCGGCGTGGCGATCTCCGAGCCCGGGTGGCGCACGACCTCGTCGGGATAAACTGCGACCACGCGTCCTGCGGTGTGCACTTCCGGCACGAGCGTTACAGCGCGTGCCGGTGCGGGCGCTGCGGATGAAGCCTGCGGCACGGGCGGCGCGGTCTGCGGGACGAGAAAGCGCTCCGAGGCGCGGCCCAGGCGAGCGCTGTGCCCGGCGGCGAGCACCAGCGGATTTCCGGCGCCTTCGATCACCACCCTGCCCGCCACCGCCGCCACCCAAGCCGAGCCCGAACCGGTCTGGAGACGGCACGTGGAGGACGCCGCCGCGCCCACTACCACCTGCGCGCCCAGCACCCGCGCGCGCGCAGCCCGGCCGGCCGGGCTCTTCAGCGTGAGGGCGCCCTGGCGCAGATCAACATCGCCCGCCGCGCCGTCGAGGGCTACTGCGCTGCCAGCCTCGAGACGAGCGATGCTGCCGGACACGAATCTCAGTTCAGCGCCGGAGTTCGCGGCGGTGGTCACGACGTCGCCGGGGAACACCAGCGTCCCTTCGGGAGCCGGCAGACGGTCTACCTGGAAGTCGCCCCAACCGAGAATGGCGCCGAGAGGCTGCGAGCCCGCTCCAGCCGCGGCGCCCGCGGCCGCCAGCGCCAAGGCGGCCATCGCGGCGCCGAGCAAACACCACGCCCGGCGGATTCCAGGCCTTGAAAGAGGAGGAGAGGTCATAACGTGCCGGCAATTGCCATTCTGCTTGGCCCGGCCGGGTTCGTCAACCGGCTGCGGCGAAGCGGCGCGCCGCGAGATCAATCCCCCGGGACGGCTGCGCGGCTCTTCGCGCCGGGCGCAGGCGTGCAGCCGCGATCTCCCTAGTTCTAACTTTGTTAATATTGTGTTTATATGTTAGTTAACTGGCGGAGGCGGCCGCGTTTTTGAAGTTTGCGCTGCCGGCGTGAAACTCCCGGCGCGCTACGCCTTGAGGGGCGTGGAAGGCGACGGCGGGGCCGGGACCGCAGGGGCCGGGGCCGCTGCGGCCGGCGAAGGAAGCGGCTCGAGGACGCGGGCCTTCACCTCGGAGGCGAAGGCGCACTCTTTGTGCTTGCCGTCGCAGAAGGGTTTGTTTTCGGACTGACCGCAGCGGCACAGGCTGACGGCGGTCCGGCCGGCGAGGTCAAACGCGTTGCCCTCGGCGTCGTAGATCTCAAAGTCGCCCTCGATCCGCACCGGGCCGTTGTTTCGAACCGTAATCCTGGTCACGAAGACCTCCCCAAAACCCTCGAACGCTGCGAACCGGAGCGGCGCGAACGTCTGCCGCGCAGCCCACTCACGGCTTGATGACTACCACGATGACGATGGCGAGGAGCAGCAGCCAAATCGACACGTGGGCCAGCCTGGCCTGCCCGGCAGTGGAGGGGCCGTGGCCGGCCTGAAACGCCCGCACGCGGAACGTAAACCACAAATCCACCAGGATCAGCAGTGCCACCAGACCCAGCTTCGCGTGCAGCCAGCCCTGCTGAAAGTAGGCCGGGTGAATCACCAGCATCGCCGCGCCGGCGAGCACTGCGACGGCCGCTCCCGGATGCGCCAGGCCGCGCAGCAGCTTCTGCTGCAGGCGCGCAAGAGCATTTTGACCCTCGGGCGTGGTCTCGGCCAAACGCGATGCGAAGGCGTGGGTGGCCGCGAGCAAACCGCCCACCCAAACCACGATTCCGATGACGTGCGCCACCAGCGCCCAGCCCAAAGGTGTGTTCGTCACGTGGTGCAACTCCCGCCGGCCGCAAGGCCTGCCTATCGGGCGCCTCTACTATAGCGCGGGCGCCCGCGTGACCGTCAAACCCACTCCCTGCCGGCTTCGCACTCGCTTGCCCCGGCGCTGCGGCCTCGTAAACCTGGAACTGATTGATTTCATGGTACATCGTGGCTTTAATCGACACGGGAAGAAGAGAGTCCAGAGTCGAGAGTCGAAAGTCGAAACGCGAAACTCGGAGCGTGGCCGCGTGTTCGCGCCGAGGCACTCTCCTGCCTGCTGACTCCCGTCTCCTGACTCCTGTCTACCGTCTCCTGACTCCTGTGTTCTGACCCTTCGTTCCGCGTCTGCTTTTGGACTTCGAGCCTCCCGTAGCAGCTATCGCCTTTTGTTTCAGCAAGATGGTTGGATAATGACTCTATCTCTCGCGTTTTCAATACTTTGGTTGGTTCGCCGCGATTCCAAAAATGGAATATCAATGTTTTCAATAGTTTGGTAGGTTCGTTCGTAACATTTCGAAATTTCGCGACCACCAACCGCCCGTGCGCGACCAACCGGATCTCAGACAACTGACGATTGACAACGAAGCCCGATCTACGATCCACCGACAACGATCAGCCTCCACTCGGCTCCTGACTGCTGGCTTCTGACTCCTTCTCCGGGACCTGCCAGGGATTTTCGAGGCACTCGCAGCTGCTATCGCCATTTCTTTCAACAACTTGACGGGATAATGACTCTATCTTTCTTATTTTCAGCGAGTTGACGGGTTCCCGCCCCTTCCAAAAATGGAATATCAATGTTTTCAATAAGTTGACGGGTTCGTTCGTAACATTTTAAATTTTCGCGACTCCCCGCTTCCCTGTGCGCCCTCCAGGCAAAATGCACAAGCCACTGACCTCTGCCGCCCATCAATACCGATACAATAACCGTATCATAAAGAGCTGGGCGATGTCAAGCGCAAAGTGAGTGCATGCCTCGGCGAGCTCACCGCGGGGGCATAGAACGCTTCCAGTGCCATGCGAACTGAGTTTCTGGTATAGAGATAACACGCTACAGTACGATACTGGAAGATACTCGCTATTTGTGCTATATACGGGACCACTACTTTTGCTGAGGGCAACGGGAACTCTGTGCTGGGTTGGGGAGAAGGCACCCGTTTACTCTGCTGGAGTAGGAGGGGGAATCAGCAGGCGCGATCCGAAACGTTCCCCGTAGGCTTACGGCAAGCTCTGCGGCTTGGCGGCCGGCTCCAGGCGGGAAGAGCGGCCCGATGGGTCCTTGCCGGAGGCCGCACCGATGAGTGCAGCTGATTTCAGGCGGGTAGAAGGACGCATCAGCGATTGGCAGCACCGCCGCACAATGCACACGACGGGTTAGTGATTGCATTGCATTTGGACGAGAACCGCGGATCACCGATTCTCAAGGGCTGGGGGCGTCGCAGCCGGAACCACCCGCGCCCGCGGCCGCTCGGCCCAAAACTGAATGCAAGCTGAGCCGGTTCACCCGTTCTGGGTAAGTGCGAAACAGCGTGAGTGGCACGCCGCCAGGCCTACAAGAAGGCGGAGGAGGCCGAGTGCCGTTCCTGCCCGAACGCGCCTCCCCGTTGCGGGGCTCCATGAATCCGGAGCGCTGGGAGCGCGTCAAGGAACTCTTCGAAGCGGCGTTGGAACTCGAGGGGGAGGCTCGCTTTCGGTTCATCGCGGAGGCTTGCCAGGGCGACGAGCCCCTCCGCCTCGAAGTCGCATCGCTGCTCTCCGGTCACCAAAATGCCGGCGACTTCATGAAGAGCGCCGGCGCCCAACCTGCGCCGGACCCACCCACCTCCGATAACCCGCCCTCTGCACTATCGGTCGGCCAGACGATTTGCGACCGCTACCAGATCCTGCGCTTCATCGGCCGCGGCGGCATGGGCGAAGTTTATGAGGCCAAAGACCTCAAACTCCGCACGCGCGTCGCGCTGAAGACTATTCGGCCCGAGATCTCCGCCAACCCCGGGACTCGATCCCGCTTCGAAGACGAGATCCGATTGGCCCGCCGCATCCGCAACCGCAGTGTCTGCGGGATGTACCACCTGGAATTTTGCCGGCCCCCCGCCGGCAGCGAAAAACCCGAAATTACTTTCATCATCATGGAGCTTCTGGAAGGCGAAAATCTTTCCACCTGCCTCGGCCGGCAGGGAAGAATGACCGCCCAAAAGGCGCTGCCGCTCGTGCGGCAGATGGCCGATGGGCTGGCCGCGGCCCACCACGCCGGCGTGGTGCACTGCGATTTCAAGCCCGGCAACGTAATGCTGGTGCCGGAGAGGCCGGGCGGCGTAGACTCCCAGCAAAGCACGGAGTCGCTCGCCGCTACCGGGCCGCCCTCCGCAGCGAGATCCCTGCCCCTGCCGCAAGCTGTCCCGGCCCGGCCCGAAACCTCCACCGCGTCATGGCGCGCCGTGATCACCGACTTTGGTCTGGCGCGGGCGATCGCTCCGTCCGCTCCGGAGAGCGTCTCAGGGGGGTCGAGCGGCGTCGGACAGCTGATTGGAACGCCTGCGTATATGGCGCCCGAGCAGTTGGAAGGCCGGAAGGCCACCTCGGCCGCCGATATTTACGCCCTGGGCCTCGTGATCTACGAGATGGTGACGGGGCGGCGGCCCTTCGAAGGCGATCCGTACCAGCGCCTGCGCGAACGGGCGCCGTCGCCGCGGCTTCACGTTGCCGACCTCGATCCCCGGTGGGAGTCGGCGATCCTGCGCTGCCTGGAGAGGGAGCCGGCGGCGCGCTACGCCGGCGCTCAACAAGTGGCCGGGGCTATCGATCGCTCGCTAGACGATCCACGCCCAGGTCGGCGCCGCGTACTGGCCGCCGCGCTCGGCGGCCTGGTGGCGATCGTTGCGGCGGTGGCGATGCTTTGGTACTTCAATCCGCCGATTTGGCAGAGGATCTTTGGCCCCCCTCTTCCCGATCGCAAGAACCTGGTGGTGGTCCCGATCGAGGCGTTGGACGGAGGTGCGGAGGAGCTGGCGCGGTGCGCCGGTCTCACCGACACCGTGACGAACAAACTCGCTCAGCTCGACTCCGTGGAAGTACCCGCCGCGGAGGTAGTGCGTGAGCGTCACGTAGACAGCATCGTGAAAGCGCGAACCCAACTCGGCGCCACCATGGTGCTGGGGGCGAGTTGGAAGCAGGCCGGGCAGACAGCCCGGATCAACCTGAGCCTGGTGGACGCCACGACCGGAGGACTGCTCCGCACAGACAGCGTGACGGCAGCCGCGGACGACGAGTTCAGTTTGCAGGACCAAGTCGTGATTAAGGCCGCCGAGATGCTGGCGCTGCAGCTTTCTGCCGGCAACCGGCAGGATTTGACGGCCCACGGCACCGGGGTGCTCACGGCCTACGATTTCTACGTTCAGGGCCTCGGGTATCTGCGGGGCTACGAGAAGCCCGCCAGCCTGGACCTGGCCATCAGCCTGCTCCAGCGCGCAATCGCAGAAGACCCCCATTACGCCCAGGCGCATGCCACCCTCTCCCTGGCGTACTGGTATAAGTACAACGCCACCCGGGACGCGCAGTGGGCCGAGAAGGCAAAAGCTGCGGTAGACGCCGCTGCGAAACTCAACAGCGGGCTGCCCGAAGTCCAGTTGGCGATCGGCGACGAGAGTCAGCGCACAGGCGACTACCAAGGGGCCATAACGGCATTCCAACGCGCCGTCAGCCTCGATCCGCGAAGTGAGGTCGCTTACGAGGGTTTGGGACGCGCGTACGACTCACTCCATCGCCTTGACGAGGCCGAGAAGGCGTACAAGACCGCGGTCCAGGTGCGCCCCGCGTGCTGGGAGTGTTACGACAATCTTGGCACGTTCTTCTTTTACCATGCTCGCTATGACGAGGCATTAAACGCGTGGCAAACATTGATTGCCCTGGCCCCGGACATTGCGTGGGGTTATATGAACGTGGGAGACGTCTACCTGGTCAGGCTGGACTTCAATAAGGCAGAGGATGCCTTTCGCAGCGCGCTCAAGCTTAACCCTGAGAGCGCGGAATCGTACTCGAACTTGGGCACAACCAGTTACTACCTCAGGCAGTTCGCAGAAGAGGCAAATTACTGCGAGAGGGCCGTGTCCCTTCAGCCCAAGAACTCCGAATACTGGGCAAACCTGGGGGACGCCTATTACATGATTCCGGCAGACGCCGCGAAAGCACGGGAAGCCTACCGGAAAGCTATCGGCCTGGCAGAAGGAGAACTGGAGGTTAATCCGAGGAGCGCCGTTCTGATGAGCCGCCTGGCGCAGTGCCACGCGCGGGAAAACGAAGCTAAGCCGGCCAGAGATTACCTCGCCAAGGCTCTGGCGCTCGCCCCGAACGATCACGACGTATTGTTCAACGCGGCCGTTGTCCACCTCGCGAGCGGCGAGCGACAGGAAGCGCTTAAGTGGCTGGCCCAGGCGGTGCACGGTGGATACGCGCCGGCCATGCTGGCGGCTGATCCTCAATTCGACAAGCTCCGCTCCGACCCTGAGTTTCAGCGGCTCGTGAGCGGGGCGCGCGGACAGCCGTAAATCGTGAGTGGCCCGTTTTCGTCCGAGATTACGCGTACGCTGTTGGAACTGAATAAGGATGCCCGTGCACGCTGCCGCCGGAGCGGCGGAACAACCAATTCAAAGGGGAGGACACTACTTATGTCCGGTTCAAACGAACGCGCTCGGTTTCGAAAGAACACGATTTTGGCAGTGCTCGTTGCGGCGGTTGTGACATCCCTTGCGTCGGAAGCGGCGGCCCAATGCACCGGCGCGCCCACACACTGTATAAGCGTAGCGGTAGTGAACGGCGCGCTGATCGTTAAGGATAACGGTAACCTCGGGAGCGTGGTGAGTGTCTATCCAAAGGGCAGCCCCAGCCCATCAGTTGACCACATTGTTTTTATGTTCCAAGGGCCTGATAAAGACAACTGGGATCTGTTCGCGGTGTTTGCTCCCTGTCTGAATTCCACATGGCCCAGCAAGATATTTCCGTTCCAGTCTGGTGTATTTCAGCTTGTAAGCAAGAACCAGACGCCCGATCAGACCGTGACGCTTGATGTTATGGACTCCGGCGACGACACATGCACATACTCCCTCGTGGCGCTCGACGAAACTAAGGGTAAGGGGAGTATGATTTCGCTGGACCCTACCATCATCGTGGGGAATGGCCATCAGAATAACCCCTGCAAGATCTTCAAACTCATAGGCGTTGTTCTGGGAGCGTCTCTGGTCCTGTCGTTGATCGGGTTTTCCATAAAGCTGAAGAACTTGAAGAACTTGAAGAACAGGGCCTCCTAGATGTTGGCCCGGATGAACCTCGCGCGGCCGGGTGGCGCAGGCACCACGAACGGATGTCTGCGCCGCCCGCGAACGCCAAATCGGCCACGGCTCAAGACCTCGCCTGCGCGAGCTGCCACGCGACGGCCTCTCTGGTCGGCTGGGCTTCCGCCTCGTTAACGGTGCCTTCTTCCTTGAGGGCGCCGTCGATGCTCGAACCCAGGTGTTTC
>DATJAQ010000201.1:0-10933 GCA_035516075.1 Terriglobia bacterium | reverse complement strand
ACGGGCCCTGGCCCTGACCATCAGCCAGCACCGCGTCACTTACGATCTCGAGCGCCTGATGCGAATGGAAGGCATTACCGGTGTACAGAAGCTCTCCACCAGCGGCTTCGCGGGCGCGATTATCGAAAACCTGTAGACTTTCAGCAGCGCGTTCAGGACTATTCTAGACACTCGGCGCGGGCGCCGCACCCCGCGCCGCAATCACCTCTGGAGGAATCATGCGTAGAAAAGTGACGGTAGTGGGCGCCGGCAACGTCGGCGCCACCACGGCTCACCGGCTGGCGGACAAGCAACTGGCTGACGTGGTGCTGATCGACATCCTGGAGGGCGTGCCCCAGGGTAAGGGGCTCGACCTGGCCGAGTCCGGGCCCATCGAGGGCTACGACGTGAAGGTGAAGGGGACCAACGAATACGCCGACACGGCCAACTCCGACATCGTGGTGATGACGGCGGGGTTCCCGCGCAAGCCCGGCATGAGCCGCGACGATCTGCTGAAGGCCAACTACGAGGTGGTGAAGGGTGCCATCGAGAAGGTGGTGAAGTATTCGCCCGAATCGATTCTGATCGTCGTCACCAATCCGCTCGACGCCATGGCGCAGACGGCGTTTAAGGTGAGCGGCTTTTCCAGGAATCGAGTCATCGGCATGGCGGGCGTGCTCGATACGGCGCGCTATCGCACCTTCATCGCCGAGGCGCTCAACGTCTCGGTGCAGAACGTGCAAGGCTTCGTCCTGGGCGGCCACGGCGATACCATGGTCCCCGTGCCGCGCTACACCACCGTGGCCGGTATTCCGGTAACCGAGTTGATGCCGCCCGATCAGCTCGCCGCCATCATCAAGCGCACCGCGGGCGGAGGCGCTGAAATTGTGGCTTTGCTGAAGACCGGCAGCGCGTTTTACG
Organism: Terriglobia bacterium; assembly: GCA_035516075.1. GTDB lineage: Bacteria > Acidobacteriota > Terriglobia > UBA7540 > UBA7540 > Gp13-AA77. Next base: position 10,033 of record DATJAQ010000201.1, on the reverse strand, counting down.
CGCCCTCGGCCGCGGTGGTGGAAATGGTGGAAGCCATTTATAACGACCGGAAGAAGATCCTGCCCTGCGCAGCTTATCTGGAAGGGGAATACGGCATTCACGGCCTGTTTGTAGGCGTGCCGGTGAAGCTTGGCGCGCGCGGCATCGAGCAGATCATCGAGATCAAGTTGACGCCGGAGGAGCAGGCCGCCCTTCAGAAATCCGCTGACTCCGTGAAGGAACTTGTGGGCGTGATCGGGGTGTGAGGAGAAGGCCGGATCAGCAGGTTCCAGACTGCGACGAGACAGATCTGCACCACCAAGACATAAGGCCAAGGGACTCTTCCGGGTGTCTTTGTGTCTTGGTGGTGAGTAAAGACGGCTGCGCCAGTCCTCAAGCCTTCACTTCCTCGATCTTCACGCTCTTCATCACCACGGGTTTCAGGGGCCGGTCGGAGCGGTCGCGAGGCACGGCTTCGATTTTGTGCACCACCTCCATGCCCTCCACCACCTCGCCAAAAATGGTGTGTTTGTGATTGAGCCAGGCGGTGGCGGCGGTGGTGACGAAGAACTGGCTGCCGTTGGTGTTGGGGCCGGAGTTGGCCATGGCCAGCTTGCCCGGCCGGTCGAAGACGCGCTCTTTGCCGAACTCGTCCGCAAACTTGTAGCCTGGGCCGCCGCGTCCTGTGCCTTCGGGGCAGCCGCCCTGAATCATAAAGTTCGGGATCACGCGGTGATACACCAAGCCGTCGTAGAAGCGGCGTTTCGCCGGCCCTTTCGTCCCATTAACAAGGCCCACGAAGTTCTCGACGGTCTGCGGCGCTTGCTCAGGGAAGAGGCGGCACACGAAGTCGCCTTCGGTGGTCTCAAAGATGGCGTAGAGCCCGGGTGTGGTTTGATTCATCTTTCCTCGCTTTCGAGCCGAGCTGTCCTCGGTGCCGTCAAGTGCCGGCTGGTCCTGTCCGGAGCGCAACGCGGCGGCACAGGCCTTACTTCGGCGGAGTCGCCCCGGCGGGTTTCTTGGTCGCCGCCGCTGGTTTCTTTGCTGCTGCCGCTGGTTTCTTTGCGGCCGCCGCGGCCGGAGCCGCAGGCACAATCACGGCAGACTTGATGCTGTCGAGCTTGGGGAACTGGGCTTTCAGAAAAGCGTTGCCCTTCTCTTCAATTTCGCCCTGAAGATTCGTCACTTGCTCGCCGTATCCGCCGTAGAGTTTGTTCACCACGTCCATGCCTTCCACTACCTGGCCGAAGGGGGGAAAACCCTGCGCGTCGAGGGCTGAATTGTCGCCGAAGTTGATGAACACCTGGGTGGTGCGGGTATTCGGGCCGCCCTTGGCGTAGGTGAGGTAACCCGGCTTGTTGCTTTGAAGCACGGGTTCATCGGCAATGGCGGCGTTGCTCCAAGCTTTGGCGATTTTCGGGTTGCCGCTGATTCCAAACTGTACGACAAAGCCGGGCACCACGCGGAAGAACTCGACATCGGTGAAGAAGCCGTCCTTGACGAGGTTGTAGAAGCGGTCGGCGCCGAGCGGCGACCAGGCCCGCGTGACTTCCACCACGAAGTCGCCCTGGGTGGTGACGAATTTCGCCTTGAAGGCGGCGGGCGCCTTCTCGTTGCAAGAAGCCGGATTGAGCAACGAATGGTGCGCGACGGATGGGTGCGTGGCGGCCCGGTGCGTCGATGTCTTCGCGGCCGGCTTAGTCTGAGCGCGGACGTTCGCCGGCGAAAGCGCCATGGCAGCCAGGATGGCAAGGGCAGCCGCGCTCCCCGTGAGAGATCTCTTCATTTAGGTCCTCCGTTTTCCTATTGAATCGTATGTGATACCTGTTCCACCTGCCGCATCACCCGCAGGACGTTGCCGCCCAGGATCTTCTCGAGGTCGCTCTCGCTGTAGCCGCGCCGGGCGAGTTCGCGGACAAGGTCCGGCAGCTTCGAGCAGTCTTCCAGGCCGCGCGGCGCCAGGCCCGAGATGCCGTCGAAGTCGGAGCCGAGGCCCACGTGGTCGATGCCGGCCACCTGCACGGCGTGATCGATGTGGTCCGCAACGCGGGTGAAGCTCGGAATCGGCAGCCCGGCGTAATACTTCTCGTCGATCTGCGACTCTTCGAGGTAGGTGAGGCGCTTGCCCTGGCGGGCGCGCTCCTCGCGGGCCGCCTTTACCGCCGCTTCGATGGCGGGTTCCACCTTCTGGTAGGCGTCGGCGAAGTTCTGGTCGAGAAAGCCGTCGTAAAAATTGATATCCACCACGCCGCCGTTTCGGGCTACGGCGCGCAGCATGTCGTCCGTCATGTCGCGGGGCGCGTTGCAAAGGGCGCGGCACGACGAGTGCGAGGCGATCACGGGCGCCTTGGAAGCCGCCACCGCGGCATAGAACGTGTCGTCCGAGACGTGCGAAATGTCCACCATCATGCCGAGGCGGTTCATGCGCTCCACCACCTGTCGGCCGAAGTCGGAAAGCCCCTTCCAGCGGGGCTGATCCCCCGAGGAGTCGCCGATATCGTTGTTCTTGGTGTGGGTCAGCGTCATGTAGCGCGCGCCGAGCCGATAATACATGTCGAGCACGTGAAGGTCGCCCTCGATAATGTGCCCGCCTTCCACCCCCTTCAGGATGGCGATCTTGCCCTGGCGATGGATGCGAACCACGTCGTCCGCCGTGCCCGCCAGCGCCAGATCGCCGGGGTGGCGCGCCACCTGAACGTCCACGGCGTCTATCAAGTCCAGGGCGCGGTGAATCAGGTCCTCGCGCGGCCAGTCCACATCCACCCAGATCGACATGAACTCAGCACCCAGGTGGCCGGTGCGCATTTTGGGGATGCTGATCATGAACGGGCTCGCGGGGTCCGCCAGGTCGTAGCCCTCGTCGAGCATCATTTGCGGGGTGTCGGCGTGCGTGTCGATGACGATGGCGCGGGAGAGTGCGCGGTCCGCCACCTTTGCCGCCTCGGCCGGAGTACGCTCAGCGGCGCGCCCAGGCGACGGCGCCAAGAGCCCGAATGCGGCGACTGCCAGCAGGCTGAGAAGCGGCGTGTTCATCCCGGCCATTCCTCTCAATCGTAATACTCGAGGCCCAGGTGGGTAATCAGCTCTTCGCCGCGCAGGTAGCGCAGGGTGTTCTTGAGCTTCATAAGCTGAATAAAGAGATCGTGCTCGGGGTAGAGGTGGCGCGCCACCATGGGGCTCTTGAAATAAAACGAAAGCCACTCCTGGATGCCCCGGCGCCCAAGCTCCGGCGTGCGCTGGGCGAGATCGAGAAAAAGTACAAGATCCAGCACGATAGGCGCGGCCAGAATCGAGTCCCGGCAGAGAAAGTCGATCTTGATCTGCATCGGATAGCCGAGCCAGCCGAATATGTCGAGGTTGTCCCAACCTTCCTTGTTGTCACCGCGCGGCGGGTAATAGTTGATGCGCACCTTGTGGTAGAGGTCGCGGTAGAGCTCCGGATAGAGATCGGGCTGCAGGATGAACTCGAGCGCGGAGAGCTTGCTCTCTTCCTTGGTGCGGAACGAGCCGGGGTCGTCCAGGACCTCGCCGTCGCGATTGCCGAGGATGTTCGTGGAAAACCAGCCTCGCAGGCCGAGGAGGCGGGCCTTGAGCCCGGGCGCGAGGATAGTTTTCATCAGGGTCTGGCCGGTTTTGAAGTCCTTGCCGCACACCGGAAGCTTGCGTTCGAGCGCCAGGGTCTCGAGCGCCGGGATGTCCACGGTGAGATTGGGCGCACCGTTGGCGAAGGGCACGCCAGACTTCAGCGCGGCGTAAGCGTAAATCATGCTGGGCGAGATCTCGCGGCTGTTCGTCTGAAGTCCCTTCTCAAACGCTCCCAGCGACTGGTGCACCGCCGAAGGCTTCAGAAACACCTCAGTTGACGCGCACCACACCATCACCACGCGGTCCAAGTGGTGGCGTTCGCGGAAGGCCGCGATGTCGTCCATCAATTGCTCGGCCAAAGCCATTTTGGTCTTGGCCTTTTTCACGTTTTTGCCGCGCAGATTTTTGACGAATCGCTGTTCGAAAACAGCCGGCATGGGGCGAATCTCTGCAAGGAAATCCTTCACCGGGTCCAACAACGACCTTTCCAGTACTCCTGCCTTGAGCGCTGCCTGGTAGGCGTTGTCGGGGAAGAGGTCCCAGGCTCCGAAGACGAGGTCTTCGAGTCCCGCGAGCGGGACGAACTCCTGGATGGCCGGGCTCCGCCCTTCGGTGCGTTTACCCAGGCGAATGGTGCCCATTTGGGTGAGGGAGCCGATGGGCCGGGCGAGGCCCCGGCGCACGGCCTCCACGCCGGAGATGAAGGTGGTGGCCACGGCGCCCAAGCCGGGGGTGAGCACCCCGAGCCTGCCTTTCGGCGGAGCGATTTGAACGGTCTTCTTCGACATCCCGATCCTGCCTCCCGCGGTCCCCTCCGGTGAGTTGCGGGACGCTGGTCAAATTCCCGATGATGCGGGAACCCCTGTGAAATTGCAACCCATTTTACCCCATTCCGCACTTCTTCGGGAGTGCCGGAGCAGTTCGGGGGCAGGCGCGAACGCCGGCCGAGGACTGGCCTTCGTTAGAGTTGTTCGGCGCCCTGGAAGCTCTGTTATACTGGCGGGCGCAGTTTGGTCCGGCCACTCCCTATGCCTGTCACCATTCCACGCCTCATCGTGCGCGACACCGCCGGTAACGAGCGCGAGGTGGAGATTTCCCGCACCCCGTTCAGCATGGGCCGGCAGAGTGACAACGACCTTGTGCTGCTCGACAACCGCGTATCGCGCCGGCACGCTCGCATCCTCCGCGAAGGCGACGAGTACCTCATCGAAGACGCTGCCAGCCGTCACGGCACGTTCGTCAACGGCGAGCGGGTGGCCTCGCATGTGCTCAAGCCCGGCGATCAGATCGGCTTGGGCGTTTCGGAGGCCTATCGCCTCACCTACGCGATCGAAGAGCCGGTGCTGCCGAACCTTCTCGAGCAGATCGGCAAGGTGACGGACAGCCGCGCCGCCCAACTGAAGCACCTGGGCCTGCTCCTGCAGGTGGCGCAAGTGCTGAATCGCGGACCGGGACTGGAAGAAGTGCTCACCACCGTGCTCGACTCCGCCATCGGGCTCACCCAGGCGGAGCGCGGGCTGCTGTTTCTGACCAACGACGAAGGGGAACTCCGCCTGCGCCTGGCGCGCAGCCAGGACGGCGTGTTTCTGCCCGTCGAGCAGGCGACTTACTCCGAGGCCGTCGTGGACCGCGTGGTTCGCCTGCGGCACGAGGAGTTGGTGGTGGAAGACGAGTCCACGGGGCGCTCGGCGCAGGAGACCGGTGTGCTGCCCGCCCGCGTCAGGGGTGTGGTGGCCGTGCCGCTGCAGAAGATGCCGGTGAGGGACTCCAGCGGAGAGACCATACAGATGATGATGCCGCAGCTTCTTGGCGTGCTCTATCTGGAAGCCCGGCTGCACGCGGCCTCGGTGACGGGCCTGGACCGCGAGGTGCTGCGAACGCTGGCGGTGGAAGGCGCCACCGTCATCGAGAACGCGCGCTTGCTGCGCCGGGCGCGCGAGCAGGAGCGCACCCAGCACGAAATGACACTGGCGCGAGGCATCCAGCAGAGCCTGCTGCCGCAGTCGCTGCCGCAAACTCTCCGCTTCGATTTGCACGCCCTCACCCGTCCCTGCCGCACGGTGGGCGGAGACTACTATGACGTGATCGCGCTGCCGGGCGACCGCTGCGGCCTGACGGTGGCGGACGTGTCCGGCAAGGGCCTTCCGGCGGCCATGATGTCGGTAATGTTACAGGGCGCTTTCGACGCCGTGGCCGCCGGCGATCCCAGCCTCGAAGAGCTGTTCCAGCGTGTGAATGATTTCCTCTGCGAACGCACGCCGCCTGAAATGTACGCCACCATCTTCTACGGCGTGCTTGATCCCTCGGGCCGCCTCGATTTCGTGAACGCCGCGCATCCCGCGCCGGTGGTGCTCCACCCGGGCGGCGAAGTCACGCTGCTGGAGTCATCGAATTTCCCGATGGGTATGTTCCGAGGTGCTAAATTCAGCACCCAAAGCATCCTGTTGCAGCCCGGCGACGAAATGGTGATTTTCTCCGACGGGGTTACCGAGGCGCAGAACACCAGCCGCGAATTTTTTGGCGATGCGCGGCTAAAGGAGTTCCTCCAGGCGTCGGCTGGCCTGCCTGTGCAGGAGATGTGCTCGCGCATGGTAGAGACGGTGGAGAATTTCGCGGGCCTGGCTCCCCAGGCCGACGATGTCACGGTGGCTCTGGTCCGCTGCAAGGCTGCGTAACGACGCCGGCCACGTCCCACCGCCGGCTTACGCGCCGCTAGAGATCAAACAGGCGGCGAAGCCCCTCGAGATTCATTTCCTCGAAACTCCGCACCACGCAGTTTGCCCCGGTTTCATCCCGCAGGCTTTCGAAGGGAAAGGTGGAGGCGATGGCCACGCATTGGATGCCGGCGCGAACGACGGCCTCGATGCCGACAGGGGAATCTTCAAAGGCCACGGCGCGCGATGGCGACACTTTCAAGTGCTCGGCGGCCCGCAGGTAGATCTCCGGGTCGGGCTTGGGCCGCGAGACCTCGTCGCCGTTGAGGAGCACCTCGAAATAAGGCGCCAAGCCCAGCGCCTCTACCACAAAGTCCACGTTCTTCTTCATCGCCGAGGACGCCACCGCCATCGGGATCCCGGCCGCGTGGCATTCGCGAATGAGCGTCAGCAGCCCGGGCAGCGGACGGGCGTGAGGTTCGAAGCTCGCGCGGAATCGCGCCTCGATGTCCTCGCTCAGGGCGTGCCTCTGCTCCGACGTCAGATTGGGGCCGAAAAACAGCCGCAAGGCGGCGTCGTTGCGCTGGCCGAGAATCTGATCGGGAAGCTTCTCGGGGTCAAACGGCACCCCGCGCTCGCCGAGGAATTCCGCCCATTTGGCGAGGTGATAGGGATTGCTGTCGATCAGCACGCCGTCCATGTCGAAGATGACGGCATCGGGCGGCGACGGCTTCGGTTGGCGGGCGATGGGCAAGTTTCTTGGTTCCTGAATTGGGGGAACGCGCGCTTCGGGCCGGCTCATTCCGGCAGCGGCCGCAAAGCGGCCAGCAGCTTTTCGGGCGGATAAGTGTTGATCACGTCCTTCTTCTCGGTCCAGCCGCGCCGCGCCGTCATCACGCCGTAGCGCATGGACTCGAAGTGCTGCGGGCTGTGAGCATCGGTGGAGATCACAATCTTGATACCTTTGTCGTGGGCCAGGCGCGCGTGGCGGTCGTTCAGGTCCAGCCGCTCCGGACTGGCGTTGACCTCGAGCACCACGCCCAGCTTGCGGGCGGCGTTGAACACTCGTTCTACGTCGAAGGCGAACGGGTCGCGGCGTAACAGATGGCGCCCCGTGGGATGGCCGAGAATCCTCACGTAGGGATTCTCCAGCGCCTTCAGCAGGCGAGCCGTCATTTCCTCGGCCGGCTGGTTCATGCGGGAATGTACGCTGGCCAGCACGATGTCGAACTGGGCCAGCAGTTCGTCGGGGTAATCGAGCTTCCCGTCGCCCATGATGTCCACTTCGCTTCCCGCCCAGATCTCGATTCCGGTTACCTGCTTCCGCGCGGCGTGAATCTTCTTGATATTCTCGCGGGCGCGTTTTTCGTCGAGGCCGTTGGCAATGGTGACGGCCTTGGAATGGTCGGTGATCAGGATGTAGCGGTACCCGAGCTTCTTCGCCGCCGCCGCCATTTCTTCCACGCTGCTCCGGCCGTCGGAGGCCGTGGTGTGCATTTGCAGGTCGCCTCGGATGTCTTTGAGCTCCACCAGGTGAGGCAGTTTACCTCCCTCGGCGGCTTCGATTTCGCCCGTGTTTTCGCGGATTTCGGGCGGGATCCACGGCAGTCCGAGCGCTTCGTACACTTCCTCCTCGGTGCGGCCGGCGACGGAGCGCTCGCCGCGAAACAGGCCGAATTCGTTCAGCTTCAGGCCCTGCCGCTGGGCGCGGGCGCGCAAGGCCACGTTGTGGTCCTTGGAGCCGGTGAAGTACATCAGCGCCGCGCCGTAGTCCTCGGGCGGCAGCATGCGAACGTCCACCTGCATGCCGCTCGAGAGCTTGAAGCTCACCTTGTCTTCGCCCTTGGCAAGCACGTCGGCCACTTCAGGGAATTTCACCAGGTGGTCGCCGAGGCCTCCGAGTTTCTTTCCGGTCACGAGCAGGTCGAGGTCGCCGACGGTTTCCCGGCCCCGGCGCAGGGAACCGGCCGGTGTGACCTGGTGCACGCCCTTGAACTCGCGGATGTAGGCGGAGAGGCGGCCGGCGGTCTCGAAGGCGGTGTCGAGCCGGAAGCGCCCGGTGGCCCGCTTGCGCACTTCGAGCGCCTTGAGGATGTTCTCCTCGGACTTCGCGCTCATGCCCGGCAGCTCGCGCAGGCGTCCCGCGCGCGCCGCGGCCTCGAGCTCCTCGAGGTTCTTGATGCCCAGCTCTTTGTAAAAGAGGCGCGCCTTTTGCGGCCCCACCGTCTGCACCTGAAGCAGGTCGAGCAGGGAGCGCGGGATTTTCTGAAGCTGCTCTTCGAGATATTTCAGCTTGCCGGTCTGGACGATCTCGCCGATTTTGGCGGCCAGGTCCGCGCCCACGCCGGGCACGTCGGTGAGTTTGCGCTTGGGATCGGCGGCGATATCGGCCAGGCGCTCGGGGTAGCTTTCAATGGAGCGCTTGGCGCGCTCGTAAGCCACCGCCTTGAACCCCCACTTGTCGTCGTCCTGCACAATGCGGATGACGTTGGCGATTTCCTCGAAGATGGCGGCGATTTCGGAGTTTTCCATCGGTGTCCATCGATCGGCGAGGCGACCGGTACTCCGCCGGCGCCGGAGCCCTCGGGCCCGGCTCTCAGGGCAGATCAAGGGCGATCTTCAACGCCGTATCCAGCCGTTTGAGGTCGTTCGCGTCCAGGGCCCCGAGATGTGTCAGCAGAAGCCTCTTGCTGATGGCCCTCACCTGCTCGCCGAGCGCCACCGAGTTCTTGCGGAGTCCGCCCGCGCCCCGCTCCAGAACGACCTGGCTGGGATACACCTTCGGGCAGTTCTCCGAACCCGTCACAGGCACCGCGATCACCACCGGGCTGTGCGCGTTGATCGCGTTCCGGCTGACGATGATGACGGGCCTCTGGCCGGCCTGCTCCGAGCCGACCGTGGGATTCAAGCGAGCCTGAAAAACATCTCCCCGGCGCACGCGAATCCTTACCTCTCCTGAAGGGCTTCCCAATCGCTGGGCTCGAACTCCTCGGTCACGCGCTCCGCCTGCCGCTGGTAGTGTCGATCTTCAGACATCGAAGCAAACTGAGCGTCGATGTGCTGCCTTTCGACGGCCCTGATGCGGGACTGCAGGGATTCAATCATCAATTCGTTTACCGAGCCCACCCTCACTTCGCCGCGACGAATCAGTTGTTTCGCCTTATCGTAAAGCGGTTTGGGCAGCCGAACGGTGGTTTGGACTTTGGTTGCGCGTTTCGCGGTGCTCCTCATAGCAGCTTCCGTTCCGAGGCCTGGGGCGCAGCACCCCGCCTTGGGGCCCCTTTTCGATATCAATCGCGAGTCAAGATATGATACCACAATTGACATCAGCCTTGAATCCCGCGCATGATGCGCCCCTTCGGGAATGATGCCGGCTAGGGCGCGCTGAGCGCCTGCCGGGCCGCCGGGGGCAATTTGTCCGCGTTGGCGAGGAACAGGCTCACCTGCCAGAGCTCCTCACTCGACAACGATCCCTGGAACGCCGGCATTCCGGTGAGGCGGATCCCGTTCGCGGCTTTCCAGTAGGTTTCGGCGGGAGGATCATTGTTTACCATTCCGCCCTTTTCCAGCAGACGGGGCGGCTGCGGGGAGAGGCCTGCAGCAACCGGCGTAGCCTTCCGGCCCGGCAACCCATGGCATTCGGCGCAGTTCTCGCGGTAAGCGCGCGCCCCCGCTGCCAGATTGCTCTCACTGGGCTGAAGGGGGATCATCTTCGGCGCGCGCCGATGCGCCGCGGCGCTGAGAGCCATCCCGGCGAGCTCCGGTTCCAGCGGCATGGGAGGGTCCGTCGCGGCAGCAGGGAAGTGGCCGCTCAG
>DATJAQ010000200.1:0-3754 GCA_035516075.1 Terriglobia bacterium | reverse complement strand
CGAAGGTGGCGTTGAAGGCATGTGTCGGCACCGGGCTGCGCGCGTCGATGGAGTCGTAGTCCTGGAACAGGCCCACCTCCGGAACGACGAAGAGCCAGATGGCCTGGTTGCCGTCGCAGTTGTCGATGTGGTCGGAGCTGTTGGTGGGAGTGTTTTTGAAGAGCCCGATGTTGTAGATCCAGAGGAAGCCGCCGCTTTCGACGTACCAGTCGGGCTTGGGGGCCTTCTGCCAGGAGTCAACATTGACGCTGACGTAGGAGGTGGCCGGAGCTTCGAAGGAGGCGTTGGGAACGGGGAGTGACGCCGCCTGCGAGCGAGTGCCGCCGGCGGCGAGAGCGGCGCAGGCGGCTACGAGGGAGAGAAACCTTCTGCTCATGCGGCCAGCGGGTGGTGACAGGCGGGTCCTCCTGCCCAACGCAGATGGCAACGTCTACGCGGGGCGGCGCGAGCGGGGGCGGACCAAGAGCATGGCGCCGGCCCCAAGGGCCAAGAGGGACGCGGTGGCGGGTTCGGGAACAACGCTCAGGCGGACGTTGTCGAAATCCCAGTTCCCGCCCGAGGCCAGATTCAAGGGGACGGTGGACTCCAACTCGATGCCGATGTGCTGGCCGGCCCAGGCATCGCCGGCTTGGACGGTGGGGACGTTCACGGAGAAATCGATGAGGCTCAGAGGCCCTGCGGTGGGAAAGTCGGCGGCGTTGTAGGTGATGGTGGTTGAGCCGACCGCTACCCTGTTGTCCTGGCCGTCGAGGTAGTAGAGGCTGAGTTCGAGGGTGGCGCCCGGTGTGAGGGTGGATTTGCCAAAGACGCCGACGGTCAGGTTGTAGGCGTTGCCGACCTCGTAAGTGGCATTGAAGTCGTGGGTGGGCGAGGTGCTGTAATCCTGGAAGAGGGAGACCTGCGGGAAGGCAAGGATGTAGCCCGCCTGGTTGCCGACGTGGTTGACATAGGGGTTGACGTCGAGAAAGACGCCGGCCGTGCCGGCCCAGGGAATCCCATAGTAGCTCCCGATGGGGCCGAAATATGCGGGCTCGGGGTTCTTCTGCCACGAGTCAACGTAGATGTTGACGAAGGGGTAGACGTGTGGGGCGGTTTGCGATTCGAAGGAGAAGTTAGGCACAGCGATGGGCTGAGCGCAGAGAGGGAGAGCCGCGACAGCGATGGCCGCGCCGAGGTATTTGGGTTTCCAGTTGAACATGTGCGCAATGATGCATATGATGACGCGCAACGTCAAATATATCTGCGACTTTCATGAATACCCCAATAAGTTCGACCTGCGGCGCGGTGCGCGGGATACCCGAACCCCTCAAGAGGACGACAGGCCGGTTCAACCTCGACGGCGAGCAGGTGGACGTGTTCGACCTGAAAACGCTGCTGCTGACGCGGGGGATCAACGTGCCGGACGAGGTGGTGCAACGGTTTGGGCGCACGCACCGGCTGGCGCCGACCAGCCATCCGTTTTGCTGCAACTGCCTGCTGCTGCCGGGGCGAGTGCCAGCGCATATGTTCCACATTGGGCCGGCGGCGGAGTTCAGCCTGATGGTGAGCGAGTCGGGCGAGCCGTGGCTGACTTACCGCGGGAAGGCAGTTACGAAGGTGGATTTCCCGCCAGCGACGGGGTTTTACGAGCGGAGTAGCAGCAAGGGGTTTCCGTTTCAGTTGATGGCGGTGTTGCAGGGTCTGGACGTGGTTTCATTTCCGTATCTGTGGCCGTGCCAGTTCGCGCTGGGCGGGCAGCCTTGTGACTTCTGTTACCAGGGCAACATGACACTGGATATGAAGCGGGCGGGGCAGCCACTGCCGCCAATCGCCTCGCCGGAGGATGTGGCCGAGGCGGTGGAATACGGCGTGCGCAGCGAGGGCATCCGGGATGTGCAACTGACGGGCGGGTCGGAAGTGGATTCGTCGTGCGGGGAGATTCCGCTGGTGGTGAGGGTGCTGGAGGCTATCGAGGGGAAGCTGGGCCTGAAGAATATCCCGGGGGAGATTTACGTTTACACGAGCGCGCCACAAAAGCCGGCGGCGGTGGATGCGCTGTTTGCGGCTGGGGTGGCCCGGGTGGCTTACGACCTGAACGTGTGGGACAAGGCGATATTTGCGGAGGCGTGTCCTGGGATTTCGCGCTACGTGGGGCGCGAGCAGCAGTTGCGGGCGTTGGAGTACGCGGCGGAGCGGCACGGGCCGAACAAGGTGTGCAGCGCGTTTGTGGTGGGGCTGGAGCCGGTGGAGTGCTTGCTGGCGGGAGCGAAGTATGTGGCGGAGCGGGGAGTGGTGCCGCTGTTTTCGATTTGGCTGCCGCACTTTCGGCCGGTGCGGGGGGCCACGACGCCGCCAGGCCTGGATTACTATCGGCGGGCGAGAGCTGGGTTTGTGGAGCTGTTCGCCAAGTACAAGCTGAAGCCGCCGGGGGCGTCGGGACTGAACGTGTGCATGTGCCGGGACTTGTCCAATCACCGGGCTTATGAAGAAGGAATTCCAACTCTCTGATCGCCGGGAGTTCTTAGCGGACGGCCTGCGGGGCGCGGCGCTGTTCGTCGCCCTGGCCTCCGGACGCAGCCAAGCCGCCGACAAGGGCGGCACGGCCAATCCCTTCGCCTACGACGTGTCGCGGCTAAGCAAGACTGCTCCGAAGCTGATTGCCTACGAGGAGACGGCGAGATGGAAATGCCCGCACCCCGAGCCGAAGCGGATAGCGGCGGGGCCTGGCGACACCCTTTACGTCTGCGCTGGGCGCTACGTTACCGCGATGAGCCGGGAAGGAGCGCGCGGGTTGGAGATTGCGCTGTCCGACAGCGCCCGCTGCGTGGCAGTAGCGGAGGACGGGATGATCTTTGCCGGCCTGCGCGATCATGTGGAGGTCTTCAACGCGAGGGGCCAGCGGCAAGCGGTTTGGGATTCGCCGGGAAAGAAATGCTGGCTAAGCGCGCTGGCCGCAAGCAAGGGGGAGGTCTTCGCGGCGGACTCGGGCAACCGGGTGGTGCTGCGCTACGACAGGTCCGGCAAACTCGTCTCGCGCATCGGCGAGAAGAACAGGGAGCGCGGCGTGCCTGGTTTCATCCTACCGAGCCCGTATCTGGACGTGGAGGTGGCGCGAGACGGTTTGTTGCGCGTCAACAACACAGGTCGGCACCGGGTCGAGGCTTATACAGTCAGCGGCGACTTTGAGGGGGCGTGGGGCAAGCCCGCGATGGGGGTTGACGGTTTCTGTGGCTGCTGCAATCCCATTGGCCTGACGCTGCTGCCGGAGGGCGGGTTCGTGACATGCGAGAAGGGCTTGCCCCGGGTGAAGATTTACAGCGAGCAGGGCGAATTTGAATCGGTGGTGGCTGGGCCAGAGTCGTTTCCCGAGAACGCGAGGGTTTGCTCCGATCTGAACGATTGCACGCGCGGAGGTATGGACGCGGCGGCGGATTCGGAGGGGCGGATATACATCCTCGATTTTGTGGCCGGGGACATTCGCGTGATGAAGCGAAAGGCGAAAGGGTGACGGCGGGCGGGGCGGTGGCCGGTAAGCGGTAATCAGTAACCGGGTTTCGTGGTGAGAGCAAGTGGAAGCTTCCAGTCCCTCGAGTTTTCGAGTTTCATTTGGAAGGTCTTGACGGCGAGTTGGCGACCCGGAAGCGTTCGCTCATTGACGAAGTGAAGAAGTCAGATGAGTTTCAAAGTTGCAAGGGGGGAGAAAGCCACTTCGCCGCCCTCAAAACCTACGGCTTCGTTCCGGCGTACAGGAGAACTGATAAGTCTGCTACTTGGC
>DATJAQ010000199.1:0-4796 GCA_035516075.1 Terriglobia bacterium | reverse complement strand
GCTGGGGTAGTACTTGGTGGGGCAAATTTCCCTCATAAGGTCTGGCGGCAAAAGGGCTCGGTTTCAACCCGGCTGTTGGCGAAGCGGCGGCTCCGCCGCTTTGCTGTGCGGAAAGGCTCTGCCTTTCCGAAAGGGGAGTTCCCCTTCTATTTGTTTTGGATAGCTGCGGCTCTGCCGCCTTGCTGTGCGGAAAGGCTCTGCCTTTCCGAAAGGGGAGGCCTCTCTCTATTTGCTCTGGGTACTTGCGGCTCTGCCGCCCTGCTGTGCGGAAAGGCGCTACCTTTCCGAAAGGGGAGGACCCTTTCCGTTTCCCTCTTTCCGCCTCGAAGGCTGAGCCTTCGAGGCGGCAGGAAAAGAAAGAACTGGGCGCAAGGGCCGGGAAGCCATAGACTTCCCGCACAGCAGGGCGGCGAAGCCGCATCAATGGCCACTCCTCATGAGTGTCATCCGGCCCGGATGGGCAGTGCGCGACTGGAAGTACTTCGCTCAGCGCCCGCCGAGGGGGCTAGGCTGCAGGGCCATCTATGGCCGCTGTGACGCTGGCACCCGCGCCGCCTCCTCGTAAAGCACGGGTAATTGAGCGCCGCCCCTTAGCCGGGGACGACTGACAACCGACGACTGACCACGGACGTCCCTACGGCGTAAACTTCCACACCGTGCCGCAGCCGTACTCGCCGCCGAACCCAAGGCGAACGCCGAAAACGAGCCGCGAGAACGAAGATGTCCCTCCTCCTTCGGAGCGATTTGACGGCCCCCGGCCATGATAAGGGAAGTTACGAGTGGACTAGTTTGTATCATTGGTTTCCGGCGTTGTCAGGCTTTTTAAGCTTACATCGGCGGATGATACCACCGATAGTAAAACGCCTCCCCGGGAGGTGCTGGATTCCCGCTCTCCGCTCTCCGCTCCCCGCTCCCCGCCTTCGCGGGGACAGGCGTCGCGGGGACAGGCTGCGCGGGAATGACGGGGGGGGAGCGATAGAGACGATTGTCGATTGCCGAATGCCGATACCTGATTACTGAATGCTGAACGCTGATGGCTGAACGCCGATTGCTGATAGCTCGCACTTTTCAATCGCCAATCGCGATGCGTCAATCCCCAATCCGTTGCGGCTCGGGGCCACGTTAGGGTATAAAGAGGCGCCGCAGAGAGGAGACTTCTTCATGACGCAACGGACCCGAACCGGGATTTCGCACTTTTCCCGCCTGGCGCGAACGCTGGCGCCGGCCGCCGCCATACTGGTGCTGCTGGCCTTGACGGGCACAGCCACGCTGAGGGCGGACGACTCGCCGGCGCGCGTGGAAGCGCAGAACGTCCGGACGGTGAGTTTCTTCAGTCAGGCGTTGAACGAGCAGCGCGCCTTCAACCTCATCGTGCCGCTCGACTACGACACCTCCACCAGCCGGTACCCGGTGCTCTATCTGCTCCACGGCTACACCGGCAACAACACGGACTGGACCCAGCAGACCAACCTTTCCCAGTACGCCGCGCGCTACCGGCTGATCATCGTGATGCCCGACGGCTCGAACGGCTGGTACGTGAACAGCGCCACGGACCCCAAGCAAAAATTCGAGGACACCATCGTCAGGGACCTTATTCCGTACGTCGAAGCGCATTACCGCACGATTCCGCTGCGGCGCGCGCGGGCCATCGCGGGCCTTTCCATGGGCGGCTACGGGGCCACGTTTCTTGGCTTGAAGCACGCGGATCTGTTCTGCGCCCTCGGGAGCTTCAGCGGCGCGCTGGGCGTGGCCCACGGCCTGCTACACCCGCCGCCCACCGCCAGCGAGCAGGAGCGCAAAAACTTCGAAGAAATCCATTCGCACTTCGGCGCCGCGGGCTCCGCCGCCGCCCAGGAGCGCGATCCTTTCGAAATCGTCAAGAAGGTCCCAGCGGCCGAAATGCCGCTGCTCTATTTTGCTGAAGGTGGCGAGGATTTCCTGATCAAGAGTAACCGCGAATTCATGGACGAGCTCGCCAGCCTCAAGATTCCCTACGAGTACCGCGAGGTGTCACCGCGCGAGCACACCTGGGACTTCTGGGATGAGCAGATTCAGGTGTTTCTCGAGAAACTCGCGCACTTGCCAGGGTTCGAGTCGCGAGGGCGGGCGTAGGAGCAAGGTGTGAGGTGTCAGGCGCCAGGTGTGAGGGGCTTGGCTGTCAAGGGTCGCGTGTGCCGGGCGTCACGAAACTCGGGCAGCGTTCTGGTCAGCTTTCGTCAGATTCGAGTTCGTTCGTTCGCGCCCTGAGATAAATCTCAACGCGATTCGTAGTCCACACCGCGATGCCGGTCCCGAAAAAGTCTGAATCTTCGGACCACACTGCACAGGCCATTCCAAGCGCCGTGGCGAGCACCGGCCAGTCGTCCTCATCGCGGCCACGCAAGCGCTCCCGTGCTTCACTCTCAAAAATGGCATAGAAATCCCGGTCGACGGGTTCAATAAGGTGGCGCAAATACTCGAGGGAGGCCGACACATCGGCGTCAGGTTTACCTCTCCTTTTGAGGAGCGGCGGGAGGTATTTCCCCGCGTCGGCGAAGGCTGCGTCAGGCGCATAGAAACGGATTCCACGGGCTGCGTAGGTCTCGACAATCTGCCGGACGCGGCGCCCCATCACGGCACGAATGAGGATGTTGGCATCCAGAACGAGCATCTAAGCTCTTGGGCGGCTCGCTTAACGTTGACGGCGCGCGCGCTTGAATTCGGCCACGACCTGGTCTTCATCGACGTCCGCCAGGGCTTTGGCCAGCCGGTCGGCCGCGGCCCTCAGCTCCGTCAGTTCGGCCGTCTTGCGCCTTCTCCGGCGCGTGGGGACGTACACGCCCAGGGTTTCGCCGTGCCGCGTCACAGCCACTGCCGTATCCGAGGCCAGAAAGCTTGCGATCCGCTCCCGGAACTCGCGCACGCCGACCTTCAGGGTGGTCATGAGATGTACCTCCATTGTGTACGTAATAGTGTACACATCTTCGCGCCGCAGGGCAAGCTCCGCCCGGGCCGCAACCGGGCGCGGCTGCCTGAGGATTTCGTTTTCCAATTGACGCGGGACGAGAGCGAGTCTTTGCTCTTGCAAAGTGCAAGCGCAAAACGCCGTGGCGGGCAAAGACGAAACACAGCGGCCACCGAGGTTCTCTCGGTGCGCTGTGTTGAGGCGCTTGGGGCGCGGAGGTCACGAAGACCTTTGCGACGAGTGCAGGTTGGGCAGCGCCGGAGGGTACCCCTACGTCGCTTCGCGCGGCGCGCTATAATCGGCGGATGAAGTCCCTCGAGGAGTATCTCTCCCTGGCCGCCGAACGGCACAAGCACCTCTGTCCGGGGCAGGTGCTGGGGGTGCGCATGGCCATGCTCGGCCTGCGCGCCATCGGCATCGAAGATCCCGAGGCGCGGCAGACGCAATTGCTGACGTTTGTAGAGATCGACCGCTGCGCCACGGACGCCGTGGCCCTGGTGACGGGATGCAGCCTGGGGCGGCGCACGCTGAAATACGTCGAGTACGGGAAAGTGGCGGCAACCTTCGCCGATCTCAAGACCGGTAAGGCGGTGCGCGTGTCGGCCCGCGACGATTCGCGCCTGAAGGCCAAGACTATGTTTCCGGAGCTCGAGAAACCCTACCGGCAGCAGCTTGAGGCCTACAAGGTAATGGACGAACACGACCTCTTTGCAGTGGAAGGGGTGCGCGTGAAACTCAAGCCTGAAGACCTGCCCGGCGGGCCGCGCTCGCGCGTGCCGTGTGAGAAGTGCGGCGAAGGAATCAATGGCGGCCGTGAGCGGCGGGTGGACGGCCGCGTGCTGTGCCGCGCCTGCGCGGGAGAGGGGTATTACGACCGGCTCGCCTAGCCGCTCAGATTCGCCGGCCCGGGCGCAGCGACTCTTCAAGCCCGGCAAGCCGCGAGCCTCGACTCGAAAAAGATGAGCACCGAACCGCCAGTCTGGAACCCTGAACCGGCAGGCATCACGCCGGGCCCTTCCGCCCCGGAGCCCGGCACTCCGGCTCCCGCCGTAGCCCGGCCGATTCCCGTCGCCACGCTGGCGATTGCGGCGATCTGCGTGGCCGTGTTCGTGCTGCAGACCCGCGCCGGGGGCTCCAAGAATCCCTACGTGCTGCTCGATTTCGGGGTATCGCACCGGTCCTACTTCGTGCACGGCCAGTATTGGCGCGCCGTGATGCCGCTGTTTTTACACATCGGCTGGTGGCACCTGGCCATGAATATGGTGCCGTTCCTGCTGCTCGGCCCGGTGCTCGAGGAGATGTACGGCTACGGGCGTTACGCCTGCGTCTACCTGGGCGCAGGCATTATCGGCGTCCTGACCTCGATGTTCATCGGCCATCACGAGTCGGCGGGAGCCTCGGGTGCGATCATGGGCGTGATCGCGGCCATCCCCACCGCCGGGCATTTCCATAGGGACGCCCTACCCTACCACCTGGCGCGAGTGTTCCGGCGGGGGCGGCTTACCGTCCTCTTGGTTGTCTTTATGGTGATGGAGATCGTCTCCGGATTCACCGTGAGCAACGTCGACAACTGGGGACATCTGGGGGGCCTCCTGGGCGGCGCGCTGCTGGCCCTCCTCATCCCGACGCCCAAGGTTCCAGAGGGCCGGGGCGCCGGTGAGGCCGGCGTGGGCTGGGACAGGGAGCCGAGGTCCGTCAACGCCTGGTCAAATCAGGCGGTGGTTCTGATCCCGGTGGCGGTGGTGGCGCTCGGGATGTTCGGCGCGGCCCGGCACTATCGCGTGGCGCATCAGGTGAGCCAGATGCTGGACCAGGCGGAGCGGCTGCGCGTAAACCGCCAGCCGGGCCAGGC
>DATJAQ010000198.1:0-4670 GCA_035516075.1 Terriglobia bacterium | reverse complement strand
GATGTTCAGCCGGGCGAAGATGGAGGTTCTATCGGTAAAGGTATGATCCAAACGGGCCATCCCGCTATCTTCGCGGATGTTGTCACTCTGTGGCGAAACCAATTCGTTGGTGATGGAATCGACGGCGATCGTCCCCACGGGCCATTGGGCGAGGAAAGGGGTGAGAGCGGGATTGGTTACGCTTGCCCGGAACGCCGCGTTCGGAACAAACCCAATCACGGTGGTGTCGAGGCGCTGCCGGAGGCCTTCGTAATCGAGGTAGAAGAAAGTGCGGTCCTTCTTGATGGGTCCCCCAAAGCTGGCGCCGAACTGGTTCAAGCGGAAGGGAGGCACGTTGGTATCGAAGGGCGAGCGTGCGTCGAAGACGTCGCTGCGCAGGAACTCGAAAGCCCCGCCGTGAAACGTGTTCGTCCCCGTCTTCGATACGATGCTGACGATGGCCCCGGCCGACCCGCCCTGATCCGCGGTATAGACCGAGGAACTGACGCGGAACTCCGCGATCGATTCCAGCGAAATCGCCAGGCGCGCGCCTACCTTCTGGCTCTGCTCCTGGACGCCTGTGGCGTCAAGCCCATCGTAGGTGTAGTTGCTGTCGTCGATGCCTCGCCCGACGAATCGCAGGTCCCTCTGGCCGCCGGCGCCGAGGTTGACCGCGCCCGGGGAGAGTGTCATGAGGAGGGACCAGTCGCGCCCGTTCAGCGGGATATCCTCCACTTGTTGGGTTCGAATGACGGTCGAGATCTCGGCGTTGTTCGAATCGAGCGCTTGAGCTGAAGCCCGCACCTCGACCGTGGCGGTGGGCGCGCCCAACTGGAGCTGCACGTCTACGGTGCGGGTCTGGCCCACGGAAAGGTCGATCCCTTTCTCCTGGAAGATCTTGAATCCGCTCACGGTGACCGTAAGATCGTACGTTCCTGTCGGCAGGCTGTTGATGCTGTAAAATCCCTTGCTCCCGGTGGTCGTCTGCCTCTTGAAACCCGTGTCGGGCGCAACAACCTCGACGAGCGAGTGGGGAACGAGAGCCCCACTGGGGTCCGTCACGGTTCCGTTAAGGTTGCCCCGGTTGATTTGCGCCACGGCCCCGGACACCGCGAACCCGAGACTCCCCAAAAGCAGAACAGATATGAAACGCCATCTGGAATTCATGGAACATTCCTCCTGTCTCTAGGAACTGTCGCCCGACGTACGAAAGACCGCCTTACCGCGAGCCGACCTGAAATGCCCATGCGCTGCGCCTTCCGTTGTCGTGCGGCGGGCGAACGTTGTCGCCGATGGGTTTGGGTTGAGGGGGGTGGGACGGCGGGTCTGGCGCGCCGGGGCGGCACCAAGCGCCATCGTGGGTCGGACGTGCGCGCAACCCTCTCGGCTCCCACTCTTCATGACACGGGGTCCGTGTTAAGCGGGTGTTACAAATCGATGAAGTATTATCGTTGGGTACCGTTTGCGGGCGTGGGCGGCGGCGATTCGCCCGGCTCCATGACCGGGGTCAGAAGGAGAATCCATAAGCCGTCAAGAATTTTCGCTTAGAGCGCTTGACAGGACTTTTGGGGCCTTGTTAGGATTATAAGGCTCTCCCAAACACTGGATATCAACCAGTGGGATCGGCCGTGAGGTTCGGCGGCTAAGGGGGGCGGCTGTGCCAGGCCGTTATCAGAGCGGCCGGCGCCTTAAGCCGTGCCCCGAGGAAAGCGCGCGAGGATTCGAGAGTGACGACGTTCAGTCAATTGGTTCGGAAGGGCAGGCGGGCGCCGCGTTTCAAGACCTCAAGTCCGGCGCTGGAGTCTTGCCCCCAGAAGCGCGGGGTTTGCATCCGGGTTTACACCCAGACCCCGAAGAAGCCGAATTCGGCCTTGCGCAAGGTGGCGCGGGTGCGGCTCACCAACGGGATGGAAGTCACCACTTACATTCCCGGTGTGGGACACAACCTGCAGGAGCACTCCATTGTGTTGATCCGCGGAGGCCGGGTGAAGGATCTGCCGGGCGTCCGCTATCATGTGGTTCGCGGAACCCTGGATTCGGCAGGCGTCGGAGACCGGCGGCAAGCCCGGTCGAAGTACGGCGCCAAGAGGCCGAAAGCTTCCTAGCGATAAGGGCTCCCCTTCCCCGCACAGTCGGGCACATTTCGGTTGGCGCCGGGCGGCGCAGAAAAACGAGGCCGCGCCCGGCGATAACGGTCAAGGTTATGCCGAGAAAAGGCACGGTCGAGCGGCGCGAGGTTGACTCGGACCCGGTTTACGGCAATCAGATGGTGCAGAAACTGATCAACTGCCTGACGTACGAGGGCAGGCGGTCCGTGGCGCAGGGGATTGTCTATGAATCGTTCGAGCTCATCCGGCAGCGCGCCAACGACGATCCGTTGAAGGTATTCAAAAAGGCTGTCGAAAACATCCGTCCGGCCCTGGAAGTGAAGAGCCGGCGCGTAGGCGGCGCCAATTATCAGGTGCCGGTGGAAGTGAATCGGAATCGCCAAGGCTCCCTGAGTCTCCGCTGGCTGATCGGCTATTCGCGCCAACGCGGCGAGAAATCGATGGTCGAGAAGCTGGCGGCGGAATTGATGGACGCCGCCAACAATAAGGGCGGAGCGATCAAGAAGCGCGACGATACCCACCGGATGGCCGAGGCCAATAAGGCCTTTGCGCATTACCGCTGGTAGCCCGCATCGAGCGGGCCAGCCTGGACGCTGGGCAGGATGAGGCTTCACCCGGAGCCCCGATCTGCCGGGCACCCCCTCGATCCGAGGGGACCACGACCCAATTGAATAGGATTCCGCCACCGGGGGCGGCGGCGTCCGGAAGCAACGTTTTATGCCGCGAACCACAGCGCTCGACAAAACTCGAAATATCGGCATCATGGCCCACATCGATGCCGGTAAGACCACCACCACGGAGCGGATCCTGTACTACACCGGGATCACGCACAAGATGGGTGAGGTGCACGAAGGCACCGCCGTGATGGACTGGATGGAGCAGGAGCAGGAGCGCGGCATCACGATCACGTCGGCGGCCACCACCTGCTTCTGGAACGACATTCGGATCAACATTATCGATACGCCGGGCCACGTGGATTTTACGGCCGAAGTCGAAAGGTCGCTGCGGGTCCTGGACGGCGCGATTGCCATTTTGGGATCGGTGGAAGGCGTGGAGCCGCAGACGGAGGCGGTCTGGCGGCAGGCCGACAAGTACCGGGTGCCGCGCATCGTATTCGTCAACAAGATGGATCGGGTAGGCGCCGACTTCGAGCAGTGCGTCCGCCAGTTGCGCGAGAAGTTGCACGCGAATCCGCTGGTGATTCACCTGCCGCTCGGCAGCGAAGACCACTTCCAAGGTGTGATCGACGTGCTCAGCGGCAAGGCCATCGTATATAAGGACGAAACCCTGGGCGCTGCTTACGACACCATCGCGATTCCGGCCGCTGAGGCGGAGCGCGCCCGGCACGCTCGCGAGCGGTTGATTGAGGCGCTCGGAGAAGTGGACGACCACATCATGGAGAAGTATGTCCACGGCGAGCCCCTGACGGAAGTGGAGCTGAAGGCGAGCATCCGGCGCAATACGATCGGCATGAAGGTATTTCCCGTCATTTGCGGGTCCGCCTTCAAGAATAAGGGTGTGCAGCCGTTGTTGGACGCGGTGGTGGACTACCTGCCTTCGCCCGTCGACGTGCCGCCCATCGAGGGCTCGCTTCCCAGCAACGAAGACGTGAAGGTTGCCAGGCCTCCCCGGGACGACGCCCCGTTTGCCGCGCTTGTGTTTAAGATTATGACCGATCCGTTTGTGGGTCAGCTCGCGTTTCTGCGCGTCTATTCGGGTACCCTGAAGAACGGCGACACCGTCTACAACCCGCGGCGTGATCGGCGCGAGAGAATCGGGCGTCTAGTGAAAATGCACGCCAACAAGCGTGAGGAGATCAGCGAAGTGCTGGCGGGCGACATCGCGGCGGCAGTGGGTTTGAAGAGCGTTTCCACCGGCGACACGGTGTGCGTCGAAAGCGATCCCGTGGTGCTGGAAGCCATGGACTTCCCGGCTCCCGTGATCTCGGTGGCGATCGAGCCCAAGACCAAGGCCGATCAGGAAAAGATGAGCACGGCGCTCGGCAAGCTTACCCAGGAAGATCCCACTTTCAAGGTCAACACCGATCCTGATACTGGACAGACGATCATTTCAGGCATGGGTGAGCTTCACCTGGAGATTCTGGTGGACCGCATGATGCGCGAGTTCAGCGTGGGCGCCAACGTCGGTCGCCCGCAGGTGGCGTATCGCGAGACGATTCTGAAGTCGGCTGAAGGCGAGGGCAAGTACATCCGCCAGACCGGCGGGCGCGGCCAGTACGGCCATGTGAACGTGCAGCTCGACCCCTTGCCGCATCCCGATCTCAACGAAATTGCCGAGCTGACCCGCAAGAAATCCTCCAACAAATTCGACCCTGAACTCAACCTGCTCTTCGTTGATGCCATTGTGGGCGGCAGCGTGCCAAGGGAGTATGTGGGACCGGCCTACCAGGGCATTCGCGAGGCCATGGAGACCGGAGTGTTGGCGGGCTACGAGATGACCGGCATCAAGGTGACCCTGCTCGACGGCTCGTATCACGAAGTGGACTCGTCCGAGCTGGCCTTCAAGATTGCGGGCTCGCTGGCCTTCAAGGACGGCGTGGGGCGGGCGAAACCGGTGTTGCTG
>DATJAQ010000197.1:0-6235 GCA_035516075.1 Terriglobia bacterium | reverse complement strand
TCGGGACGAACAGCATGTCCCTGGTGGCGGCGGACTTCAACAACGACGGCGTGCCGGACCTGGCGGTGGTGAACAGCGACACCTCGAACTTCTCCGTGCTGCTCGGGAAGGGCGACGGGACCTTCGCGCCTCAAAAGCTCTACAAGACTCCCAGCGCCATGGGCTACATGGTGGCCGGCGACTTCAACAACGACGGCAAGCTGGACCTGGCCGGGTCAGCGGCCGGCTATATTTACGTGTTTCCGGGCCGCGGTGACGGAACCTTTACCGGCGCCATCAAGTATGCCGCGGACGCGGCCAGCGGTCCGCTGGCCGCGGCGGACTTTAACGGAGACGGCATCCTGGACGAAGTCAGCTCCAATGCCACGCTCAACGAAGTTGCAGTGCTGGTGAAGGGCACGGGGACGGACTACGCGACCGGCAAGAACCCGGCGGGCATCGCGGTGGGCGATTTCAATCGCGACAGCAACCTGGACCTGGCCGTGGCCAATTACGCCAGCAATACGATCTCGATCCTGCTCGGCAGGGGCGACGGTACTTTCCGGCCGGGCACGAACGCCAAGACGATCGAGGGCCCCATCGCCCTCGCTGCGGCGGATTTGAACGGCGACAGCAAGCTCGACTTGATCGTGGCCACGCCGGGATACAGCCGGACGGAAAACGACGTCGTCGTGCTGCTCGGCAACGGCGACGGCACCTTCCAGACCGCCGTGCGATACCCGGTGAGCGGCACTCCGGCGGCGGTGGTGAC
The DNA here is from genome assembly GCA_035516075.1 of Terriglobia bacterium. Classification (GTDB taxonomy): domain Bacteria; phylum Acidobacteriota; class Terriglobia; order UBA7540; family UBA7540; genus Gp13-AA77. The sequence goes on along the minus strand of DATJAQ010000197.1, from coordinate 5,484 downwards.
GGGGGACTTCAACAACGACGGCAAGGTGGACGTGGCGGTGGCCAACTCAGGTAGCGACGCCCTCACGATACTTCTGGGCCACGGGGACGGCACGTTTCAGGCGGCCACCGACCAGCCGGGGGCCGGCGCGCTCGACGCCGTGGCCATCGGCGACTTCAACCACGACGGCAACCTGGACGTGGCCGGCAGCTACGCCGGCGGCACCTCCGCCTCCGTCTTCCTGGAGCAAGGCAGCGGCGGCCAGCCCACGGCCGTGCTCTCGCCCACCAGCCTCAAGTTTCCGCTGACGGTGGTCAGCAAGAGCAGCGCCCCGCTCCCCGTCACGCTCAGCAACACGGGCACGGCCACGCTGACGATCTCGAGCATTTCCCCCAGCTCGGAGTTCACCGAGACCAATAATTGCGGCAGCTCGCTCGCAGCGGGAAGCTCCTGCACCATCAACGTGGTGTTCACGCCGGAGCAGCAGGGCCAGTGGACGGGAACGCTCTCCGTCACGGACAACGCCGCGGACAGCCCCCAGACCGTGTCGTTGACTGGGCAGGCCACGTTCTTTATCGTATCGCCGAGCAGCTTGAATTTCGGCCAAGTCACGGTGGGCACCACCAGCCCGTCCCAGCAAATCAGCATTTACGGCGAAGACTCAACGCCCGAGAAGGTCACCTTCAGTATCGATCCTTCGGGAGACGCTTCGCTCTTCCCGCACACTGACACTTGCAACGGCTACGTGCCCTCACACGCTTACTGCTATGTGAACGTCAGCTTCGCACCCACCGCTACGGGCCTGGTGAGCGCGACCTTCGAGATCACCGGCGGGGGCGGCACGACGAGGGTGGCGATGACGGGCACCGGAATCCAGTAAGCGATTTTCGCCTCCCACCCGCAGGCTAGGCTAGCCACGAGGCTAGCCTCTGGCCGGCGCTTCGGGCCGCCCTCCGCGCCGCGCGGGCGCCCCGGGCGCCGCCTTCCCGCCCCGACACCCCCCGGCCGTCCCCGGATCAGGAGCAATCGCGCCCGCCGGCCGGCCCGAGTTGAGGTATGATTCGCACTTCGGCCGCGCGAGGCCGGCAGGAGCGCGCCGGAGGACCGGAGGAGCGATGCGCATGGAGAAACGGATGAGCGACGTGACGCGGAGGGACTTCTTGAAAGGCACGGCGGTGGCGGGCGCGGGCCTGGCGGCTTTCGGGGGATTGACGCCGGCGCGCGTGCTGGGCGCGAACGACCGCATTCGCCTGGGCGTGCTCGGCACCGGCGAGCGCGGCGCCTACGTGATGTCGGTGTTCATCGGCAATCCGGAGGTGGAGGTGGTGGCCGTGTGCGACGTCTACGAGCCTCATCGCGCCGCGGCGCAGAAGGCCGCGGGGGCGAGCGCGCAAGCCTACTCAGACTACCGCCAGGTGCTCGATCGCAAGGACGTGGACGCGGTGCTGATCGCGAGCCCCGACCACTGGCACAAGCGGATGTTGATCGACGCCATGGACGCGGGCAAGGACGCTTACTGCGAAAAGCCCATCATGCACTCCATCGCCGAGGGCATGGACATGGTGAAGGCCGTGAAGGCCAGCGGGCGGGTGGTGCAGACCGGCACCCAGCAGCGAAGCTGGCCGCACTGGATACTCGGCAAGCAGTTGGTGGACGACGGTGTGCTGGGCCAAGTGACGTTCGTGCACACCTACTGGTACCAGAACTATCTCGACACCACAGGCTGGATGGCAAAGCACGCCGTCGATACGAGCGCCCTCGACTGGAAGGCGTGGCTGGGCGACGCGCCCGATCAGCCCTTCACCGAGGAGAAGTTTTACCACTGGCGCTTTTTCTGGGACTTCGGCGGCGGCATTCTGACGGACCTGCTGACTCATTGGATCGACGCCATCCAGTGGTACCTCGGGCAGCCGGCGCCGAAGACCGCCACGACCACCGGCGATCTCTACCTGATGAAGTGGCAGTGCCCCGACACCATCACCGCGGTGTACGAGTACCCCGGCGATTCGATGGTAACCTTCACGGGGGCGCTGAACGACAGCATCGACGACGGCGGCATCGAGTTTCGCGGCACGAAGGCTACGCTGAAAATCGATCGCTCGCATCTCGCCGTTTATCCCGAAGGGGCCCGGTGGAAGCCGGACGCCAATTATCCCGAGCCCATCGTTTACGCGCGCTCCGAGCGCGACGGCACCGTCGAGCACGTGGCGAATTTTCTCGATTGCTTGCGCACCCGCAAGGCCCCGAACGCCAACATCGAGGTGGGGTTCGAGGCCGCGCGCGCGTCGTGGCTCGGCAATATTGCGCTGAAGCGCGGCCTGAAGACGGTGTGGAATTCGGACAAGGGTGAAGTCGCGGCGTGAAGGGCACGGAGCCCTTTCGCGAGCCGGTGCGCGATGAATTCCAGGGCAGCCTGCGCGCCGGCGCGGGAATGGGTCAGGGTCCGGTAACCGGGTTCGTCAGGGTTCCGATGCGCTCCACGGTGACCGAGATTTCATCGCCTGCTTTGATGAAGACGGGTGGGTTGCGGAACACGCCGACGCCGGGCGGTGTGCCGGTGGAGATGAGGTCGCCGGGCTCCCAGGTGAGCGATTGGGAAAGGTAGCTGATGAGGAAGTCGATCTTGTGAATCAGATTCGACGTGTTCGAGTCCTGCATGGTGCGGCCGTTGAGGGTGAGCGAAATGGCCAGCGCGTGAGGGTCAGGGATTTCCTCGCGGGTCACGATCCAGGGGCCGGTGGGTGCGAACGTATCGCAGCTCTTGCCGCGGAACCACTGCTGGTCGCCGTGTTGCATATCGCGAGCCGTCACGTCGTTCAGAATCGTGTAGCCGGCCACGTGCTCCCAGACGCGCTCGCGGGGAATGCGGCTCCCACCCTTGCCGATCACCACCGCCAGCTCCGCCTCGTAGTCGGGCTGGGCGGTGTTCGGCGGAATGCGAATGGGATCGCCTGGGCCTGCGATGGTGTTGGACGACTTGAGGAAGAACACGGGGACCTCAGGCGGCTCGATACCCTGCTCGTGGGCGTGGTCGGCGTAGTTCAAGCCCACGCAGGTGATTTTCGGTGGGCGAGTGATCGGGGCGCGCAAACGCGCCTTCGCGAGTGGTGTGCGCGAGCCGGGCGGTGAGGCGTCGGCCCGAGCCGTGGCGGAGGTCAGCAGGTTCAGGGCCGCGAGGTAATCCGGGCCGCGGCTCACCAGGTCGATCATGTCGCGTGGCGGAGCGCCCCCCGCCGCAATCGTACTCAAGGCCGGGCGCGTCGTCTCATCAAGCACGGCAAGCTGGGCCGCCCATTCCAAGGCCGCACCGACATCTACCACGGCGTCGCCCACAACCACGCCTGGCGCCGCACCATTTTCCTTTTCGTAGGTCACAAGCTTCATTGTGGGTCTCCCTTCGAGTCGAGGCCCCGCCAGCGGCTTCGAAAGGGCTTGGACGCGAGAGCCGGCAGGTCGCGTTCCGCGGTCCAGCGCGAGATCGGGAAAGCAGGAAAGCTGCGAATCCAGCCACGGCGGGCGAACAAGGGCTGGGCGCGGCGCGCGAGGCGCGCCGCCCAGGCGTAGCGGCGCGGATGGGTCATCACCCAGGCCCAGAAGCGCATGGCAGTCCGCTCCTGCACGAGAGAGCCTGCCGGCTTCGGCGTGTGAATTGTCTGCTGCACCAGCGACCGCAGGTGAAGGAGCAAGTCCGGGATATTGATTTTCACCGGGCACACCTCGCGGCAGGCTCCGCAGAGCGACGATGCGAACGGCAGCTCGCGGGCCGCCGCGAGCCCTGCAAACTCCGGCGTGATCAGGGCGCCGATCGGACCGCTATACACCCAACCGTAGGCGTGGCCGCCGATCCTGCGGTAGACCGGGCAGGCGTTCAGGCAGGCGCCGCAGCGAATGCAGTGGAGCGCCTCGCGCATTTTCTCGTCGGCGAGCGCGCGGGTGCGGCCGTTGTCGATAAGCACAACGTGCATCTCGTCCGGCCCGTCCTCGCCGGGGCGGCGCGGACCGGTCAGGATGGAAGTGTAGGAGGTGAGTTTCTGCCCGGTTCCCGACCGCCCGAGCAAGCGCAGGAAGACGGCAAGGTCTTGGAAGCGGGGAATGAGCTTCTCGATGCCCACCAGGGCCACGTGGACGGGCGGCGCGGTGGTGCAGAAGCGGATGTTGCCCTCGTTCTCGACCAGCACCACACTGCCCGTCTCGGCAACGGCGAAATTGGCGCCACTCAGCCCGACGCCAGCCCTGGCAAACACGGCCCGCAGCGCCCTCCGCGCCACGGCGGTGAGCTCCTCCGGCGCTTCGGCTCGTTTCGAATCGACCTCGCGCTCGAAGAGATCGGCAACCTCAGCGCGCGTCTTGTGGATGGCTGGGGCCACAATATGAGCCGGGCTTTCGTGAGCGAGCTGGAGAATGTATTCGCCGAGATCGCTTTCGACGGCGCGCAGGCCTGCCGCCTCGAGCGCGTGGTTCAACTCGATCTCTTCGCTCACCATGGTCTTCGCCTTCACCACGTCGCGGACGTCGGCGCGGCGAGCGATATCGATGACAAGGGAGCATGCCTCCGCGGAATCCGCGGCCCAGTGGACTTCACCACCCTCGCGCTCGACATTGTCGGCGAACTCGCCGAGGTAAAAGTCGAGGTGCGTGATCACCTCGCGCTTGAGGGCCCGCGCCCGCTCGCGAAGCGGCTCGAACCCGGGTACTTCAGCAATCGCCTGGAGGCGGTGATGGTAAAGGCGCAAAGTTGAACTGCGATAAGCCTCCGTCAGGTGCGGGCTGTCAAGGACCTTCTGCCCGAGCTCGTGGATACGGTTGCTTTGGACTGCTCCGGCGGCATCGCCACGGGGCCAGGGCTGGGTTGTAGAGCCGCCTTCAACGACGGGCAAAATATGAACGGCCGGCCGAGCTGTCTCATTGGGTGTGGGCATGGTCATCCGCGAGAGGCCAGCACCTGCGCAAGGTGGATGGTCTTGAGCGAAGCACTCCGGCGATGGATCAGGCCGGCCAGGTGCATCAGGCAGCCGGAGTCGTTCGCCACCAGGTACTCGGCGCCTGCCGCGGCGGCCGCCTTCAGCTTGTCTTCGCCCATTGCGACGGAGACCTCGGGGAATTTCACCGAGAACGTGCCGCCGAATCCGCAGCAGAGGCGGTGGTCGTCGAGCTCCACTAACTCGGCGCCCGCGACAGACCGCAGCAGGAGGCGCGGCTCCTCGGCCACGCCGAGCTCGCGCAGCAGGTGGCAGGAGTCGTGGTAAGCAACCCGGTGTGGAAAGCGCGCCCCCACGTCTTCCACCTTCAGAACCTTTACGAGGAACTCCGAGAACTCGAAAATGCGTCCGGCCAGTTCCCGTGCCTGTGCAAGGCGCGACGGGTCGTGGTCGAACAGCTCCGGGTAGAACACTCGCATCATCGAAGTGCAGGAGCCCGACGGGAGCACAACGTAGTCCGCGACTGGGGGGCGGCCGAAGAGGTCCAACACCCGGGCGGCCACGGCGCGCGCTTCACGCTGATAGC
>DATJAQ010000196.1:0-7064 GCA_035516075.1 Terriglobia bacterium | reverse complement strand
GGTAGCCTGCTGCTCAAGAACTCGGCCAGCGAGCTGGCCTGAAATGAAAGCGGCAGCAAGCTGCCGCAGTCCAAATGCGAGACTGGCCACACAGCCCGGTTCACAGACTGACGCAGGCCGGGGCGTACATTGTGACAGCCGGAACCTACCTTAAGCTTCCCGTGTTCCGGGGCCCCCACCGGCAGGAATACCTCTGCGACCTGCTCTTGGAACTGGCCGAAAAGTATCACTGGGACCTGCAGGCTTGGGCCGTTTTTGCGAACCATTACCACTTCGTGGCCCTTTCTCCGCCGGAAGCAGCTTCTTTGCGGAGGATGACGCAGCACCTGCACTCCGTCGCCAGCATTCAAGCCAATCGTTGGGATGGAAGCCCGGGCCGCAAGGTGTGGTTCCAATACCGGGAAACACTCCTCACCTTCCCGCAGTCGTACTTCGCAAGGCTGAGCTACGTGCACCGTAACGCGGTCCATCACCGCATCGTCCGTGAACCCTCACTGTACCCCTGGTGCTCGGCAGGCTGGTTCCAGCGCCGCGCCCCGACCTCGTTCTATAAGAGGATCATGGCAATGGAGATCGACAAGGTAAACGTGGAGGATGATTTTGAGGTCCAGCCCGAGGAGGTCTAGCGCAGCTCTGGAGTGCGGCAGCTTGCTGCCGCTTTGTGCACCGCGAGCTTGCTCGCGGGATGCTGGGGTGGTAGCCCGCTGCTCAAGAACGCGGCCAGCAAGCTGGCCTGAGATGAAAGCGGCAGCAAGCGGCGGCTTTGTGCACCGCGAGCTCGCTCGGTGGCCGCTGGGCTGACAACCTCCGAGATCGAGAACGCGGCCAGCAAGCTGGCCTGAAATGAAAGCGGCAGCAAGCTGCCGCACTCCAAAATGTCCGCGGGATGAGCGGACTTTTTAGCGGCGCCTTCCCCTCGCCGTCATTCCCGCTCTCCGCCTTCGCGGGGACAGGTTTCGCGGGAATGACGGTGCCCGAAAAGTTCTCCGAAAACTCGAATTGAACCACCGCGCTCAATTGACTTCGCTTGAGGCGGGTTTGATAATGCGATGAGATTTGGGGTGGCAGCGCGCTGGAGGGGCCCGTGGGGCAAGAGAGCACCGTGATCAAGGCAGCCGGAGGCGTCATCTTCCGGGAAACGCCGGCTGGTGAGGAAGTGATGCTCGTCTACCGCAAGCGCTACGGCGACTGGACATTCCCAAAAGGAAAGTTGAAGGAGGGCGAGTCGTTCCAGCAGGCCGCCGTCCGCGAAGTGCGCGAGGAGACGGGCTGCACCGTCGAGCTGGGAGAGTCTCTCGGGTCCATCTGTTACGAGGTGAACTCAATTCCGAAGGTCGTGCTGTTCTGGCGCGCGAGGGTGCTGGAGCAGGCGCCGCTCCAGGAAAACGAAGAAGTTGCGGAGGCGCGATGGCTTCCGCTTTCGGAGTCGTGGCAACGGTTGAGCCATCGAGGAGAAAGAGACCTGTTGCGCCGTGCGAGTGAAGCGAAGCCGAAGCCCGACCAGACTCCGGCCGAGTTGCGGTTCGAGCCGTGGAAATGAAGCTGGCCGCGTGTTCTTTGCGGCCGCCGATGCCACCCCCGTCGCCGAGCTGGAGAGCAAGTCCCAACGTCAATCCCGGCCTGAGCGGGGCAGCATCGTTCAGGCGCACGGTCACCGAAACTAATGGCAGGAGGGCATCATGGGTCCTTGGCACTGTTTCCTATTGGTGGTGTCTTTCGGGGCTATCGGAGGCGCCGTCAACGCCCTGATCAGCGACAACGGGTTCGTCGCCCCCAGCTATCTGCATGGGGTTCTGTGTCCCGGTTTCATCACCAATGTCCTCATTGGCGCGTTCTCGGCCTTTGCCTCGTGGTCGTTCTACGGTTCGGGAGTGGCGGTCGATTTAGCGAAAATGGGAGCGTCCGCTCCGCAACAGTTGAGCCTCACCTTTTCCGCGCTGGCCGGAGCGTTCCTGGTGGGAGTCGCCGGAGCAAAGTGGTTGACGAACGAGGTGGATAAGAAGCTCTGGAAACAAGGTGTGAAAGAGGCTGTGCGGAAGAAGATCTCCGTCGAAGAGTGCGATGCGAATATCCAGGGCTCGGCCCGGCAGTTCTTGCAAGCGGTGAAGGACTCTTAGCTCGCCCCTTCCGGGTCAGGCGCGTTCACAGGCCGGATTGCTCGTTCGCGAGCGTCGCGGCCGGGCCGGCGTCGGCACCGGGCCAGCCTAGGGAGCCAGCGTATAGTTCACGGTCACGGTTGTGACCACGGGCGCCTGCGCGGGCGGCTCGTATTGCCAGTGCCTCACCGCGTCTAGGGCCGACTCCACCAGCTCCGCCGGTCCGCTCACAAATTCCACGTTGGAAACGCGGCCGTCCTTTTCGACGGTAATGCGCAGGACCACCTCACCCTGGATGTGCTTGTTTTTCGCTTCAGGAGGATATATCGGCTGGACCTTCTTTACAGGCGTTAACGAGGATGCCGGCACGGTTACCTCAGCGGCTTCTTTCGCGTCCAGCGCTACCTTCGCTGCGTACGCTTGTTTCGCTTCGGCGGCTTGCTTCGCGTCCAGCGCTTCCTTCTCTTCGTAGGCTTGCTTCGCTTCGGCGGCTTGTTTCGCGTCTAACGCTTCCTTCGCTGCGTACGCTTGTTTCGCTTCGGTGGCATGCTTCGAGTCCAGCGCTTCCTTCGCCTCGTAGGTTTGCTTCGCTTCGGCGGCTAGTTTCGCGTCCAGCGCTACCTTCGCTGCGTACATTTGCTTCGCTTCGGCGGCCTGCCTCGCGTCCAACGCCTGCTTTGCGTCTGACGTATCCGGCGCGTCTTTGGCGAGCGTGAAGCTGACGGTGACGTCGAAGTGCATGGGCGCGGTGGCGGGTTTGGCGTACTCCCATTGCCGCACTGCGTCCATGGCGGCCTTGGCGAGCATTTCAGGGCCGCTTTTCACCTCGACGTTCGTCACCTTGCCGTCGCCGTCAATTTCAACGCCCAGCACAACGTCGCCTTCGATTTTTGCCGCCTTGGCCTCGGGAGGATAGGTGGGCTGAACCTTGTGCACGGGCTCCGGCTGCCACGAACTGCCGCCGCTGCCGGCTTGCGCACGAAAGGCGCCGGGGATTCCCCCAATCACGCCGCCCCCCACTCCGCCCGGCACACCGGCGACGACTCCACTCGGAACGCCGCCAATCGTGCCGCCCGCCACTCCACTTCCGGAGCTGCCGCCGCTGGCGCTGCCGCCGATTCCCGCGGACCCATTTCCCGGCACGCCGGCGATGACTCCACCTGAGACGCCGCCCACCACGCCAGCCACGACGCCCGTCTTAGGACAGCCGGCCTCAGACGCGGGGCAGGGCTGGACGATCTGGCCGGCGCCGCCGGAGGGCGATTCCTGGGGAGCGGCTTTCAGAGGGAATGCCCACACCGCCAGCGTGGCGGCCAGGACGAAGGCGCCGAGAATGGCGGTCAACGAAGCGATCAGTCTCGATTTCGACATGGAAACCTCCTTCAGCATCAGGGCTACTCGCTCGGCGAGTTGGCGTTCCGCCAGCAACGGCGGCGCGGGGACGGCGCCGGCCAGCGCGCGGCCGGCGGCGATTTCAAACAACGCTTCAAGGTAGGGCTTGCGCGCTCCCAGCAATTCCAGGACTTCGAGATCCACCACCTGCTCGCGCGCGAGGCGCAGGCGGGCGATGAGCCAGAGGACGGCGGGGTGGAACCAGAGCAGGGCGCGCAAAAATTCCTCCACGACGTGATGCGGCCAGTCGCGGCGGCGCACGTGCAGCAATTCGTGGCAGGCGATCGCACTCTGAAGACGCGGCGGCATGGCGAGGTATCGCTGCGGCAGCAGGATCACCGACCGGAACCAGCCGAAAGTGACGGGCGACCGCACCGAGCTCGAGAGCCGGAACTCCGCCCGGCTGCCCACCTGGGCCTGCATGGCCTCGACGGCCCCGAAAGGCGCCCCCAAGGGATCGGCCGCGCGGCGCCAGGCGCGAAGCCTGACGAGTCCGAAGGCCACTTGAGCCAGGCGCAGCAGAACGCCGGCCAAAAGCGCGGCGGCGATGAATTCGTAAGCCGTAAGGCGCCACGGCGCGGCGCCGAGCGCGGTGGCCGGGCCGAGACGCACCGTGACCTCGCCGGCCGCGGCGGCGGGCACCCGCCTCCAGGGCTCTACCAGCGGCAGGGCCAGGCAGGCCGCGAGCAGCGCCCTCCAGGTGCCGAGCAGCACGCGCGGCTGCCGCAGCCCAAAGGCGCGGGGCAGCAGGCCTCCGGCTGCGGCCAGCAGGGCAGCCTGCGCCCACCACGCCAGCAGGTTCGAAAACCAAAGGGGCCCGGTCATTTGCTTTGCCGGATCATTTCGGCGATCCGCTCCAGGTCTTTTTCCCGAATGCGCCGCGTGCCCACGAGCTGCACCAGCAGCGGCTCCGCCGAGCCGTTAAAGACGCGATCGATAAACTCGCGGATCATGCCGCGGATCACGCGGTTTTTGGGCTGGGCGGCGCGATAGACGTAGGCGCGGCCCTGGCGCCGCTTCCGCAGATAGCCTTTGCGCTCCACGATCTTCATCATGGTCATCACGGTGGTGTAGGCGATGGGGCGCCGGGCGCGCACCGCCTCGTACACGTCGCGCACGGTGGCGCGGCCGAGCGGCCAGACCACCTTCATGATTTCGAGCTCCTGCGGGGTGAGGGTTGGGCTCTTCGGTCGCATAGACACGAAGAGAATAGTACTAATTCACTAGCATGTCAAGCGAATTTTAGGGTGGGGTTCGCGGAGCGCGGGTGGCGTCAAGTGGTGATACGCTTCACGTCGTAGACGCCTTCAATCCGGCGCAGCGAGGAGACGATCTTGCGCAGATGCTGGATGTCGACGGTGTCGAGGGTGACGTCGATGGTGGCGCGCTCGTTGCCGGTGTGGGCCTGAATGTTCTGGATGTTGGAATGGACGTCGCTGATGGCGGAGGTGACCTCGGCCAGCAGGCCGCGCCGGTCGGCGGTGGTGAGGGCGAGCTTGACGGTGTAGAGGCTGTACTTGGGCCCGCTCCACTGCACCGCGATGCGGCGGTCGGCGTCGTAGAGCAGGTTTTGGACGTTGCGGCAGCTCCGGGCGTGGACGGCGATGCCCTTGCCGCGGGTAACGTAGCCTACAATTTCCTCACCGCGCACGGGATTGCAGCACTTGGCGCGGTACACGAGCAGGTCGTCGTGGCCGTGCACCTGGATGGCCAGGTCGCGCTCCATGCCGAGGGCGCGCTTGACGGTGCTGGCGAGGCCCGGGGGCGTCTCGGGCTCGGGCTCCGCCGCAATGCTGGGCGCAAGCTTGCCCAGCACCTGGCGGGCGCCGAACTTTCCGTAGCCTAGGCCGGCCATCAGGTCGTCCGCGTGGGTGCAGCCATAGTCGCTGGCCGCCCGCAGGTAATCGGCTTCGGTCACGTGCTTCAGGGCCACCCCGAAGCGCCGCGCCTCCTTCTCCAGCAGCTTGCGGCCGATCTCGATGGCCTGCTCGCGCTCCGCCTGGTTGATCCAGTGCTTGATCTTGTTGCGGGCCTTCGAAGTCTTCACCACCGAGAGCCAGTCGCGGCTGGGCCGCTGGCTGGGCGAGGTGGCAATCTCCACAATGTCGCCGTTGGCGAGCTTCGACTTCAGCGGCACCATGCGCCCGTTCACCTTGGCGCTGACGCAGTGATGGCCCACCTCGGTGTGGATGGCGTAGGCGAAGTCGATGGGCGTGGCCTCGCGGGGCAGCACCACCACCTTGCCCTTGGGCGTGAAGGTGTAGGCCTCCTGCGGGTAGAGGTCGATTTTGAGGGTGGAGAGGAAATCGGTGGAGTCGCGCAGCTCCTGTTGCAGGTCCACCAGGTGGCGCAGCCAGGCCATGCGCTCCGCGTCTTCGCGCGCCGCCTCGCGGCCGTCCTTGTACTTCCAGTGGGCGGCGATGCCTTCCTCGGCCACGCGGTGCATTTCTTCGGTGCGGATCTGGACCTCGAAGGGCTGGCCGTGCGGCCCCACCACCGAGGTGTGCAGCGACTGGTAGAAATTGGGCCGCGGCATGGCGATGAAGTCCTTGAAGCGCTCGGGAATAGGCGGCCAGGTTTGGTGGATGGCGCCGAGCGCCGCGTAGCAGTTCTGCACGGAGTCGGTGATGACGCGCACGGCGAGCAGGTCGTAGACCTTTTCGATCGAAATCTCCTGCCTCTGCATTTTCAGCCAGATGCTGTAGAGCCGCTTGATACGTCCCTCCACGCGCGCCGGGATGCCCTGCGTCTTCATGGCGAGGTCCACTTGGGTGCGGACCTCCGTCAGGAATCCCTCATCGACCTTGCGGCGGCTCTCCACCGCGCTGCGCACTTCCTCGTAGGCGTCGGGCTCGAGATGGCGGAAGGCCAGGTCCTCCAGCTCGCCGCGCATTTTGCCCATGCCCAGCCGGTGCGCGATGGGGGCGTAGATGTCGAGCGTCTCGCGCGCCACGCGCTGCTGTTTATCGGGCGGCAGGGCGTCGAGCGTGCGCATGTTGTGCAGCCGGTCGGCGAGCTTCACCAGCACCACGCGGACGTCATCCACCGTGGCCAGGAACATCTTGCGCAGGTTCTCGGCCTGCTTTTGCTCCGGAGTTTCGAAGGGGAGCCGGCTGATCTTGGTGACGCCTTCCACGATGTGCGCCACGTCGGCGCCGAACTCCCGGCTCAGACGGTCGCCGGTGACGGGCGTGTCCTCAACAACGTCGTGGAGCATGCCGGCGGCCACGCAGACCACGTCGAGCTTCATCTCGGCGAGCACGTTGGCGACTTCGAGGGGATGAGAGACGAAAGGATCGCCGGAGAGGCGCTTCTGCGTGCGGTGCTCGGTAGAGCTGAACTCGTAAGCCTTGCGCAGCAGGGCGAGATCGTCCCCGGGACGGTAGGCCTGTACCTTGCGGGCGATTTCTTCGAAACTGACCATGCTCGCAGCCCGTCAACCACCGCCTGTTGTTCGCGAAAGAACCCCTGAAGCCGGCGTGGCACGCGTCCAGAAGCTCCTGGGTTCATTCTAGGGTATGCGGCTGGCGGCGGGCAAGAAAAGCGGAAATCAGCACCCAGAAGTTAGAATGGGGC
>DATJAQ010000195.1:0-3242 GCA_035516075.1 Terriglobia bacterium | reverse complement strand
CCTGCCAACTACCCCTTCAGCATCCCTTTCAACGAGATCATTCCGGCGTTGGCGGCCGGTAACACGGTGGTTCTGAAGCCTTCTGACCTCACGCCGCAGGTGGGACTGGCGATCCGCGATCTCCTGGAGGAGGCAAAGTTGCCGCCCGGCGTCGCCACCGTCATCATCGGCGACGGCTTGACGGGACGAGCTTTGGCCGCAGCGCCGATCCACAAACTGATGTTTACCGGCAGTGTGGCCACCGGCAAGCGGGTGCAGGCCTCGGCCGCGGAGCGCTTGCTGCCCACGGTATTGGAGTTGGGCGGGAAAGACGCGATGATTGTGTGCGCGGACGCCAATCTCGAAACCGCCTCCAGCGGTGCCGTCTGGGGCGCCTTCACCAACGCCGGCCAGGCTTGCCTTTCGGTGGAGCGCGCTTACGTGGTGAGCGAAGTGGCCGAGCGATTCATCCAGCTCTGCGTCGAGAAAGCGAAGAAGCTCCGTCTGGGCAGAGGCGACGACCCTTCTACCGACGTCGGCCCGCTGATCCGCGACCGGCAGGTGCGGATTGTGGAAGAGCAGGTGGCGGAGGCCGTGTCCGGGGGCGCAGAGGTCCTGTGCGGCGGGCGCCGGCCCGGCCTTCCCGGCCTCTCCGGGTTCTTTTTTGAGCCTACAGTAGTAGTCCGCGTGAACCACAGCATGCGGCTGATGCGCGAGGAGACCTTCGGTCCGGTGCTGCCGGTTATGGTGGTGCGCGACGAAGCCCAGGCGGTGCGGTTGGCGAACGACTCCGACTTCGGCCTCGCGGCCAGCGTCTGGACCGGCAATCGAAGCCGCGGCGAGCGCCTGGCGCGGGAGATTGAGGCAGGCGCCGTCATGGTGAACGACTGCATCAGTTATTTTGGGATTTCGGAGGCGCCGCACGGCGGCGTGAAGGCCAGCGGCATAGGCCGAACCCACGGGCGAATTGGATTAATGGAAATGGTTCGGGTAAAATATCTTGACGTCGATCTCGTGCCGGGCATGCACAAAGTCTGGTGGTACGGGTACGGGCCCAAGGCCCAGCGCCTGGCGCAGGGCTTTACGGACTCCCTGTTTGGCCGCGGTTGGGCGCGCGTGCGTGGGCTGGCGAGAATGGCCGGGGGCCTGACGAAGAAACTATGAATGCTGAGCGATGAACGATGAACTGAAGACGGGTTTCGGGTTTCGGGGTTCGCGGAAAAACCGGGTTTCGGGATTCGCAGAAGGGTCTGAAGAACAGGGACTCGGGACTCGCGACTCGGGACTCGCGGAAGAAACGGGGCTCGGGATTTGGGGTTCGCAGAAGAAGTCGGAAGGTAGCAGTAGACGCTTGCCACGAATTGTCCTGTGAGCGCCAAAGAAGCTTCTCTGCGAATACCGAACCCCGAATCCCGAATCCCTTTTAGGGAAGGGGGGAATGTGGCGATCACCATCAAGGTCAAGGCGCCCGGACAGCGGGCCTGCAATGAAAAGGATGCCAAGGGTGAGCTCTGCGTCGGACACCTGAAGCGCTGGTACGCGCCGGATGCGGAGGTCCCGAAACAAGCGGAGCAGGGAAGTGAAATCTACCGCTGCGAGCGTTGTCACACGCTTTACCGGCCCGCGCCGCAGGATCATTCGAGCGCCGGCCTGCGTTATGACCTGCGGCCGGTGAATTTGATGGGAATGTTTAAGAAGCAGTGACGAGTGGCGAGCAGAAGGCAGTCACTCGTTACTGGCAAGTCACTGGCCGCTCGTCACTTGTGTTTTATGGCAAAGACGCTGACGGACGACCTCATCTATGACTGGAACCGCCTCGAAGGGCCCGAGTGGCCTGCCGGCAGGGTGCCGTTGCTGAACGACGAGACCCTGCGTGACGGATTGCAGTCGCCTTCCGCGCTCGACCCGCCCACCGAAAAGAAGATCCGCATCCTGCACTTGATGGATGAATTGGGGATCAACACGCTGAATATCGGCTTGCCAGGAGCGGGCGAGCGAGCCAAGGCTGACGCGCTACGCCTGGCGAAGGAAATAGTCTCCGCTCAGCTCAGGATTCGCCCCAACTGCGCCGCCCGGACGGTGGAGTCGGATATCCGGCCGATTGCCGACATCGCGCAAGCGGCGGGCATCGAGATCGAGGCAGCCACGTTCCTCGGCTCCAGCCCCATCCGCCAATACACCGAAGGATGGACGCTGGACTTCCTGCTGCGCACCACCGAGCGTGCCGTGAAGTATGCGCGTAGCCTCGGACTCCGGTCGATGTACGTCACCGAAGATACCACGCGGGCGCAGCCGGAAACGATCAAGAAGCTGTACACGACGGCGATTGAGTGCGGCGCGCGCTCCATTGTGGTGTGCGATACGGTGGGTCACGCGACGCCGCGCGGCACCCGCGCCCTGCTGAAGTTCGTCATCGAGGAAGTGGTGAGGCCGACGGGCGAACCCGTTCGCATCGATTGGCACGGACACCGGGACCGCCGCATGGGACTCCCCAATTCGCTCGCGGCCTTCGCGGCCGGCGTTGATTGCGTCCATGCGTCGGCACTGGGCATCGGCGAGCGCGTTGGGAACACGGCCATGGACCAGCTCATGGTGAACCTGAAGCTGATGGGCGCCATCGACCGTGATCTGCGTAAACTGAAAGATTACTGCTATGCGGTGGCGGAGGCTTTCGGCGTGCCCGTCCCGGCCAATTACCCGGTGTTCGGCGCTGACGCTTTCCGCACCGCCACCGGCGTCCATGCGGCCGCCGTGATCAAGGCTTATCAGAAGCACGACACCGAGCTGGCCGACCGGGTTTACTCCAGCGTCCCTTCGCATTGGTTTGGGCTCGAGCAGCGGATCGAGGTTGGCCCTATGAGCGGGAAGTCGAACGTGATTTTCTGGCTTCATCAACACGGGGTCCAGCCGTCCAACGGGCTGGTGGACCGAATATTCACCCGCGCCAAGCACGCCGATCGGGTGTTAACGGAG
Source organism: Terriglobia bacterium (assembly GCA_035516075.1). Taxonomy (GTDB): domain Bacteria; phylum Acidobacteriota; class Terriglobia; order UBA7540; family UBA7540; genus Gp13-AA77. The sequence goes on along the minus strand of DATJAQ010000195.1, from coordinate 290 downwards.
GCAGAACTGATTGATCTGTGCCGTGATTCGACGCCTGAGACGGAGGACAAGAAGCGCCGCGCGACCGGCGGCCAGTAACGGGAGCTCCCAGTTTTCAGTCAGCAATTCTCAGGTTTCACACTCCCCGCTTTCGCTGATTTGCTGAAAACTGAGAGCTGAGAATTGAGAACGACTACCAATCGTCGCATCACCTGTGGCCGTGAACCGTGAATTATGAGAGAGAGCGGGTTTGAGCAAACGCACCGCAGCCGAGTTATTGCTAGCCCTCATTACGCTGATTTGGGGCGCCA
>DATJAQ010000194.1:0-4468 GCA_035516075.1 Terriglobia bacterium | reverse complement strand
GCCTTCCTACCTGAACGCGCTCGAGGGCAAGGGCGTGCACGTGGTCACCGTCAACGACTACCTGGCCAAGCGCGACGCCTCCTGGATGAGCCCCATCTACCGCCTCCTGGGGCTTTCGGTGGGCGTCATCGTCCACGACCTGGACGACGCCGAACGCCGCCTGGCGTACGGCTGCGATGTCACTTACGGCACCAACAACGAATTCGGCTTTGACTACCTGCGCGACAACATGAAGTTCGAGCTCAGCGACCGGGTGCAACAGCGCGGCTACCGTTACGCCATCGTGGACGAAGTCGACTCGATCCTCATCGACGAGGCGCGCACGCCGCTCATCATCTCCGGCGCCTCCGAGGAGTCCACCGAGAAATACTACCGCATCGACAAGGTGATTCCCCACCTGAAGGAGGGGGAAGATTACGACGTCGACGAGAAGCTGCGCACCGCCAGCATGACGGAAAGCGGGATCGACAAGGCGGAAAAGCTCCTCGGCCTTGAAAACCTCTACGACCCGGCCAACATCGACTACACCCACCACGTCTACCAGGCGCTGCGCGCGCACACGCTCTTCAAGCTCGACCGCGACTACGTGGTGAAGGACGGCGAGGTGCTGATTGTGGACGAGTTCACCGGCCGCCTGATGCCCGGCCGGCGCTGGAGCGACGGGCTCCACCAGGCGATCGAGGCCAAAGAGGGGGTGAAGATCGAGCGCGAAAACCAGACCCTGGCCACCATCACCTTCCAGAACTACTTCCGCATGTACGACAAGCTGGCCGGCATGACGGGCACGGCGGAGACCGAGGCCGCCGAGTTTGAGAAGATTTACGAGCTGGAAGTGATCGTGGTGCCCACCAACCGCTCATTGATCCGGCACGAACATCCCGACGTGGTCTACCGGACGGAGCGCGAGAAGTACAATGCCGTGATCGAAGAGATCAAGGAATATCACCTGCGCGGCCAGCCGGTGCTGGTGGGCACCATTGCCATCGAGAAATCGGAGAAGTTGAGCGCGCAGCTCCGCAAGACGGGGCTGTTGCCCGCCCAGTTGCAGGAGCTGCTGCGCGACGCCGGGCTGGAGGGTCCGAAACTGCTGCGCTGGGCGGAGCAGCTTGCCGCGCGGCAGGCGGCGGCCATCGAGTGGCTCATTCGCGCGGGCGTCACCGCCACGGTGGCCAAGAAGGTTCTGGGCCAGCGCGCGCACGCCGGCTTTCTGGCGGGCGCAAACGGCAACGGCAAAGCCTATCTGGAGGCGCTTCTGCGCCAAGGCCACCGCGGCTACTCCGGAGAGCCGCCCGAAGCCAAGGAATCTCGGGCACGGCCCGTGGCCGAGCTTGTGCAGAGCGGCGACCCCAAGACGCTCGCGATCATCGACTACCTCATTCAGGTGCAGTGCACTCCAGAGCGTTTGGTGGAAGTGCTGGAGGGGAAGGATCTCCGGCACAACATCCTCAACGCCAAGCAGCACGAGCGCGAGGCGCTGATCGTGGCGCAGGCCGGGCGGGTGGGCGCGGTGACGGTGTCCACCAACATGGCCGGGCGCGGCACCGACATTCTGCTCGGCGGCAATCCGGAGTTCATGGCGCGGGAAGAGTTTCGCAAGAACCCCGAGAAGTACCGCGAGCAGGGCATTGATCCCGAGCCGCCGGAGCGGCCGCCCACGGGCTCGGAGCCCGAGGTCTACAACGCGTTCGTAGACGCGTATTCGAAGTGGCGGGATAACTGGGCGCAGTTCGTGGCCCGCTTCAAATCCACCACCGACGCCGAGCACGACCGCGTGATTCAGCTCGGCGGCCTGCACATCCTCGGCACCGAGCGCCACGAGTCGCGGCGCATCGACAATCAGTTGCGCGGCCGCGCCGGCCGCCAGGGCGATCCCGGCTCCTCGCGCTTCTTCCTCTCGCTGGAGGACGATCTGCTCCGCATCTTCGCCGGGGACCGCATCAAGAACATCATGGGCAAGCTCGGCATGGAGGAGGGCGTGCCCATCGAGTCGCGCCTGATTTCCAAGCGCATCGAGGCCGCCCAGAAGGCCGTGGAGGCTCAGAACTTCGAATCGCGCAAACACCTGCTGGAATACGACGACGTCATGAACAAGCAGCGCGAGACTATTTACGGTCTGCGCGACGAGCTGCTGAAGGGCGCCGACCAGCAGGGGCGCGTGCGCGAGGCCGTGGAGCGCGTCATCGACTGGCTGGTGGAGAGCTTCTGCCCCAAGGATCAGCACGCGGACGAGTGGAACGTCAAGGGCCTTCAGGCGGAGGCCTGGGGACGCTTCGGGGTGGACCTGCGGCAACACCCCTTGACGCTCGATCCGAAACAGCTCGACGCGCTGCGCAACCAGTTGCGCGAGATCGTCTTCAAGCGCTACGAGGAGCGCGAGCAAGTGTGGGGCTCCGAGCGCATGCGCGTCCACGAGCGCATGATCCTGCTGCAGGTGGTTGACCAGCAGTGGAAAGACAACCTGCTGGCCATGGACCACCTGAAGGAGGGCATCGGCCTGCGCGGCTACGGCCAGCGCGATCCTCTGGTGGAGTACAAGCGCGAGTCCTACGACATGTTCGAAGCGCTGATGGACCGCATCGAAGACGAGACGCTGCGCTTCCTCTTCCTCATGCGCACGCCGGACGAAGAGGAGGCCGTGATCCGCGAGTATCAGCGGCGCAAGCGGCGCGAGCAGCAGGAAATGCGCATGGTGGGCGCGGGCGCGGTGGAGAAGCCGCAGCAAGTGATCCGGCGGGAAAAAGTGGGCCGCAACGATCCCTGCCCCTGCGGCAGCGGCAAGAAATACAAGAAATGCCACGGCGCCGGCGGCCCGCCGCCGCAGAGCTCCGGCAACGGGAGCGGCGGCCGGCCCTCGCCAACGGCGTGATCGGGCAGGAGCCTTCAGCGATCAGCCATCAGCCGGCGGCCCGCCTGCCCCCATTTCAACCAAACTCCCTAATCGAGGTTCACCGCCATGGCTGAGCCTATCCACGAACTGCACGAGCATGCTGAAAAGGCCCGCGGGAACTCGGGCCTGGTCGGCGCCACGTTTACCATGTCGGTGGTCGCGGTCCTGGTGGCGGCCGTATCCGTGGCCGGGCATCGGGCGCACACCGGAGCGATCCTCGACCAAACCCGGGCGGGCGACCTCTGGGCCGAATACCAGGCGCACAGCATCCGGCGTCATAACTACGAGCTCTTCATGGATTTGCTGAGCCTGGCCCAGGTGAGGGACCCCGGCCAGGCAGCCAAGGCCAAGGAGCGCTACGGCCGCGAAGCGGAGCGTTACGCGCGCGAGAATGAGGATCTGAGCGCGCAAGCCCGCGGCTTTGAGGATGAAGCTGCACAGCACGAACGGCAGGCCGCGCGTTTCGACCTCGGCGAGGTCTGCCTGGAGGCGGCGTTGGTGATCACCTCCATCACGCTGATCACCCGGAAGCGGCTCTTCTGGGGGATGGGCTCGGCACTGGCGCTCGCCGGAATCGCAGTCGCAGCCAGCGGCGCCTGGGTGCACTGAGCGCAGCAAAGCTTTCCGAGGTACCCGGCCCGTACCTAGGTGCGCGACACCCCAAGCTTCCGCATCTTCGATTGCAGCGTGGTGCGCTTCAGGCCCAACCGCGCCGCCGCGCCCCTGGGCCCGCCAATCACTCCGCCGGTTTCCTTCAAAACTCGGCTGATGTGCTCCCGCTCCGCCGCCGCGAGGGTGGGCGGAGAGCCGGCCGACGTATCGGCGCCGGGCCTCAAGTCGGCGAGCGAGACCTGCAGCACGGGGCCGCGCGAGAGGATTACGGCTCGCTCGATAAAGTTTTCAAGCTCGCGAATATTGCCGGGCCACGGATAATCGGTGAGGGCCTGCAGGGCCTCGCTCGAAACGCTTTCGATCTTCTTCTCCATGCGCAGGGCGTACTTCTGTACGAAGTAGCTCACCAGCATGGGAATGTCGTCACGCCTCTCCCGCAGCGGCGGCGCCTGCACAGGGAACACGTTGAGACGGTAGAAGAGGTCGCTGCGGAACTGCCCGTCGGCGACCATTTGCACGAGGCTGCGGTTGGTAGCGGCGATCAGGCGCACATCCACGCGAAGTGTCTTGGTGCCGCCCAGGCGCTCAAATTCCCGCTCCTGCAGGGCGCGCAGGAGCTTCGGTTGCAGCTCGAGCGGGATGTCCCCGACCTCGTCGAGAAACAGCGTCCCCTGGTGCGCCAACTCGAAGCGGCCCGGGCGCTGGGCGATGGCGCCGGTGAAGGCGCCCTTCTCATGTCCGAAGAGCTCGCTTTCGAGCAGGCCTGCGGGAATGGCCGCGCAGTTCACCTTCACGAAGGTGCGGTCGCGGCGGCGGCTCAGGTTGTGGATGGCCCGCGCGAACACTTCCTTGCCGGTGCCGGTCTCGCCCTGGAGAAGCACCGTGGCGTCGGTGGGCGCGACGGTTTCGAGCTGCTTCAAGATGCGCTTCAGCGCGGGACTTTCGCCCACGATCTCCTCGAAGTTGTGC
>DATJAQ010000193.1:0-7551 GCA_035516075.1 Terriglobia bacterium | reverse complement strand
CTGGCGGCTGCCGCTGCCCACGATCACGTCACCGAAGTTGAGACTGGTTGGAGCGGCTCCGAGCAGGAGCGTGGCGCCGGTACCGGAAAGCGGGATCGTCGCCGGCGAGTTGGCGGCGTTACTGGCAATCGACAGGCTTCCGCTGGCGCTGCCGGTGGCTGCGGGAGCGAAAGCCCCATTGAATGTGGTCTGCTGGCCGGCCGCCAAGGTAAGCGGCAAGCTGAGGCCACTGATGCTGAAGCCGGCTCCCGCCACGGTGGCTCGAGAAACCGTGACGCTCTCCGTCCCAGTGTTGGTGAGGGTAACCGTCTGGCGGCTGCTGCTGCCCACGATCACGTTACGGAAGTTGAGACTGGCTGGAGCGGCTCCGAGCAGGAGCGTGGCGCCGGTACCGGAAAGCGGGATCGTCGCCGGCGAGTTGGCGGCGTTACTGGCGATCACGAGGTTGCCGCTGGCGTTGCCGGTGGCTGCCGGAGCGAATGTCGCATTGAATGTGGCCTGCTGGCCGGCCGCCAAGGTGAGCGGTACGCTGAGGCCGCTGACGCTGAAGCCGGCGCCGGTCGCGGTGGCTCGAGAAACCGTTACGCTTTCCGTGCCAGTGTTAGTGAGGGTAACCGTCTGGCGGCTGCTGCTGCCCACGATCACGTTACCGAAGTCGAGACTGGTTGGAGCGGCTCCGAGCAGGAGAGTGGCGCCGGTTCCTGACAGCAGAATCGTAGCCGGCGAGTTGGCGGCATTACTGGCAATCGACAGGCTTCCGCTGGCGTTGCCGGTGGCTGCGGGAGCGAACGTCGCGTTGAAGGTTGTCTGCTGGCCGGCCGCCAGGGTAAGCGGCAAGCTGAGGCCACTCATGCTGAAGCCGGCGCCGGTCGCGGTGGCTTGAGAAACCGTTACGCTTTCCGTGCCAGTGTTGGTGAGGGTAACCGTCTGGCGGCTGCCGCTGCCCACGATCACGTCACCGAAGTTGAGACTGGTTGGAGCGGCTCCGAGCAGGAGCGTGGCGCCGGTACCGGAAAGCGGGATCGTCGCCGGCGAGTTGGCGGCGTTACTGGCGATCACGAGGTTGCCGCTGGCGCTGCCGGTGGCTGCGGGAGCGAACGTGACCTTGACCGTGGCACTCTGGCTTGCAGCCAGCGTGAAGGGCGCGGAGGCGCCGCTCACGGTGAAATGGGCCCCGTTCACGCTAACGCTGGAAACGTCGCAATTGGAGCCACCCGAATTGGTCAGCTTCACTGCTTGCGAGCGCTGGCTTCCGACCGTAACCTGCCCGAAATCGATACTGGCGGAGCTCATCGAGAGCTTCGCCGAATCACTCACGGTTGAAGCCGGGCTGGCGGCGCCGCCACCCCCGCCGCAGGATGATAGTGATAGGGCGAGCGCGATCCAAGCAGGTGCGCAAAGGAGGGAGCATAACTTCGTCAGCCTGAGTGCACGCCTTCCGTTGGCCGATGCCGCACTGGGAACGCTGAACACACTATGCCCGATTCGAACTTACGCGCTCGCAACCGGCGTGAATCGGAACCTCATTTACTAGTTCGGCTTGCTGAGGCAGAAGCTTGAAGGAGAAGTGTGGGGATGAAACCGTCCGAGACCTTGGATCAGAACGGCGTGCCGGGCTGAAGCCGGTGCGCGGCGTCTACAAAGGCAACGCCGGGCAACGGCTCTCCGTGGACGTGCGCGTGCGTCCGGCCTTGGACGACGACGGTCGCGAGCGGTTGCAGAGAAAGTCCCCAACCTCTCCCGAACAGTCTCCCCTCGAAAGGCCGCAACAGCCCGCTCAACAACAGCAGTAGATGGGACGCATCCTCAGCGCGCCCTGGCAGTTTGAAACGAAGGCGATGGCGCAGCGCCGGGGGGCCGCGCTTCGTGAAGTTTCTACAAACCGCGTGCAAGTTTGCTTCGTGGCACGCCCAAATCAGAGTGCCTTGCCATCGCGCCAACTTCCTCAAAGGGAAGCACTTGCTTCGAATACTGCCGCCATGGCACGCAGCCTGCATACGGATGTGGAAGGCGCAGTATGCGAAGACGCGAGGCTGGATGCTGGACGCGGCTGCGAAAGGCCTGCGGCCAATTCTCGAATGAAAGGAGTCTCGACGATGCGAGCGTGGCGAATGACCTTGCTGATTCTCACGGTGCTCGGCTCGGCGGCGATTTTCGGTTGCGGGCACGCGTCGAAGAACGCGGCCCAGGGCGGCGGTAGCTCGGTGCAACCGGTGGACAATTCCGCCCAATCCGCGCAAAGCGCGGGGCAGCCGGCGCAAAGTCCCGCCGCCTCCGCCAACGGCCCCTCTCAGCCCGCGACCGCGCAGGTGACGATTCCCGACGGGACGCCTATCGCGGTTCGCTTGCAGGAGTCGCTCGGATCCGCCCGCAGTGAACGTGGCGAAACCTTCCATGCCACCCTGGCGGCGCCGCTCGAGGTGAACGGTGCCGAAGTGGTGCCCTCGGGCGCCAACGTCACGGGCCGCGTGCTTCTCGCTCGGCCGTCAGGCCATTTCAAAACGCCGGCGGAGTTGTCCGTGACGATCACCTCCTTCGAGCTGAACGGGCAGCGCTACAGCATCGTGACCTCCCACCGGAGCTGGCGCGGCCGGTCGCACAAGAAACACAATCTCAAATGGATTGCCGGCGGGTCCGGGGCTGGAGCGTTGATCGGCGCCGTGGTGGGCCACGGTGTGGGCGCTGCGATCGGCGCCGGCGTGGGAGCAGGCGGAGGCACTGCGGCGGCCTACGCAACCGGGAAGAAGAACATCGTACTGCCGTCCGAAACGCGGCTGCGCTTCATCCTGCGCGAGCCCGTCACTGTCACCGAGTCCCAGCCGTCGTAGGCGCGTCGGCACGGGCCCCAGGCTTATGGCTGTGGCGCGCCGGGCAGGAGCGCCTCCGGCGTTATCACCTGGCTCAGACAGTAGTTCGAGCCCCCGCTCTGCTGGTCGTCGGTACTGCTGTAGATGCTCTGCACGGTCCAGGTGTTGGGACCCACCGTGATAGTGTCGGACTGCCCGTTGCAGATGTCGCCGATCTCGTCGCTGTTGGGATCGGTCTGGTCGTACCAACCGGTGGGCGGCACCGGGTCGGTCACCATTTCAGCAAACTCGTGGCTCGCCACTTGGGTGCGCCGCTGCTCCTGCGTCTGGCTGAGCTGCAGCGTGCAGCCGGAGTCGCCGCCGCACGAATTCTCCAGGCAGGCATCGTCAAGCGCGGGAACTACGCTGTAGTAAAAGGGATTTCCCGCCGCCGTGGTGAAGCCGTTGTGGTAGCCGAAAGCCGTGTCGCCCTGCGGCTCGCACATCACAACGCCCAAGTCAGGGTCGTTCACCTCGGTATCCTCGTCCAAAAAGATCATCAAGCCCAGAGAATTGCTGTTGGCGGAGGGCTCCGGCAGCACCCCGGCATTGATGTTCGACTGAATGATGTTCTGGATGTCGGTGTCGGCCACTTGACTGGGTACGTTGGCCACGAAAGATGCCTGGCCGAACTGGCCGCTGCCGGCCCCGGTGCCCACTCCGTACTGGCTGAGGATGTTCATGAAGTTGCTTTTCAGCAGGTCCTGCAGGTATTGACTCAGCCGCTGCGCGGCCGCCTGGTGAGCGGCATCGCTCCACAGCGCTCCCCAAAAACTGGTGTAGACCAGAGGCGATGCGATCACCGGGCCGCCGTTGTAAATGAACCCCGGAAACGCCAGCTGGCTCGCGCCTGCCGCCGCCCGGACGGGTTTGCGTGCCGGAACTCCAAACTTAAGCGTTGCTCCGTCGATGTAAGAAGTGTCCTCGCCAGGCGCCATGTTGCCTCCCGTTCATGCTGCAACGTTTCCGAACCCCCGTCTCGATGCCTGCGGCAGGGCAGGAGTGGCCTGCGGCGCGTGCCTCGCAGTGCCGTCTCCAATGTGTTAATGGGTCAGCATCGCATCGTTTTTCGCTTCTTGCCGATGCGCCCGGCGGCCTCGACTTTCTCGATGTACTCGATGGCCAGCGGCACCTTGCACGCCGTGTCGCCCACGTCCACGGAAACGGCGCCAATCTGGCGGGCGGCGGCCTTCGCCTGTTTCAATAAAGGCTTTACATAACTTCCCACCGAAATGACAAAAACGTTCATGGTGTAGCGGACGCGGTTTTGCGCGCTGCCAATCCCCCGGACCGCCGTACGGAGAAGGCCCTCGATTTCGGCAAGATCCAACGCTTCGTCCGGTTGGGTGGCGACGAGTCCGGCATAGGTACACCAACCCGAGCACGCCACGCGCTCTTTCTTGGACTTCATCCATTGAAGGGCCAGGTCGCGAGCGTGCGGATTCTCAACCGTCACCCAGGGGACGGTATATTCCGCAATCATCTGCAGATTCGCGGCGCCCTCGGCCCAGGCATTCAACTCCGGTTGGGTCATCAGCGAGCCGTCGGCGACCATTCCGGCGAGGTACATCGCGTCCAGGTTCCCCGTCGCGTACAGTTCGCAAGCGAGGGCCTGCTGTCCTTTGATTTTCCTGGCGATAAGCTTAAGGTCGCCGACGCTCACGCCGAACATGTTGTCGGTGGCCATGCCGTGGCGCGCGTAGATTTTGCGTGTCTTTTCCGTGCCCTTCTTCTTTAGCTCGGCCATGATGGTCGCAAGGGTACCCATTGATTTCCCCCTTTCAGAACAGCCACATTATCGCTGATCCAGGATTTCCATAATCGATCTCCGGCCAGGTGGCGCAGCGGTTTGGCGGAAAGCCCGGCCGCCGAAGCGTACCTGGCCGAGCTCAGTGCCAGTCGCGCTCGCTGAGTTCGGCGCCTCCGGAGGCCTGACGGTGGAAGAGGTTCGGGCGGCTCGGTAGGTGGCCGGTGAAGAAGGCGGCAACTGAGGCAGCCCCATTTGCTTCGCCACCTCTCCATAACAAGGGGAAGCGCGCACTACGGCGTACGCGGGATCCACGTTCAGATAGAGCATAGCCGGTTGGCGCTCCAGGAGGCCGCCGCGCAGCGCGACGCAGGTGCGGGCGGAGTAAAGCTGATTCATCTGCTCCGCTGATTTCGCAAAGCCAGACGTCCGTAAAACTGCCGAGAGGTTTTGCATCCATGACTCGTACATTCCCTTGCGGAGGTCGTAATAATCGAGCCTCAGGATGCCGGGAAAGGCCGGGTCCATTTCCTGAACCTTCAGATATTGACTGAGAGCGCGGCTGTCGTCTCCCGCCAACTCGTAGGCCCAACCCAAATCCGTATTGATCACGAGCGACATCGGGTCAAGTTGCCGGGCGCTCTGCATCTCGTCGATCGCTTCCCGCAGGCGCCCGACCGGATCGAGGTACAAATTAGCGTACCAGTGGTGGGCGTGGGCGTCGTTAGGATCAAGTTCAAGAGCGCGTCTGAACTCTCTCTCAGCCCCCGCCCAGTCCCAGTCCTGAAAGACTTCGATCGCCGCCAGCGCCGTGTGTGCGTCGGCTGACCCGGCGTCGATGGCAAGCGCCTTCAAAGCGGCCGCCCTGGCTTGTGGCAGCATATTGGCGGCGCCGCCTGCTGTGAAATTGATGTAGCAATCCGCAAGCCCTGCTTGGGCCGGGGCAAAGTCCGGGTCTTCCCTTATTGCTCTCTGAAAGTATTTGATCCCCTCGTGCAGGCTTTGCGCCGTCCTGCGATTCCAAAAGAAGAGGCCCCTGAGATAATCGTCGTAGGCTGCAGAATTGGCCGCCTGCACCGGCGCCAGACGCACGCCGGCTCGGGGACTCAGGCTTACCCGAATCCGGTTGGCGACGCTTTCCGCCACGTCCTCCTGCACGCTCAGGATGTTTTTCACCTGAACTTGGTAGTCTTGTGCCCAGAGGTGGGTCTGGTCGCTCACCCGGATGAGCTGGGCCGAGATGCGGGCCTGGCTGCCCGCACGGCGGACGCTCCCCTCCAAAATGTAGCCCACGCTCAGCTCACGCCCGTCGGAAAAGTAGTCTTGGGAGGGGTCGCCACTCAGGTTTAGAAAGGGCAGCACAGCCAGCATGACGCGCCCCGGTCTCGCCTGACCGAGGAGCGGTTTCGGCCGGATCGGGCGCCAATGGACACCGAGGTAAGCACCCGCCAACAGCAGTGCCAGACCTCCTGCAATCAGCGAAAGGGTTTTCCCGCTCGAAAGTTTCCGAGCAGCCCGCTCGCCCGGCGTGGCAGCACCAGCGGTAGCCGGTATAGCTCCCGAAGATCCCTTCGGCCCTTCTCCGGGCGGCTCCGCCGGCTCCTCGGGGCCCACCCCCGCGCCGCCGTCCTGAGCACTGGCCTCCGGGCCGGGCACCTCGTTTCGGCGGCGGCCCTTCAGCCAGGCGTCCAGCTCGTCGCTGAAGGCAAACACCACTCCGCGACCTTCGCCCGGCACCCGGTACACAGGCAATCCCCGCTCCCGCTCCCAACGTTGGGCGGAGCGGACCTCGCGCCCCAGGTAGTCGGCGATGGCCTTCCAGGAGTCGAGGCGGCCCTTTGCTGGCGAGTTCGGTTCACCGCTCTCCATAACGTCTTTCGCCGACAGGCTTAGTCGGTTTTGTCGCTTCCCGTCGCTTGAAAAGTCGTTCGCTCAAAGAATATAACTCGGCCTGCCGGAGGACTAGATTCTCTATAAGACTGATATTCGCCTCGTAATATGGCTCCCGAGGCTGCACGCGGGCCGCTCTGGCCGGGGCGAAATCAAGTGGAGGCCTTCATGATAGTACAGACGCAACTCTTACACCGGACTCGAAAACTCAGAGCGCCCGTCTTTGCGGCATTGGTGGTGGCTGGTCTGGTTTCCGCACTCAGCCCGGGCCAAGGCGAGTTGACGTTTACGAACAAAGGCACCGTCAATGCCAATACCAGCGGCCAGACCCTGATCGTTCAACCCGGCAGCGGCGGCCTAAACAATACGGGCACGCTGACCGTGGCGAGGGGAGCCACGCCGGAAATATCGGGCGCAGCGGGCACGCTTCTCAACTACAACAATTCCACGCTAACCCTCACCGGAGGAATCTTCAGCGTAACCGGCACCCTGCAGCTCAGCACGAACAACGCGCGAGCGAACACCATCGCGACCGACGACGCCAATATCACCCTGACCGGAACCTCATCGCAGATCAGGTATTCGCAGCCTGGGAAGTCGGGGAACGCCCTGGCGGGCTTCTTGACCAACGGCGCCAAGGGCAGCTTCACCCTGGCCGGCAACCAGATCTTCACCACCACCGGCAGCTTCAACAACGCCGGCGGATTGAAGATCTCCAAGGACAGCACGTTCACAGTGGGCGCCGGAGGCTCGTTCAACCAGGCGGGCGGCAAGCTCACGGTGAATGGCGTGCTCGCCTTCTCTACCACCGCGAACTTCGCGAGCGGCGATGCCTTCTACCCCGCCGCCGGCTCGGTCAACATTCAGAAAGGGTCCGTCTTCGGCAACGGGGGCATGCTGGGGGCGAACGTCAAGTCCAGCGGCAGCGTCACGCCCGGGGACCTGGCAACCACTCCCGGCGTTCTGGGCGTCAGCGGCGCCTACACCCAGACCTCCGCCGGGTCGTTGAACGCCGACATTTCGGGTACGATAGCGGGCTCGCAATACGGCCAATTGCGAGTAAGCAGC
>DATJAQ010000192.1:0-5264 GCA_035516075.1 Terriglobia bacterium | reverse complement strand
CCGGCGACGCGACGGGTAACATTTTCAAATGTCTCGACAGCCCCTCAGCGGTAACATTTAACACGTCTCGAATCGCCGGTTGGCGTTTCAGGCATCCCAAGGTTATAATCAAGCGTCAAAACGCTCTTGGGATTGATCACGTCGTCTGAAGTGCCGGCAGTTGCGAGTCGTATGAGCGGAAACACCCGAATCACCGGATGCATTCCCAGCGCTGCTTCATGGCGGCTCGTCGGTCTGGCCCTGGTGCTGGGCCTCGTCTCCGTGGTCACGCTTGCGAAGCACTGCTTCGCGCCACCCCACAAAACACACTCCCAGTGGATATCCCAAGCTTGCAAGATGTGTGACCGGCAGCGCCCGGCGCCATCCCAGGCGGTGGGCCCGCGGCCGGCTTTCGTCTACGCCCGGCACGATGCACCTCGCTTCACGGCGAGTGTCCTGCCGGAAAGCCGCCGGCCTCGCGCCAGCGAGCGCCTGCGCGGCCCCAACCTGCGCGCTCCTCCTTCTGCCTAATCCCGCGCGATCTGCGCCGTTAATCAATCCGTCCTCAGAACATTCTCGACCCGATGGTGCGATTTGAATGTGTCATCGGAGGGATGGGATGGCCTCAAGACGCACCCTGACCCGGAAACACCCTCGCCGCCTCCCGCCGCGAGCATCGCCCGAGCGGGTGGCTGCGGTTTCTGCAGAATCAGTCGCCGAGGGCCATTTTCACAGACGCGGGCTCCGCCTCGTGCTGCGGATCACGGCCGCTCAGCGAGAATGCAACCACCGAGAGGGAGCGTATGGCCATGGTACCCGTACTCACCCCGGAAGAACTGGAACCGCTGCGCCGGCTCACCAGTTGCGAGGTTGCCGATGCTATCGAGCATTTCGATATACGCCTGCGCAACGAAGGGTTCATGGATTCGAGCGTGCGGTGTGTGTTTCCCAACTTTCCCTCGATGGTCGGCTATGCGGTAACAGCCCAAGTCCGGACGTCGGAACCCCCGATGACCGGGAGGTCTTATCCGGACCGCACGGATTGGTGGAACTACCTCCTCACCATTCCAGCCCCACGCGTGGTCGTGCTGGAGGATCTGGACCGGACTCCGGGGCGCGGGTCTTGCGCGGGCGATGTTCATGCGCATGTTTTCAGGGCGCTGGGGTGCGTCGGGCTGGTCACGAACGGTGCCGTTCGCGACTTGCCGTCTGTAGAGTCGATGGGCTTCAGTTTTTTTGCCGGCAACGTCGTGCCGTCTCGCGTCTACTTTCATATGCTCGAATTCGGCCTGCCGGTGGAGGTTGGCGGCTTGACGGTCCGGCCCGGAGACCTCTTGCACGGCGACCGGCACGGGGTGATCAAGATTCCGGGCTCGATTGCGCGGGACCTTCCGGCAGCGGCGGCGCGGGTGGCGGCCCTCGAAAGCGCCGTGATCGAGGTGGCGGACTCGCCGAATCCGGCCCTCGATCAACTGCGCGAGGCCGTGCTGCGGTCCGTGCAGGATCTCAAACCTCGCCTCTGAACTCCGGTTTCGAGCGGTGTGGCGCGGAAGGCAACCAACCAAGATTGGAATGGAGCAACTGCATGATCTCTGACACATTAAGCCTCGGGATGGGACTGCTGGCGCGATTTCGGCGATGCCCGCGAGTGGCGCCCGTGACCGCGTTGCTGCTGGCTGTGATGCTGGGCGCCGGCGGCTGCGCGCACGAGAGCGCGAGTCCTGCCGAAGCTGCCGGGAACAAGAATCCTGTGAGCGTGGCGGTGGGTAAGGTGGCGCGGGCGGACCTCTCCCAAGCCCTGCGTATCGCCGCGGAATTCAGGCCGTTTCAGGAGATCGAGGTTCATGCCAAGGTCGCCGGCTATGTGAAACACATTTATGTGGATGTGGGCGACCGCGTGACGCAGGGCCAGACGCTGGCCGTCCTGGAGGTGCCCGAGCTTCAGGACGAGCTGAACCAGGCCTCAGCCTCGGTACGGCAGAGCGAGCAGGAGGTGGTCAAGGCTCAGCACGAACTGAAGCGCGCCGAGGCGGATTACCGGGTTGCGCACCTGGCATACTCACGCCTGGATAGTGTATTCAAGAACCGCCCGGACGTCGTCGCCGAGCAGGACGTGGACGACGCGCAAGGGAAGGACGAGGCCGCGGACGCGCAGGTAGCGGCGGCGAAAGCCGGCCTGGCAGCCGCTCAAGAACACCTCGATCAAGGCACCGACAACCGGCAACGAGTGCAGGCGCTGTTCAACTATACTCAGATCACGGCTCCCTTCGCCGGGGTCATCACGGCACGGTATGCGGATACGGGAGCGATGCTGGCCGCGGGCACTTCATCCGAAAAGCAGGCGCTTCCCCTCGTGCAACTCGCGCAGAACGACCTGCTCCGGCTCGACATCCCAGTGCCGGAATCGATCGTGCCGAGAATTCACGCCGGCACGCCCGTTGCTGTCCTGGTGCCGGCGGTGGGGAAGACCTACCGCGCCAAAGTCGTGCGCTTTGCCGACCGCCTCGATCCGTCGACCCGCACTATGACGACGGAGGTCGACGTCCCCAACCCCACGCTCGAACTTGTGCCGGGTATGTACGCGTATGCCACGCTGACCCTGGAGCGCAAGCCTGACGCTCTGGCCGTGCCGGTACTCGCCCTAATCCACTCGGGAGATCAGACGCGGGTGTTGAAGGTGAGTTCGGACGATCGGATTGAAGAGCAGACCGTCGCCCTGGGGATCCAGACGCCCTCGGAGAGCGAAGTGCTCTCCGGCCTGCGGGAGAACGACCTGGTGGTCATCGGCCAGCAGTCCCAGCTTCAGCCGGGCGAGAAGGTGATGCCCAAACTGGAAAGTCCCGACCAATTCGAGATGAACGGAGTGAAGAAGTGATGCCCCGCTTCTCGATCCGCAACCCCTATCTCATTGTCGTCGGCGCCCTCATCGTCATCGTCGTCGGCCTGACCAGTCTAATTCGCATGCCGGTGGATCTCTTTCCCGCCATCAACATTCCCGAGGTGGTGGTCGCGACTTTCTATAACGGCATGCCGCCCGAGGAGATCGAGACCGAGATCAGCGGCCGGTTCGAGCGCTTCTTTACCCTGGGCAGCGGCATTCAACGCATTGAGTCCCGCTCGCTTCCGGGGGTAAGCATCATCAAGGTCTATTTCCAGCCCGGAACCAACTCAGACTCCGACGTTAATGAGATTTCAAACCTCGCCATGGCCGATCTTCGGCGTCTGCCGCCCGGAACGCTTCCGCCGGTCGTGATGAAGTTCGATGCCTCGAGTCTTCCGGTCTGCCTGATCACGTTGAAGGGCGAAGGGCTGAGCGAGACTCAGCTCCGCGATCTCGGCCAGTTTACGGTGCGCAATCAGCTTGCGACCGTGCCCGGAGCCTCCGTGCCGCCTCCGTTCGGAGGCAAGTACCGGCAGATCATGGTGTACGCCGATCCTCTGAAGCTCCAGGCCTATCACCTCAGCATGATGGACGTGGTGCGCGCTCTCAACAAGTCCAACCTGATTCTTCCGGCCGGCGACACTAAGATCGGCCCCTACGACTACGATATTTACACCAACAGTCAGATCCAGAACATCTCGGACATCAACTACGTCCCGGTAAAGACCGTCGGTCAGGCTTTCGTCACGGTGGGCGACATCGGAAAGGCCGAGGACTCTCATCAGATCCAGACTAACATTGTGCGGGTGGACGGCCAGCGTTCCGTCTATCTACCCATCCTGAAGCAAGGGGGCGGCACCAACACGATTGCGGTCGTGAACGGCATTCGGGCCGTGTGCGCGCAGCTTTATGATGTTCCCAAGGAGCTTCGCACCGACGTGGCGTTCGACCAGTCCACGTTTGTCAGGGCGGCCATCGACGCCGTGGTGGTGGCCGCGGCAATCGGCTTGTTCCTCACCTGCCTTCTGGTCTTGGTGTTTTTGGGCAGCTTGCGCGCGACGCTGGCCGTGTTCCTGTCGGTGCCCTTGTCCGTGCTGGCGGCCCTCATCGTGCTTTATCTCGGCGGTAGCTCGATCAATACCATGGTTCTGGCCGGCCTGGCGCTGGCGTTCTCCCGCCTGATCTACAACGGCGTGGTGGTCCTGGAGAACATCTTCCGTCACCTCGAAAGTCGCGAAGCCCCGGACGTGGCGGCCGAACTTGGGGGACGGGAAGTCGCGATGCCCGTTCTCGCGGCGACCCTGGCCACCGCCGTTGTGTTCTTTCCGGTGACATTCGTGTATGGCGTCAGCCGGTTTTTGTTTTCGGCGCTGGCGCTGGCTGTGGTGCTCTCCCTTTTCGCTTCATACTTCGTGGCCCTGACCGTGATACCGCTGTTCGTCGCGAAGCTGATGAAGACCCGGCTCGACGGGAGCTTCGGGCGCAGCGCGTTACCCGCGGAGAACGCGAGGCCGCTCGATTCGTCAGAATCGCCCTCTCCGGCCCGCGGCTTCAACGCCCGGTTCCGCGATTCGTACTCCAATGTCCTAGACGGGTACGAGTGGCTTCTGAAGAGAGCACTGGCTCGCCCGAAGGCGTTGGTTGGTGTTGTCGCCGTCGTTTTCGTAGCGAGTCTCGGCATCTACCCGTTCCTCGCGGTCGCCTTCTTCCCGCGCACCGACGCCGGACAGTTTGTGATCGATCTGCGGGCGCCGGCCGGGACGCGAGTCGAAGTCACTGCCCAGGAAGTGAAGAGAGTCGAGAACATCATTCGGGAGACGGTCGTACCCGGGGATCTGGGGATGATCGTTTCCAACATTGGCGTCATTCCGGGCTTTTCGTCGATCTACACCAACAACTCGGGTCCCGATACCGCCTCCATCCAGGTAGCGCTCCAGGCCCGCCACCGCGTTGGAAGCTACGAGTACATGGAACGGATTCGTCGGCGCCTCCAAACAGAAATGCCCGAGCTGAGCACCTTCTTTCAGTCGGGCGGGTTGCAGGACGCTGTCTTGAACATGGGCTTGCCCGCGCCCATCGACGTCCAGCTCAGCGGGAGCAATCTCTACGAGATATACCAGGGAGCGCTGCGCCTGGCCCGCTCTATCCGCAAGCTCCCCGGAGTACGAGACGCGTTCATCCCTCAAGACCTCAGCTACCCGGCCTTGCGGTTGAACATCGACCGTCTTCACGCCGACGAGTTGGGCCTGAGTCAGAAAGAAGTCGTGGACAACGTCATCACAGCGTTGACCTCGAACGGAATGATTGCGCCCAGTTACTGGATCGATCCCAAGACCGGCAACGACTATATGCTGACGGTCCAGTACCCCGAGAGCGCCGTCCACAGTCTGCTGGATCTGCGGGA
>DATJAQ010000191.1:0-5716 GCA_035516075.1 Terriglobia bacterium | reverse complement strand
GCTTTGGGCACGTAGCGCGCGTCGTCGTGCTCGGCGTGGCCTTTCATCCGCATCGTCCTGGCTTCGATGAGCGTCGGCCCCCCGCCCTTGTGCGCGCGCTCGACGGCTTCGCGCGCGGCCTCGTACACGTCCACCACATTGTTGCCGTCCACGGCCACGCCGGCGATGCCGTAAGCCGCGGCGCGATCGACGATCCGGGTGTTGGCCATCTGGCGCTCGACGGGTGTGGAATAAGCCCAGCCGTTGTTCTCGGCGATCACGATCAGCGGCAGCTTGAGCACGGCGGCAAAGTTCAGGCCTTCGTGAAATGGCGTGGTGCTGGTGGCGCCGTCGCCGACATAGGTGAGGCCCACCCGCTTCTCTTTTCGGATTTTGGCGGCGAGGCCAACCCCGGCCAACAGCGGAACCAGTTCGCCCAGCATACTGATGGGGGATAGCACGCCGCGTTTCAGGTCCCCGAAGTGGGTGTTGGCGTCGCGGCCTCCGGTGGGGCCGTCCCGGCGCGCCATGTACTGCATGAAGACGTCCCGCGGCGGGAAGCCCCGGACGAGCATGGCGCCGACGTTGCGGATCATCCCGCCCAGAAAATCATCGGGGCCGAGGGCGTAGGCCGTCCCCACGGAGATCGCTTCCTGGCCCAGGCTGGAATAAACCCCGCCCACGACCTTACCCTGACGATAGAGGTTCGTGAGTTGCTCATCCACCCGGCGGTTGAGACGCAGGTAGTAGTAGAGGTCGTGGTGCTGGCTGCGGGTCAGTTGGGCTGCCATGGGATGGTGCTCGCGAGCTTCGCGAAACGCTCGCCGTGGCCTCTAGCGACGCTTCGCCTCAGAGCGAAAGAGGCGCGGCCGAACTTCAAATCACAAGAGGCCCATTGCAAGAGGCGCGTGATCGCCTTCCAAAATGGGGTGGCAGCCGTCAGCTATCCACCGGCCCGCCTGTCGCCGCTGCCTCATTCTGTTGCGTTACTCTCGGAGCCCTGAAACCGTGCGGCAATCCCCGATGCAGGCGTCCATTCCAGGCCACGCCGCGACACCGCATCGAGGGCACGGAAACACGTCGCCGGACAGCGGCTAACCCCCGCTACCCCGTTCGGCGGGGAAAGCGCCGCCGGGTAGCCCTCCAGAAATGCCCCGTGGAAGCGTGTAACAGCGCTTCCCTGGCGTGTAACACGCTTGACACAGGCTGAGCACCCCGGCTCCAGGCGACGCTGTAGAGGCCGCCAAACGCGAATCACCTTCCCCGCCGTCAGCCCGTGCCGGGTACCTGTCCTGATGGACTCCCGGCCCCGCGAAGCGTGATGGTCCAGTGTCGGGCCGGGCAAGTCCAACAGCGGCCAGGCGAAGCGGGCAAGGTGTAAACGCATCACGGAGGCCCGGCGCCTTCCGCCTCGGGCCTCGTTCGTCTCGCCCTGCGAAACGCAACATCCATCGTTTCGGGTGCGCCGCTTCCTAACAGTCTACACATGAATCGAGGCGCCGGAAAGCTCGGCGCTCTGACGCTCCATCTCGAGGCTGAAGACGGCGCCGAAATGTCCCGTCACGCGGTTTGCAACCTCGTTCATCTCGACTCGATGCCCCAAGAGTCTGCTCAGCGAGGTCACACCCTTGTCACGTAGGCCGCAGGGGACGATCCAGTCGAAGTAGCGCAGGTCGGTGTTCACGTTGAAGGCGAAACCGTGCGAGGTAACCCAGCGGGAAACGTGCACCCCCATCGCCACCAACTTCTCGCGACCCACCCAAACGCCGGTAGCGCCGTCAACCCGCCCGGCTTCGACGCCGTAGTCCGCCGCGACACGAACGAATACCGATTCCAGCGACCGCATGTACCAGGCGATGTCCCGCCGGTGCTCCGCGAGGTCGACGATCGGATAGCCCACGAGCTGCCCGGGTCCGTGATAGGTGACGTCGCCGCCTCGGTCGGTCTCGAAGACTTCGGCCCCCTTCGATCGCAGAAATTCCGCCGGCATCAGAATATTCTCGCGCCGGGCGTTCCGGCCCAGCGTGTAAACGTGAGGGTGCTCGAGCAGCAGAAGGGTATCCGGAATTTGGGCCGCCTTACGTTGCGCCACGCGCTGCTGCTGCAAAGCGAGCCCGGCGGCATAGTCCACGATTCCGAATTGTTCCACCTGGCAGATCATGCGCTGCGCGGTACTCTCTGAGGGCTTATCCTCGTTGAATCCCTTTCAGATGTGAATCGCCCAATCATGGGCAGCGTGGCCCGCCTCGAGTACGGCCTCGCTCAACGTCGGGTGCGGATGAATCGTGTGCGCCAGATCCTCGGCGGTCGCTTCCAGGCGTAAGGCGAGCACGGCCTCGGCAATCGTCTCGGTCACGCGCGGCCCGATCATGTGAACACCCAGAATCTCGCCGTAGCGTTCGTCTGACACGATCTTCACGAAGCCTGCCCGCGCGCCCAGGATATCCGCCTTGCTGTTGGCTGAAAACGGGAACCTCCCGACTTTCACCCGATGGCCCGCCTGGCGCGCCTGCCGCTCGGTGAGTCCGACGCTGGAAACCTCGGGCTCGCAGTAGGTGCAGTTCGGCACCTGCTGGTAGTTTATCGGTTCGGCCGGCTTCCCGGCGGCATGCGTGGCCGCTACGATGCCCTCTGCGTGTCCGACGTGGGCCAGCAACGGGCTTGCAGCCACAATGTCGCCGACGGCGTACACTCCCGGCTCATCGGTCTGCATGAAGCCGTTGACGCTGATGAAGCCCCGCTCCGAGCGGATCCGCGTGTTTTCCAGGCCAATGTCACGCGTATTCGGCGCTCGCCCCACCGCCACCAGGAGCGTCTGGGCCTCGATCTTCAACGCTTTGCCGTCGCCTCCGGCGACCGTGAGCAGGACGCCTCGCTCCGACTTGGCCACCTTCTCGACCTTGGCCCCGGTGTGAATCGCAATGCCCTGCTTGCGAAACGATTTTTCCAGCTCGGCGGATATTTCCTCATCCTCGAGGGGCGCGATTCGCGGCAGCATTTCGATCAGCGCAACCTGAGCTCCGAGACGGCTGAAGATGGATGCGAACTCGAGGCCCACCGCCCCAGCGCCGACGATCGCCAGAGACTTCGGAATCGCTTTGAGCGCGAGAATTTCTTTGTTGGTGAGGATCGTCGCGCCGTCGGGTTCGAGGCCCGGAAGCATCGTCGCCTCCGAGCCGGTAGCCAGCACGATGTGTTTGGCGTGGAGCTCGCGGCGCTTGTTCTGAGCGTCGGTTACGCTGATTCGACCGTTGCCGGAAAACCTCCCATACCCGTGCACTGTCTCTACCTTGTTCTTCCTGAGCAGGAACTCAGTGCCCTTGGCGAGCTTCGTGACGATTTTGGACTTGCGGGCCAGAATGGCGTCCCAGTCCAGCGAGAATTGCGTACACACGACGCCGAATTCTCTCGCGCGCTTAACGTAATCGTAGACCTCGGCGTCAAATAACAGGGCTTTGGTGGGGATGCAGCCCCAGTGCAGACAGGTGCCGCCAAACTTGGCTTCCTTCTCCACCACAGCGGTCTTCAGGCCGAGTTGGGCTGCGCGGATGGCCGCGACGTAGCCCCCCGGACCGCTCCCGATCACCGCGAAATCGTACTGAGGCATTTCCTGCACACAACACCCCCGTTGAGGACGCTGAAAATTCGAAGTGAGTGCGGGCAACCTCGATAGCCCATCGTATCACCGCGCCGAAACTACCCACAACCGCGGTCTGACCGCGCAGCGCGCCGGGAAGATCTTCCAGGCGGCGCGCCGGGCGTTTACGACGGCGGGCGGCTGGTACGGCGGGCCACGAAGATCAGCTCGCCGGGATACTTTGATCCGTAGGGACTCTTGTCGTAATCGGCGAAAAGGTCCTCCACGTCAAAGCCGGAGCGCGCCAGGAGATGCTCAGCCTCGAATCGGAAGAGGTAGCGCGTTTCAGAGCGCTGGACCACGCGCTCCTCGCAGCCGTCCGGGTGGGTGACGATGTAGGAGAACTCAACCTGCTGGGTCTGGCGAAACAGGTCGCGGCCCAGCATCCGGATTCGCCGCGTCACGCGGCGGCCATCGGGCAGAGTGAACTCCGGCTCCTCCGGCAGCGGCGGAGTGCTTTCGTTGGGCGCGAGGTGCGGTATGGAGGGGTTGAAAATATCGAGGACGAGCTTCCCGCCCGGCACCAGGTGGCGATGGATGGCAGCCAGGCAAGCGAGTTGATCGTCAACGGTGAGCAAATGCTGGAAGGGACGGAACGGGATCACGACCAGCTCGAACTGCCGGCGCAGATCGAAGGCCCGCATATCGCCCTTGACGAGGGTCACGCGGTTCTGCAGATTCTCCGGCTGCGCCGCGAGCGCGTCGCGGCAGACGGCCAGCATCGCCGACGAGGCGTCCAGGCCGGTCACCCGGGCGCCCGCCTTCGCCATGGGAATCAGAATGCGGCCGGTGCCGCAGCCGATCTCCAGCACCGCCCCGGACGCCGCGCGAGCCATCTCCACATAGAAGGCCACATCCTGGCGTCCGCGATAAGGAACCACGTGCTCGTAGAACTCAGCCGTCACCGCGTACTCGTCGTGATGGACGGAGAATTTCACGGCGGTCCGCCGGCTCTTTGGCACGCTCCGCCCGGCAAGGAGCCCGGCCGCAGGGGTCGCCGGGGCACGCGGTGAAGACGGTGCCCCCAGGCCGGTACGCGTTCAAGGTTCAGAGAGATTCAATGCGCACGGATCCGGCGCTCGAATGCACGCGCAGCAGGGGGCCGCCCGATCCAATCGTGCCGACCACGTGGGACTTCGAGATCGTGCCGGACACCCGAATCGGCAGGTCCGAAACCACCGAGCCAGCCGACGCCGAGGCGTCAAGGCTCAAATTCACCGAGCGGTCCAGCCTCACCCGCACTCCGCCGCCCGAGCTCTCCACGTCGCCGCCCCGGGAGTTGCCGCGGGCGAACTCCACCTCCACCGATCCGCCGGAAGTGTCGGCCTCCACACGCCCGCCCGCGCCTTCCACGCGAATGCCGCCGCCGGAGGTATGCGCCAGCAGGTCAGCCCCGACTTCCCGTATATCAATGGATCCGCCGCTGGTTCGAGCCTCGAGCGAGCCGCCGATCTCCCCCGCTCGGATGCCGCCGCCCGAGGTGTCCACGTGGGCCGAGCCGGCCACGTGCTCAATTTCAATGCTCCCGCCCGAGGTATGGGCCCGAAGGTTGGCGCCCAGGTCCGTGGCGCGTATTCCGCCGCCCGAGGTGTCGAGGTGAGCCTCGCGCTTTAGCCGGGTTACTTCCACGCCCCCGCCGCCGGTCTTCACCGCGGCCTCCGTATCTTCCGGCACGGTCACGTCGAGGTGCAGGTTGAGGCCGTGGTGCCCGCCCCAATTCCAGCCCCAACCGCTGTCGCGGCGGCGCACCGTGATGCGCACTTCGCCCGGAGTCTCATCGTAGCGAAAGTCGAGGTATTTCTCCACGTCGTCGTGGTTTGAGGTCACAATCACGCGCGCGCCCGATTCGGGCTCCCCGGTGACGGTGATGCTCCCTTCGCTCGACTCGATCACCAGGCGGCCGCCCGGCGCGAGCTTCAGGTGCTTCTCCACCCGGTAGTCAGCCCGCAGCAAGGCTGGCACAGCCAGCGCCAGCACGAGCACGCTGAAAATCGTCAACGCTCTTTTGGTTGATTTCATCGCGTCATCCCTCAGTCGATGGTTTGAAACAGCTTCCCACTTTAGCCATACGGACGGCGCCGCCCGTTGGTTCCCTCCTCT
>DATJAQ010000190.1:0-15904 GCA_035516075.1 Terriglobia bacterium | reverse complement strand
ATTGCGAAAGTAACAGGCGCCCTCTCCTCCCAGAAGGTTTCATGACGCGCTGTCAGGCAATCGATGGCCGACTGAGCGTGGACCGACTCTTCCAGTACGAATATCTGAAACGCGCCGAGGCGGATGCGGGGTTCGGATATCAAAAGGAGCGTCCGAGTTTGCCGCGCAGCTAGGCGGCCACGGATTTCGTCGCGCGCCTACGACGGCATCAGCCGGCCGCGGTGCGGGTTTCGCTCGATTTTCGAGGCGATGAGCCGGGTAAGGTCTCCGCCTGCGGAGCCGCGCCGCGGCGTTCCCGGTGCGCTGCGGGTCCCTGCGGCCGTGCCGCCGGCCCCATCGGGTTCGGGCCCGCGCGAGCATCTGATACACTGACGTGGGATGACCCGCTTGAGGGCCCATAGCTCAGTCGGTTAGAGCAGCGGACTCATAATCCGTTGGTCCCAGGTTCGAGTCCTGGTGGGCCCACTTTGTCTCTTGACCCTGGCCGGTGCTTCAGCGCGTGTTCGAGGCGGCAGCTTGCTCCTTGTTTTCCACCCTCAGCAGCAGGGGAGCGGAGGGGTGGAGGGTGGACGAGTTCGACTCCACCACGCCGACCACGTAAATAGGCTGATCGATGGGCTTCGCCCAGTCCTCGGCGCGCAAGGTGAAGGTGCGCGTAGTCTGGTCCTCCGTCACGAGTACGCCGTTCAGTCCCACATTCACCACGCGGACGCCCGGGGGCAGGTTTTCCACCGAACACGGCACGCGGCCCTTGAAACCGTTCTGGCGTGCCACGTGAAGCGTGACCTTCACCTCCTCGCCCGGCGCGATGGCTACTTGGCTAGGCTCGGCCGTCACCACGAGATCGGGCGGCGGCATCACGGCGGCGAGCTGCAGCGGCGCACCGGCGTTGGCATCCCGCACAATCTCGCGGCCCTCCACGGTGGCTCTACCCACGTTTTTGATGGAGGCGGGCGGTGCGTCAGCGGCGGCGCCGGGGGCGGCCGAGAGAATCACGACGCCGGAGTCCTGCCCAGCCGGAATGGTGGCGCGGCTTGCGGTGATGCCCGGCAGCAGGCCCTGAACGTCGACTTCGATGGGCCCCTGATAGCCCAGGAGCCGGTCAGCGGAGACCGTCACCGGCGCCGAGCCGCCGCGCGGAATGTTCGGGTTGTCAGGGTCGGCGCGAAGTTGGAAGTCCGGACGAGCGTCGTGCAGAGTGAGGCGATAGGCGTAGTCGGTCCCCTCCAAGCCCCGCACGTCGCGGAGGTGCAGCAGGTAGTCGCCCGTCTTGGGCGCGACGAAATCGAGCCGCGAGTCCGCCCCGTAGCCCGGTCCGCCGTCGTCGTTGCGCCAGGTGAGGTGGAACACCGGCAAGCCGTTCGGAGGGAAGTCGGCGCCAGGCGGCAGTATCTCGGCCTTGTACACCGGGGTGTTCACCGCGTGGACGTCGGGCGAGGTGCCGAGGAAAGCGCGCCGCAGCCCGTTGATGCTCTCGAGGTCGGTGTCGGCGTCGGGTTGGTCCGGAATGTAGCTGACTTGGTCAAGCTCGTCGCCCACCATCAGGTAGTCGCGCTCGTGGAGCTCGGAGGTTGACTGCAAGCGGATGGAAGGGGTCCGCGAGTCGCGGTCGGAGAGCGTGGTGGTGGTCTGGTTCAGGCACCGCACCGTGGCGCGCGGGATGGGGTGGCCTTCGGCGTCGAGAACTTCGATCACCGAGTCGAGCGGCGAGCCAAGCCGGCTGGCGGCCACGCTGATCGCAACTCGCTCGCCTTCCTGAGCGTGAAAGCGGAAGTAGTCTTCGTCGGCGGCCCCTCCCGCCTTTGCGCCGCCGTCGATATGCCCGTTGATGGTGGCGGGCAACGAAATCACTTGCGCCTCGGCGGCTGTGCTGTTGGGCTCCTGCTCGAGCATTTCCGCTTCGTCGCCGACGGCGAGCGCCACCGTGTTGAGCGAAGGTCCCTGGCTGGTGCTAACGCTGAGGGGCGTGGTGGTCCAGCCGTCGGCCACCGCGGGCGGCTGCACCTCTGCGCTCCGAGCGCCGCCCAGATTGATGCCCTGCACGGTTACTTGAGCCGGCTGGCCGGCGCGCACGCCGAGCGGGAAAACGCCGGTGATGTACGGCAACGGGCCGGCGTTCACGCGGTAGAAGTGGTCTGCGCCGCCGCTCTTGTCGCGGTCCGCGATGGCGAGTGTGTACTTGCCGTCTTCGGGCAGCTTGAAGGTGAGCACCGCGTCCGGTGCGACCTCATTTTGGCCCGCCTGCGCCAGCACCTGGCCCGAGCTGTCGTGTAGTGTGAGAAGCGACCGCAGAGCGGAGCCGAGGGGCGCCGCCACCGCCTCAAAAACAAACTCCTGGTCCGTCTTGCCCTCGAACTCATAACGGTGAACGTCGCCCGGCTCCGCCAGGGTGCCGATCAGGGTGGCGGGAAGGGTGACGGCTTGCGGCGCACCCGTCGAATCGGCGGTCGCACGCGCAGCTTGATGAACTTCCGGCAACGCCCCCACATCCAGCACCGCCAGGTTCGAGGTGCCGAGCGGCGTTTGCACGCGGAACCAGTGCAGCCCCGGTTTCACCACCTTCGCTACCGTCATTTCCAGCTCAGCCGTCTGCTTTCTGCCGAGGGGCACCTGGGCGCCAAGGTCCACGCCCGCTCGCGGACCGGAGATCTTCTCCGCCACATCCGTAATTTCAGTAACCTTTGCCGTGATGCCGGCTGCATCGAACACAACGCGCTCGGCGCCAGTGAGATTGCGCCCCTCAACAGTGAAGGTTGCGCTGGTGCCACGCTCCATTCCGGCGGGCGAGACCTTGGAAATGCTGGGTGGGATGATGGGCTCTTCGGCGCCCAAAGCCATGGCGGGCGCCGCCACCGAGGCCAGAACAGTCGCGATCAGAAGAATTTTCGCTTTCATCCCATGCCTCCAGTTTTCGCTCATCGGGGCGTTTGCTACACAGGCGAGGCGAGCGTGCGTTTTCTGCTGTTTCCAACTTTGCGTCGTCATCGGTTCACGGCCTGCTTGACTTCGTCCTTGCTCGCCGGAGCCGCCGCTCCGAATGCTACGAGCGGCGCGCCGAGCGGCTGATAGCTCTTCACGTCGTACAGGCTCAAGCTGCCGTTGTAACGGCCTGCCGCCAGCGTTCTGCCGTCCGGGCTCAGGCCGAGGGCTTCCACCCAGTCGGGCTGGTGGTCGATTACGCCGATCGGGTTCAGCGTGGCCTCGTCCCGAAAGCGGATGGAGCCATCGGCCGAGCTTGTGATCATCGTCTTGCCGTCGGGAGACCACACCAGGGCCAGGATGCTGTCTTCGTCGGCGATCAGCGATTGGGCCAGGCTGCCGCCGTCGTTGCCGAGGCGCCAGATGTAAATCGTCTTGTCGTATCCGGCGGCGGCGATTTCGGCGCCCGAGGGCGAATAAGCGAGGCTCGTCAGGCCGTCGGTGGCGTCGCTCAACGTGTAGAGGCGCTGGCCCGAAGCCACGTCCCAAATCTTCACCGTGCGATCCTGCGAAGCGGAGGCCAGGCGCTTGCCGTCGGGGCTGAATGCCACGGCGAACACGGCGTCGATGTGGTCCTGGAGGTTGCGCACCTCGCGGCCGCTCGCCACGTCCCAAAGTTTCACCATCTTGTCGTAGCTGCCCGAGGCAATCAGTGTGCCGTCCGGGCTCCAGGCCACCGAGTAAATGCAGTCCTTGTGGCCCTGCATCGTTTTCAGAAGCTGGTGCGACCGGAGGTCCCAGATCTTGATTTCGCCGCTCCGCTGGCAGGGGCCGCCTCCGGCCGCAAGCATTCTGCCGTCGGGACTGAAGGCGAGCGATCGCACATAATCCGCGTGACCGGGGAGTGTGGCGACCAGGTTTTGAGAGGCCGGATCGAGAAGCTTGACGGTCTGATATCCTCCCACCGCCAAAAGCTTGCCGTCGGGCGAAAAACTCACCGAGGCCACCGGCGATACCACCGGAACCTCGGGCTTAAGGTCGGGGATGGCGAGCGGGATGATGGACACGGCGGCGTCGCCGGGCGCAGGGCCGGCGGCGCCGGCGTTAATCCAGGCCTTGATGGCGGCGATGTCCGCCGAGGGGAGTGGTTCGCCGTTGAAAGGCATGCGGGGCTGGATCTTTCCTTCCAGCATCTGAATTAACCGGCTTCCCTCCGCCTTGCCGGGAACGATCACCCGCCCGTGCGCGCCGCCCTTCATCAGCGCATCGTAACTCTCCATCACCAGTCCGCCCATTTTAGCGGCGCTGGAGTGGCAAGCCAGGCAGTTCTTCTTGAGGATGGGGGCTATATCCGCGCCGAAGTTCGGACTGGCAGCAGCGTCCGTCCGGGCTTGGAGGATCGCTCCGCCACTCAACTCCGGCCAGACCAGCGCCAGTGCCAGACCTGCCAGGCCGGCTGTTACGATCCTCATCATCGAAGACAGAGCCTTCAACACAGAGATCGCAGAGCGTACGTGTCTGGTTTTTCTGCTGCTCAGAACTTCGGAGCACAGAGGGCGCAGAGATATTCGTCCATCCGGTGTCAGCGTGATGGGAACCTGAAAATCGCAGACCTGTCTCGGGCCACCATCAAGGGGAGTGCCGTCCGTGTCGTTCACGATGAAGTCCTCATATCTTCCCGTTAACAAATCGTCGCACGCCGTCCTTGAGCATCACGACATTGAAGTTGATAAGCAAAGCCAGCTTGCAAGCTGAAAGCCTCAGATACGAGAGAGTCTGAGCTTCGTGGATGGGAGCCAGACTCTCAATCGATTTGACCTCAACGACCACCGAGTTTTCAACGATGAGATCGGCCCTGTACCCACACTCAAGCTTGACCTGCTCGTAGATCAGCGGTAGCGGCCTTTGCTGCTCAACCACGAGTCCTCGTTTTCCAATCTCGAACGCCAGGCAAGCCTGATACGCTGACTCCAATAAGCCCGGACCCAGAGCCCGGTGCACGTGAATGGCGGCGCCAATGATTGTCTCCGTGATCCTGTTCAGGCGCTCCCGTTCGGTCATTTTACCGGCATCTCACTCGGTCAGAAGAGCCTTACGCTCCGTGCCCTCCGTGGCTAGCAGACGCGAGATACGGAGGGCGTTGAGGATTCTCCGTGGCCTCTGTGTTGAGGTTTTGGATTATGGCAATCACGGCGGCCACAACCATGCAGCCGATGGACAGTTGATGAGTGGCTTCTCAAATGTGCTGACCGAACTCCGACCACTCGCCACCGCCCCCCTTATCACTGACCACTTCGTTCTAATGGTTAAACATCAGCTCTTCGCTCGTGAGCATCGCCCAGGTCATATCGATCAGCGCTGCGCGCCGCGCGTCGTCGGCGCCCGGCGCCTTCTGTTCCTCCGCTGCCGCGAGCGCCTTCACCAGAGCCGTGCGCTCGGCATCCGTGGGGTGGCGGCTGAAGGCCGCGAGGTACAGGTAATCCACGATGCGCTCATCCGAGAAGCCGAGCTTCAGCAGCATGTCGATCGCGCTGCCCGGCGCCCGCAGCTTCTGGTTGAGCGTATCGCCGTTGATGATGTGCAGCGCCTGGGTGATGGTGGGCACGGAAGTGCGCTCGCTCTCGCGCGTCTGCTCGCGCGCCGGCCGCCCGAAGGCATTGAGAAAATACGATTTCACCGCCGTATCCGGCAGTTGCAGCGCGCGTGTGCCGGCGGGGTAGCCTTCGAATTTTTCCGGCACCTGAGTGATCTGAGAATAAGCGTCGAGCAGCACTTCGGCCGGCAGCCGCTTGATGACGTAGTGCGAGCAGTACTTGTCGTCGCCGGCGTTTTCGGGAAGAGGCTCGGAGGAGGCTTGATAGGTGGCCGATTGCATGACGGTGCGAATCAGGGAGTCGATGTCGAAGTTGTGCGCCGTGAAGTCCTTCACCAAGGCGTCCAGTAATTCATCGTTGGTCGAGGGGTTCGTGTCGCGCAGGTCGTCCACGGGCTCCACCAGTCCCCGTCCCATGAAATTGCGCCAGATGCGGTTGACGATGTTGCGCGCGAAGAACGGATTGTCGGGCGAGGTGAGCCACTTCGCGAAATAGACGCGCGTGTCGCCCGGGATGTTCTCCGGGAGAGCGCCGGCGTCGAGCGGCTTCGGCGGCAGCACCATCATGAAGCGGTCGTCGGTGAACTCGCCGGTGGGCGCCGAATAGACGGTAACGTCGTTGAAGAGCGGGCCCACCGCCGTGCGGAATCCGCCGGGCGCAAACGTCTTCAGGCGCACCCGCGCAAACAGGTTCGCCATGCCGTAGTAGTCCTTCTGGGTCCACTTGGCGAGCGGATGATTGTGGCAGTGCGCGCAGGTGATGGTGATGCCAAGAAAGGCCTGGGCCATGTTCTCG
This sequence comes from Terriglobia bacterium, assembly GCA_035516075.1. Taxonomy (GTDB): domain Bacteria; phylum Acidobacteriota; class Terriglobia; order UBA7540; family UBA7540; genus Gp13-AA77. The sequence goes on along the minus strand of DATJAQ010000190.1, from coordinate 9,596 downwards.
GAAGTGTCCAGGGGATCGCGATGGATCACCCAGTAGTTGGCCGCGCCATTCTGGTCGGTGTTTCCGGTGGCGGTCACGATTTCGTTCACAAACCGGCTCCAGGGCTTGTTGGCGGCCACGCCCGCGCGAATCCACCTGTAGTAGCTCCACATTTCGTCGTCGGAGAGTTTATTGCTCGAAACGAGCAGCAGGTCCGACCACTTGTAGGTCCAGTAGTCCACAAACTCCGGCCGCTTCATAAGGGCGTCGATCAGCCGGACGCGCTTGTCGGGCGCGGGGTCGTTCAGGAATTGCTCCACCTCGGCGGGGGTGGGCAGGATGCCGGCGGCATCCAGATACGCGCGCCGGATGAACGCCGCGTCGCCCGAGGGAGGCGACGGCGGGATGTGCAGCACCGCGAGGTGCTTCAGAATGTCGTCGTCGATGTAGTTGTGACGGGGCGCTCTGGTGAACACCGCCTCATCGAGGCGATAGGGGAAGGGAATCCGCAGGCGCGAAAAAGTGACGTGGCTCTGGTACCACACCGTTACCGGAGCTTCGCCGTACCCGTGCATGGTGACATGGCCGTTCGGGTCCACGGTGGCTACGCCCTCGTCGCCGCTGTCGAACTTCGCCCAGCGGGTCACGTCTTCGCTGCGGCCATCCGAAAGCAGCGCCGTCACGATCAACTGCTGCTCAGCGCCGGGGCGCAGCGAAGCCTCACGCGGAAGGACCTCAATCCTGGTCACGCGCGGGTCGGAATCCCGGGGCGCCGGCATGCCCTGAGCGATCCAGCCGGACATCACCCGGTACTCGAGCGAGTCTACGGCGAAACGGCGGCCGCCGCCGTGCGGAATGGTGAGCGTGGGCTTGAGCAGAATCAGGCTCTTGGCGGGCTCGAGACGATCGGTGCGGCGGGCGAGGGCCTGGTGGGTGAGGGTGTAGTAGTCGGTCTCGGGATCGTAGCCGCGCAGCGTAAGCTTGAAGCCGTTTTTGCCGGCGGCCGCGCCGTGGCAGGGGCCGGAGTTGCAACCCACTTTCGTCATTACGGGCAGCACGTCATTGCGAAAGCTCCAGGGCGCCGCAACTGAGTAATCCTTTACGCTCACGGATGTGCTGGCGCGGTGGCCCAGGACCGTGGCGGTGAGGGTGGCCTGGCCGTCGCCGCGCGGCTGGGCAGAGTGCTCGCCGTCAACCAGCGCCACCTGCGGGTTCGAGGACGTGATCCGGGCCTGAGTCGTCAAGTCCTCCTGATGCCCGTCGGCGTAGGTGCCTTCCACCACCAGGCGCTGGCTGTATCGCGGCCCGACAAACGCGATAGACGGTGGCAAAATTTCGATCTTGCTCAGCGGGACTCTCGCATTAGCGCTGTGCGCGGCGGCAAGTGCCGGCTCGGGGCTCGCCTTGGGCGGGGTGGCCGGGCGCTGGGCCGCCTTCGACATGTCCGTCTGATGGTAAGGCGCGTCGCGCTGGGTTGGTGCGGCCGATTCAGCCTGATCGCTCTGCGAAGCGCGAATCAAGTAGGGCAGTGCCAGGGCGGCCATGAGTGCGACAAGCACGAGAAAGTTGCGAGGTTTCATGGCTGGCTCAGGTCCTTGGAGCAGCGGCCGTGGTGGGAGTGATCGGCGGGCACGATGCCGGCCACCGGCCTCGGCGCGCACCCGGCATCGTTTGATTCTAATGCCACGTCATCGAAGTCGCCGGTTTCATCGAACGACCCAATGCCAATCGCCCCGCAGGTAAAAGTGCGGTCCACAACGGTGAACAGAGGCCCGGTCTGCACATCACTCCAAACGGAGATCCGACCGCTCGCAACGTCGCGCGCGATTCGAATTCGATGCCACTCCGTGTCGGGCAGCGCCGGGGGTGCCTCCAAGCCGGCGATGCGCACCCGCGGAGCGTTGTTCACAAGAAAAACTCCGTTGTGCACGGGCTGCGTGGTGCCTCGGTCCTTAGAAAGGTGCGCGTAATAGAAGTGCAGGCCGTCCCCGTAGTTGAAGACCACAATCATCGACCGGCCTTCGCGGCGGACACGAGCGTGAAAATCGAAGCTGCCCACGTTCAGGGATTTCCGCAGAGCAAACTGTACCGGGCGCCGCGGCACGGCGGGCTCGCGATTGCGTTTCATGTGTAGATAACGATTGCCACTTTGGCTGAGAATCTCCCAATCCTCCGGAAAGGGTAGCTGCCAGGCGTCGAGCCCAGGCGCTTCGAAATCATCGGTGAACGCGATGCCGGCCCGGCGCTCGGATGACGTGGCCGATTGAACCTGGTCGCTCTGCGAGGCGCGAATCACGGGAGGCAGAAACAGGGCCGCGACGAGTGCAGCGAGCAAGAAGAAGTTACGAGGTTTCATAGGGAGCCGCCGTCACGTTGAACTCCGTGAGATCTGCGACCGGAAAAGATGAAACAAGGAGGGCCCTGAGGTTTCTCCGTGGTCTCTGTGTTGAGGCTCGGGAAGCACAGAGGACGCTGAGGCGAGATCTTCGCAGGCTGTCGTTGGCCGCGCGGCGTCGAAGGCTGCTGGCAGGCTCTGCCCCAATTCATTGCAAGATCGCTAAGTGCCATGGAATCAGCGCCAATTCTTCGCGAATGAATGGAAACCACATATTCCAGCCTAAACCTTTTATCTTCAATCGTTTAACCCGCGAAATTCGTTTTGCCAAAATCCTTGTATCTCATTCAAATAAAGCCAGATACGCTGTCCAATTCGTTTTGCGAGAATTGTGCGCCGCGAATGAATGAAAACGGCTTATCACCATATAACCCTTTTATATTCAAGCGCTTAACCCCTGTAATTTGTTTTCGCAAAATTCGTGTAACTCATTGACAGAGATAGAGTTGGCCCGTCCAATTCGTTTTTCCAGGCCGCCTCGCAGTTTTCGAAACTCTGGCTCAGGCCCACAGCCGCGGAAGCGCCGCGTAAGCTAACGCAAATATGATAATTCACTGTATACGTATACCATAAGTAAACAGCAAAGTCAAGCCCGATTGTGCGCCGGTAGCGCGCGACCTACGCAATCAACGGATTGAGGTGATTGAAACCGTCGTCCACCGGCCGCACCGCTGTCCGACGCTACACTCGCCGCAGAGGCCGACGCCTGCCGTGGCGTATCGTCAGGATCTCGACCCGCTCTCCCCGAACGCGATAAAGCACTCGATAGACCTGCCGCCCAACCTTGTAGAGAAGCTGGCGGACGCCACGGTGGCGCAACGGCGGCTCGGGGGCGAAGGCGCAACGTTCGGGGAACTCTTCCAGACTGTCCACTGCGTCCCAGAGGCCGTCGTAGCCCTCCACCGTGAGATTTTCTGCGAGCTTTTCGAGGGCCCGCTCAGCGCGTTGCCCGAGTACGACGCGATAAGCCAAAGCGCTTCCTGCGGATCTCCGAGAAGATCTCGGTTGCGGGTCTGCCCTCGCGCTCCTCGGCGAGCGCTTCCTTTACCTCCAGCACCGTTTCGAAGCGGTCTTTCCAATCGTCAAACGCCTTCGCGTCAAACACAACGAAGCGCGCCTTTCCCTCCACAGTCAAAACCATCGGACGGCGGCTTCGCTTCAAGCGCTTTGCAAATTTCACCGTGTTTCTCTTGAAGCCGGTGAGTGGCTCAATGTCGGCGGCGACGTTAAGATCGATCATCTTCTTGGCTCCTCAAACATCTTGAAAGCATCTTTGAAGATGTTACCACGTCTTCGCCGTACACCTTCGGCGCGTTCAGGCCAGCAATTCCTCAATTGGATCCAATCCGTGGTCTACCAGGCGCACCACGCGGCCCTGCGGCGTCTTCAGCTCCGTGTCGATCGGTATGCCCAGGCACTTGTAAACCGTGGCGGCCACATGCCCCGGCATTACGGGACGGTCCTTGGGCGCCGCCGCGATAGCGTCTGAAGCGCCCACCACTTGCCCGCCTTTGATGCCTCCGCCCGCCAGCACCACCGTCCAGCACTGCGGCCAGTGGTCGCGGCCTCCGGCGGGGTTGATGCGCGGCGTGCGGCCGAATTCGCCCGTGGCCAGCACGAGGGTGTTCCCGAGCAACCCCTGCGCGCTCAGGTCTTCAAGCAGCGAGCTGTAAGCGTTGTCGAACATCGGGCCCACCAGGTTGCTGTAGCAACTGATGGGGCTGAAGGGCGCGGAACCGTGAATATCCCAGGTGATCTCGTTAAAGACGGTTTCGAACATGTTGATGGTCACAAAGCGCACGCCGCGCTCCACCAGGCGCCGCGCCAGCAAGCACCCCTGGCCGAAGCGGTTCAAGCCGTAGCGCTTGCGTACGTCCTCGGGCTCCTGGGTGAGCTCGAAAGCCTCGCGCGCCTTGGCGGAGGTCATCAGGGTGTAGGCCTGATCGAAGGTGGCGTCCATCAGCTTGGCGTCCTGGTTCGAAGCCTCAAAATACTTCACCGACTGATCAATCTCATTGCGCCAGCTTCGCCGCCGGTCGACGCGCACCGCCGAGATGTAGTCGGGCGGCAACATGTCGGGCACCTTGAAATTCGGATCGGCCGGGTCGGCGTTAAGGACGAAGGGGTCGTAGGCCTTGCCGAGGAAGCCCGCCGTGTCGCCGTGGGGTAGGTTGCCGCCGAGCTGCCCGATGGGGTAGGGCAGGAGAACGTTGGGCGGCATGTCGCCGCGCGGCCCCTTCTCGAAGCGCAGCACGCAGCCGTAATTTGGAGACTCAAGGCCGCCCTGGAAGAAGCGGCCGGTCTGCATCATCTGGCAGCCCGTGTCGTGTACCGCCGCCGCCGTGTGGTAGACGGAGCGCAGCAGGGAAAACTTGTCCGCGTGCTTCGCCATGCGCGGAAAGATCTCGGAGACTTCGATACCGGGGACGTTCGTCTTAATGGGCTTGTAGGGGCCGCGAATGGAGGCGGGCGCGTCGGGCTTCATATCCCAGGTGTCGAGCTGGCTGGGCCCGCCGACCAGCATCAACTGGATGCAGTTCACGTCCTTGGCGGGATCGACGGCGCCCGCGGCTTTCAGGCTGAAGAACTCCGGAAGCGTGAGGCCGAGGAAGCCGAGGGCCCCGGCGTGCAGAAAGTCGCGGCGGGTGACGCCATCGCAGAATTCAACTTTTCTATCAGCGTCTAATCGAAACATCGTGTCTTACTCCCGCCGGAGGAGTCGAGCACGCTACGAACAAGTGGCAAGTAGCAAGTGACAAGACCGGTGAGTGACGGGAATCGCTCAATGAAAGGGAGTGACTTGCCACTTGACACTCGCGACTCCTTTGTACTCGCTCACACTCTCCGCAGCTTGGTAACCCGCCCCTCTTGAATCCACTCCACCACGTACATATCGCCGCGCCTGTCCCAGCAGGCGGCGTGGGGCGAAATGAATTTGCCGGGCACCCACGTGTTATCGGGCAGATTGGGCCAGCCGGGCTTTTCCCACACGCCCTGATTGTCGCCGAGTTGCGTTACGGGCTGATTGGCCTTGTCGTAGATCGTGACCACGCCCCAGAGGTCCGGAATCAGCAGGTCGCCGTTTTTGACCTGATCGAAGTGGCAGGGCCGGCGCATGGCGTCGGAGTAGAATCCGAGGTGCTTGCCGTCCAGGGTGAACGTCTGGAGGCGGGCGTTGGAGCGGTCGGCTACTACAATTATAGGCTCGGCGCCGCGCGTGTCCACCCAGATACCGTGCGGACAATCGAGCTTGCCTGGCTCGCTGCCCTTGCCGCCCCAAGTGCGGATGCGCTCGCGCTTGGGGTTGTACTGGTGGACGTAGCTCAGGCCGTAGCCGTCGGCCACGTAGATGTCGCCGTTCGGCGCCACCACGGTGTTGGTGGGCTTGAATTGCGCCTCCTCTTTATATACGCCCGAATCCTGCGGCCAATTAAGCGTCCAGAGGGTCTCGCCGTCCAGGGTGGTTTTCACCACGATGTGGCGCTCGTAGTCCGACAAATAGAGGTATTCCGTGCCCTCTTCCTTGCGCAGCAGGCACCCGTGCGCGCCCTTCTGGAATTCGGGGCCCCACGACTTCACGAACCTGCCCTTGTGATCGAAAATGATCACCGCGTCCTTGCTCTGGTTATGAACGATCACGCGGTTGTGCTGGTCAATTTGCACGCCGTGGGTGTAGCCGTACTTGACGCCGTTCGGAAGCTGGCCCCATCCCGGCACAAGTTCGTAGGTGTGCGCGCCCGTGCCCAGCACCACGCGGCTGCCGGATTTGTTCGCCTTTCCCAGAACGATGGCAGGCGCGAGCGCAGTCCCCGCGGCCGACGCACCCGCCGCCGCGGCCCGGGCCAGAAACTGGCGCCTCGTGAGTGCCGACGATGCGCGGGCTCTCTCGATTGTCTTCATGCGGGGCCTCGCGTTCTCCCGAGCGCGGCTGAATGCCAGCCTGGAATCGGGGCCGCCCCGCACCGCGGGGCCTGAGGGTCAACGCCACCGGACGAAATACGCCAGGACCCGAACCTACCGCTGCGCCGTCCCAATGTCAACTGCTGAAATGGTTTGCGAGCAAGCGGCACACGCCGGTCGAAATCTCCCTCAAAAATGGGAGTTCGCCGTCGCAGCCTTTGCCGGAGCGGGGATTTCGAAGTGGTCTTTCTCCCGCCAGGCCGGCGTGGAAGCGTCAGGATCGGCGAGCCGGACCATCGTGGCTGCGAATCCGTTGCCGTCCCGCACGAATTTCACGTAGTGGTAGTTCGGGAAGGAGGGATCCTGGTAAAGATCCGCGGGGCCGCGCACGATCGGGCGCGGTTCCGCCCCGCCGCCGCCCGATACGAGGTAGACCGTGCCGTCCTGAAAGAACCGTTCGTAGTTGTGGATGTGACCCGCCACCACGATGAAGCGCGCGCGCTGCGCCTCGGGCGCCCGGGCGAGAAACTGTGCCAGCGCCTTTTCGTTCGGCCGCCCGTTGTGACTGGCATCGCCGCCTGCTTGGAAGTCGACCACGGGCGGATGGTGAAGGTTGAAGAACACAAACTGCGTCGACGCCGGGAGGGCGGCGAGCTGGCCGCTCAGCCAGTTGATCTGCGCACTTCCCGGCAAGAGCGACGAGTTGCTGTCGAGGTTGACGATGTAAACGGAGCTCCCGAGTTGGACGGAATACCAGCGCAGGCCGCGCAGCTCGGGAAAAGCGTTCCACAAGTTTTCAAGGCACTGCTGCTTGTCCGGGCCGCCGGACAATTCGTGATTACCGAGCGCCGGGTAAATATTGAGGTGAACGTCGCGCCAGATCCGGGTCTCGACGCCGTATTCAGCGTAATCGCCCGCGTAGCAGCCGCGCCAGGGCAGATCGCCGCTCAGGAGCACGGCATCGGGCTTCTCTTCGGCGATCCGATCCACCAGCCATCGGCGGACCTTGGGATTGGTCGCCGAAGTCTCGTGGGGGTCCGTAAAGCGCGTATCGCCATAAGCGATGATCTTCAGAGGGCGGGAGAGGTCACTGTCATTTCTCCGGAAGTCCGGACCAGTGGCCGGCCCGGCAAGCAGGGCCGGGCGCGGTATAAAGCCTACCCCCGCCAAGAGACTGACGGCCACCATGAAGATCAAGAGCAACCGATGTCGAAAGCAACGCATACCGATGCCTCCATCACTGTGGCGGAAAGGAACCCGCCCTTCATGATCGGGCGGACTCGTCCAGGGCGTCAAGCAGGTCCGCAGGCGTGCGAGAAGCGTGGGGCCGATGGCCGGGGCGCGAGTCGCCGTCGAGCAGGGAACTCGAAGTGCCAACCCCGGTCCCGGTGAGTAGGTTGCTGGTATGACACGAGCGGCCGATCCGGCTGCCGCCCGACGGTTCGGCGGGCGCCAACCGCCGGCCCTTCAGAATTCCAGGCGCAGCATGAACTGAAGGCGCCGCGACGAACCGATTCCCGTGGCGCCGGAGTTCAGCTCGCTGGTGACGACTCCGAACTCGCCGGCCCCATCCGAGACATCGGAATCCGGATCGCCGTAGATAGGATGGTTCAACAGGTTAAACGCCTCGGCCCGGAACTCCAATTTCAGCCGTTCGGTGAGGGGAATCTCCTTCTGGAGCGCCGTGTCGATTTCATAGTACCCGGGGCCGCGGCCAATGTTGCGTCCCAGGTTCCCCCATGTGTCAACGGCCGGGGTCGCGAAGGCGGCCAGATTGAACCAGTTGTTGATGTTTTGCGGGGCCCCGTAAAGGGATTGGCCGGAGACCAGGTCCGGCCGCTGAGCTCTTTTGTTGCCGTCGAGCATGTCGGACGAGCTCCGGTCTACCAGGATGTTAATCGGGCGGCCGCTCGCGGCCGACACAATTCCACTCAGTTGCCAGCCGCCCAGCACTTTTCCGGCGGCGCCGCCGTTGTCTAAGAAACGCTTGCCGGGTCCAAACGGCAGCTCATAAACGGAGTTGACCGAAAGGGAATGGCGAATGTCAATGTCCGTACTACTATAGTCACACTTGAGACACGCCATGTTTTCATTGGTCGTAGAGTCGCCCGCTCCGAACCCCTGGTCAGCCAGGGCGTGCGACCACATGTACTGCGTCCCCCACAACCAGCCATTGGTGAGATGGCGCTGCAGGGATACCTGAAGCGAGTGGAAGTTGCTGTTGCCGATGTCAGCCTTCTCGCCGTACTGGCCAAATGTGGGTATGGGGCGCAGGCCCGTTAAGGGATTGATCAGATTGGCCTGTAATCGGCCGAACAATCTATGCCCCTCGCTGCCGTCGTATGCAATCTGGCCTATAAAGTTACCCGGGAGCATCCGCTCGACCGTGAGATCCCAGTTTTCGAAGTATCCGTCCCGGCGGTTCGGATCCCATGCCTTCGGCGAGTACAAGGGGGCGGGAAGCAGGGAGGGAAGAACTGGCCAGGCGAGATTTGGCACATCCGCTGAGGAAACATCAAACCGTTGGTCTGTACTCTCGTGCCCGTCGGTGAAGTCGTCCATCTGGTTCGGCGAAAAGTACATCCCAAACCCGGCGCGGATGACCGTTTTTCCCGCATTTCCCGCGGGGACCCAAGCCAGGCCCAACCGCGGGCCGAAATCCTTGTAGTACGGCGAGTAGAGCGGCGTGCCCTTCGGGCAAAAGCCTCCGCACGAAACCTTCACCACGGCCTGGCGGCCAAAGGCCTCTTTCAGAACAGTATAATGCTCGTATCGCAATCCGTAATTGAGCGTCAGGTTGGGGCGAATCTTAAATGTATCCTGCACATAGGGCATGATGTAGGTGCGCCGTTCGCCGCCGAGGGTTAACGGCCCAACGAAGGAATAGTCGTCGATAACGTTGTTAAGGAAATCGTCCGTGCTGTCATACGAGAGGTCCCCGTTGCCGATGATTTCGTCCGAATTGTTCAGCCGGTGGCGCTCCACGCCGATCCCCATCTTGATGGTGTGCCGGCCCTTAACAATGGTCAGGTCGTCGTAGCCATCAATCGTTGTGCCCACTTCCTCGTCGAGTTGGCTGTCACTGGGACTATCGAAGGGGCCGCTCACGTCCGCGCAGATGGTGCCGGGCAGACCGTTGGCGGTCGATTGAGGACACGTTCCAGTCTGGTAGTGGTGCAAAGCTGAACGGTTGATTCCCCCCCGGAGCTCGTTAACGACCGCTGGCGAGAAGGTGTGTGTTAACTGCACAACATAATTGGAGGGGCGGATGAGAGGGTTATCGATGCCGCCCAGAGTGTCGAGCGGTGAGGTGCTGTTGGCG
>DATJAQ010000189.1:0-20022 GCA_035516075.1 Terriglobia bacterium | reverse complement strand
GTGTACAATCAGGCGGCCTTCAGTGGCAAAGCCGAAATTCTGATTCTGAAGGTTGCGCAGGCTGCCGGTGAGCAAGCCCGCTCCGATCAGCAACACCAGGGAGAGCGCGACCTGCAACACCACCAGAGACCGGCGCGGCAGCGAAGAGCGCGCCCGCGTAGAGCGGCCGGCTCCGCGCAGCGCGTCGGCAGGATCGGAACGTGACGCGATCCACGCCGGAGCGGCCCCGAACACCACGGCGGTGGCCAGGGAGAGCAAGACGGCGAAGCCCAGTACCGCCGGGGACGGGTCGGGGCTGATGGGAACGTAGGATGCTCCACGGAACGCGAGCAGCAACACCGCGCGCGCGCCGTTGTAAGCGAGAAATAGACCGGCGCCGCCGCCCAGCGCCGCCAGCAGCACGCTTTCGGTGAGCATCTGGCGGATCAACCGCCGCCGCGGGGCTCCGAGGGCAATTCGGATTGACGTCTGCAACCGGCTCGCGGTGGCGCGCGTGAGCAATAGATTGGCCAGGTTGGCGCAGGCGATCAGCAGCACCAGGCCGGCGACGGTCATCAGCAGGCGCAGTCCCGCCGCGTAGTCGGTCTGCATCTGGTCCACTCCGCTCCTGGCGGGTGTGAGGCGGATATGCTGCCGGGCAATTTCCCGCCGAGCCTCATCGACCAATGCTCTATCGTTGCGCTGTTGTGGTGTAGCGGCGGCCCAGCCTGCTTGCCAGAGCCATTGCTGGATCTCGACCGTCAGTTGTGACTGCGCCGCCGCGGCCGCGACGCCGGGCTCCAAGCGTCCGATGAGATAGAGCCAATAAAGTCCTGAACGATGCAATCGGCTATCCAGCCCATTCAGGGCCGGTTCGGTGCCGAGTGGAAGCCAGAAATTGGGCGGGTCGGTGCGCAGAGTATCGCCATAGAAGCCCGGCGGGGCTACGCCTGCCACCGTGTAGGCGACGCCGTTGATGGTGAAGGCCGATCCGATGACAGTTGGATCGAGTCCAAAGTGCTGCTGCCAGGTGTGGTAACTCATTACCGCGACGGGAAACGCGCCCGGCGCATCATCGGAGGGCGCCAACAGGCGGCCGGCAAAGGCGTCGACGCCAAACATGCTGAAGTAGTTCCCGGAGACGAATTCGCCGCTGTAGGGTTCGGCGGCAGCGGACACACCGCTGAGGCGGACGCTGAGGTCCGACACGAAGGGCTGGAACGCGGCGAGCTGGCTGAACCCGGCGGTGTGATCGCGCAGATCATGGTAAAGAGGATAGGAGTAGAGAACCCAACTGCCCCCGTTCTGGGTATCGCCGGTCATGATGCAACAATTGTTGTTGTCGCCGAGACGATAGAGTTGCTGTGGATTTGCCACCGGCAGGGACTTCAGCATTACCGCATTTACGAGGGTGAAGATCGCCGTGTTGGCGCCGATGCCCAGCGCCAGAGTGGCCACGGCCACGGCGGTGAAGCCGGGGCTCTTGCGCAGCGTGCGGGCGCCGTAGCGCACGTCCTGCCAGAGCAATTCCAGGTGCGATTCCCAGCCCGCGCTGCGCACCTCTTCCTTCACCGCTTCCAGACTGCCCAGCTCCACGCGCGCCGCCCGCAGCGCGTCTTCGCGGCCGAGGCCGCCGCGCATCTTCTCGCGGACGGCGGCCTCCAGGTAGCCGCGTAACTCGTCGTCCATGTCGCGCTCCGTCTGTCGCTTCCGGAACAGCGCCCGCAGCCCGCTTGCGAGACTTCGTAATACGGACATGTCTGCTCCTCCAACCGTCAGCACGCAGCCATGAACGATCAGCTCTCAGCGGCCAGCGGTCTCTTGGTTGACCGCTGACTGCCGACCGCCTTCTCAATCGGCAATCGCAGATCGCGAATCGTCAATCACTCGCAGCGCAGCGCCACCATGGGATCGACGCGTGCCGCGCGCCGTGCCGGAAGGTAACCGGCAAAGACCGCTACGGCCAGCATCAGTCCCGTTGCTGCAACCAACGACACGGGATCGGCCGGGGAGAGCCCAAAGAACATGTCCCGCAAGTAGCGGCTGCCAGCCAATGCCGCCGGCACGCCGATCGCCAGGCCGATGGCCACCAGCAGCAAGATCTCGCGCAGGACCATCCAAAGCACGTCGGAGCGGTTTGCACCCAGAGCCACACGAATGCCGATCTCGTTGGTGCGCCGCGAGACCGCGTAAGACATCAGGCCGTAGATGCCGATACACGCCAGGGACACGGCGAGCAGACCGAAGAATGCGGAAAGCTGGGCGATCAGCCGCTGGTTCAGCACAGCGTCGTCAACCACCGATTCCAGAGTCTGCGCGTCGCTCACCGGAAGGTTCCGATCAACGCCGCTGATGGTGCGGCGGACCTCGCCGATAATTGCCCTCGGGTCGCCCGAGTAGCGCACGCTGAGGTTCGGGATGTAACCCACGTTCTGCGCGTGCGCGTAATAAGCCGCCGGCCTGGGTTTCTCGTCAAGGGAGAAATACTTGGCGTCTTTCACCACGCCCACCACTTCGATGTTCTGGTCCTTGGGATCGTCGCCGATGCTGAACGATCGGCCGAGGGGCGATCCGCCCGGAAAGTAAGTCTTGGCCAGGGTTTCGTTGATCACCGCCACCTTCTGCGCAGTGGCGGTGTCCTTGAGGGACAGCGTTCGCCCCAGGACGAGGGGAATGCCCATCACCTCGAAATACTGCGGGCCCACAATGTTATTGGCAACTTCGGGGTCCTTCTCGTTCTGCGAGCGGCCCGGCACCCTGATGCCGCTGGTCCAGCCTCCCTGGTTGAAGGTAAAGAACGACATACTGGCGCCGCTCACGCCAGGCAGCGCCGCCACGCGCCCCTCGATCTCTTCATACAGGCTCTCCAGGCGCGCATCCTCCGCGTAGCCGCCCGCGGTGGCGTCCAACTGGAATTGCAGTACATTCTGCTTGTTGAAGCCGGTATCGACGTTCATCAAATTCACCAGGCTGCGCACGAAGAGGGCAGCGCCCGCCAGCAGCACAAGGGACAAGGCGACCTGGCCCACGATCAGGCCGCGCGCGAACCGATTGCGCGCCGCGGCCGACGCCGACCCTCGTCCCTCTTTCAGCGCCGGGGCCGGGGAGAAGCGCGCGGAGCGGAACGCCGGAGCCGCTCCAAACAGGAGTGCGGTCAGGACGGTAATCAGGAGGGCGAAAATCAGAACCCGTCCGTCGAGCGCCACCCGCAGCGGCACCGTTTCCTGCGCTCCGGAGACCATCAGCAGCAGCAGGCGGGTGGCCCACCCGGCCAGCAGCAGGCCGAGTGCGGCCCCGGCGAATGAAAGCAGCAGACTCTCGGTGAGCAGCTGCCGCACCAGCCGCGCCCGGCCGGCGCCCAGCGACATTCGCACCGCAATTTCCCGCCGGCGCGCGCCGGTGCGCGCCAGTAGCAGGTTGGCGATGTTGGCGCACGCAATCAGCAGCACCAGCCCGACGAGCGCCATCAGGACTTTCAGTGGCGACGAGAACTCAAGGCGCAATTGCGACAGGCCGTTGGCCGCCGGCGTCAGCTCGATCTTCGCGCGCTGCATCGCCGCCACTTGCTTGGGCGAGGGCTTCGGGCCGGCGGCTTCGTGCACGAACTGCTGGAACAGCACATTGGTGTCGGCGCTCGCCTGCGCCGCACTCACGCCGGGCTTGAGCCGGGCGATGAGGTAGAGCGATTGGAACAGGGGCTTTTCCAAACCATTCCAGCCCGGCGACACTTCCTTCTCCATGGCCAGAGGAATCCAGAGGTCGGGCGCCCGTCCCACCGTGGTGCCAAAGAACTCGGGTGGAGTCACGCCGATGATGGCGTACGCCGTGAAGTTGATCGTCACCGTTTTGCCCAGCACGAACGGGTCCTTCGCAAAACGGCGCTGCCACCAGGAGTAGCTGGCCACGGCCACGGGATGGCCGCCGGGCGTCTGGTCGTCGGCAGCGGTGAGGGCGCGGCCGAGGACCGGATTCACACCCAGAGTGGTGAAATAGGTCCCGGACACGAGTTCAGCGCCGACCTTCTCCAGGTTTTCGCCACCGGCTACCCGCGCGTGGGTATTGAAGGGGAGGCTGTCGATGGCCGCGGCTTCAGAGAAAACCTCGTTCTTCTGGCGCAACTCGCGAAAAAACCGGTAGGAGAAGAGCTGCATGCTGGTGTCCGGCAAACCATCGACGCTGCCCGCCCAATGCCCTTTGCCGAACAGAACCAGCTCGCCTGGCGCGCGCACCGGCAGCGCGCGGAGCACCAGCGCGTCGAGCAGGCTGAAAATGGCGGCGTTGGCGCCGATACCGAGCGCCAGAGAGAGCAGGGCCACCAGAGTAAAGCTCGGATTTTTGCGAAACGCCCGGGTGGCGTAACGGGTATCTTGCCAGAGCGATTCGAGGTGCGATTCCCAGCCCGCTCTGCGGATTTCTTCCTTCACCGCCTCAGGGCTGCCCATTTCCACGCGAGCCTCCCTCAGCGCCTGTTCGCGGCTCATGCCACCGCGAAGCTTCTCCCGGACAGCGGCGTCGAGGTAGCCGCGCAGTTCTTCGTTCATTTCGCTCTCCGTTTGCCGTTTCCGGAAGAGCGCCCGAAGCCCGCCCGCAAAATTTCGCAGCAGTGACATGGTTGTCCTCCCTACGACGCTTCCAGAATTCGCGCAATGGCGGCGGCCTGCCGGCCCCACTCCTTCGTCTCGCTCTTGAGTTTGCTTCGTCCGTGCTCGGTCAGAAGGTAGTATTTGGCGCGGCGATTGTTCTCCGACGCGCGCCACTCACCCTTGATCCAGCCCGCCCGCTCCAGGCGGCGAAAGGCCGGAAACAGCGAGCCGGGGTTCACTTGAAAAACTCCCCGGCTGATCTGCCGGATCCGCAGGTCGATGCCGTAGCCGTGCATCGGTTCGAGCGCCAGGGTTTTCAGGATGAGCATATCGAGCGTGCCCTGCACCAGCTCACTCGGTTTTCCCGCCATAAAGACTCCTCCTCTAGATCGTCAAGTGTAAGAGTACAGCGTTTCCCTAGATTGTCAAGAGGTGGGGGGGGGGGAGTTTTTTGTGAAGGCGAGGCTGTGCGGCCGTCGGGCGGGGTGCGGCGGGCGCAACCGCGATCGCCGGGCGGATCAGTTATGAAGCGTTCAGGCGTAGGTGGAGATCGCGCCCAGGTTGCGCGCGGCGCGCTCCCCGGTGATGCGCTCCAGGTAGCCGCCTTCGCGCAGCGCCTGCAGAGGGTCTTCGGCAAGGCCTCGGGCGCGCCGCCACTCGCGGAGCGCCGGACGCACGTCGGTCCAGAACGCGCTGCGCAGGCACTCCTCCGCCTGCACCAGCTCGCAGCGGTCCTGGAGCGCGGAAAGCTTCTCGTGGTCCACCAGCGCGGCCTTGGCGTAGAGCTCCTGCGCGGTGGAGACGGTCTGGATCATGGCCTCGAGCTTGCCCTTCAGGTTGTGGCTCTGATCGATCATATACGCCACGTCAAGCGGCCCCGCGGACTCCCGCTCCAAGGTGACGATCTCGTGAAAGATCCGGAACACCTGGTAGGGGTCAATGGAGCCGAGGGTGAGATCGTCGTCCGCGTAACGCCGGTCGTTGAAGTGGAATCCTCCCAGCATGCGCTCGCGCAGCAGCCAGGCCACAATCTGCTCGATGTTCTGGCTCAGGTAGTGATGGCCCGTGTCCACCAGCACCACAGCCTGCGGCCCGGAGGCGCGCGCCAGCAGCAGCGCCATGCCCCAATCAGCGATGTCGGTGTGATAGAAGGCGGGCTCGAAGGGCTTGTATTCCACCAGCATCCGTTGGCCCGGAGCAAGGTGCCGGTGGACCTCCTGGAGCGCCTCTTCGAACCAGCCGATGCGGCGCCGGATGCTCTGGGTGCCGGGATAATTCGAGCCGTCGGCGAACCACAGCGAGAGATCGCGCGAGCCCAGCGCCTTGGCGATTTCCGCCGAGTCCAGAATGTGATCGAGCGCGCGCCGGCGAATGGCGGCGTCTGGGTTGCCGAGCGACCCGTGCTTGTATTCCTGGTCCTGAAAGACGTTGGGATTGATGGAGCCGGGCTGCACGCCGTATTTCGCGGCCAGCGCCCGGACGTCGGGCACATCGCGCACGCCGTTCGGAAGATCCCAGAGCACGTGCAGCGCCACGGTGGGGGCCGCGCCCGTCAGCGCATGTACCTGTCCGGCGTCGCTGAACTTTTCCTCAAGCGTTGTGGCCGCCGCCGACTGCACGAACTTGCCGAAGCGGGTGCCGGTGTTGGCGAACCCCCAGGAGGGTAGCTCGGTCTTGAAATTGTCGAGCGCCTTCCAGATCACTTGCTGCTGCACGTCGGAACTCATAACGTCATGCTCCTTCGTTGGGGACTTGCCATCCGGCGGGGTTGCCCCGCGTGAGCGAAGTCTGCGCCCCATTCTACTACCCCGTCCGGATTGGACCACCGCTGTAACGCCAATGCCGCTGCGGCCAGGCTTATCCGCCGCTGGCTTCCGTCAGAACGGCCGCCCAGTGCGCCACCGCGGCGGCCTGCACGCCGAGCTCCCGGTCGTAAGCTCCCTGGAGGGACGCGAGCTGGATCGCAAAGTTGCCGAGCGTCGAGCTCTCCACCGCCGCGCAGCGCACTTCGAGGCCGGTGCGCTCCGCGCTGAGTTCATTCAGAAACGCGTTCCGGCTGCCGCCGCCGGCGATGTAAAGGCGCTCGAACTGCTTGCCAGTGATGGCGGCGACGTCCTTCAGCACCTCGGCGTAGCGGGCCGCCAGGCTGTGGAAGATCAGGTTGGCCATGGCGGGCGCCGCGTCCGGAGCCTCCCCGCACGGAGGCAGGCCCGCTCGTTGGCGCTGGGCGTTGATGCGCGCCGGCATGTTTCCGGGCAGCAGCAGGTCGGGGTCGTCCACGTCCAGCAGGGTCTCGGGCGCCGGCAGCCTCTCCGCCAGCGCGATCAACTCCGGGAGGGTCCAGCCGCGGCCTGCAGCCTGCCAGGAGGCCAGGCACTGCTGCAGCAGCCACATGCCGTTTACGTTCTTGAGAAAGCAGACTTGGCCGCCTACCCCGCCCTCGTTTGTGAAGTTCTGCCGGCGCGCTTCGGCTGAAGTGCACGCCTCGTCAAGCAGCGTGCCCACCAGCGACCAGGTGCCGGAGCTGATGTAGGCCCAGCCGGAGCCGCTGGCCGGAATGCCCGCGATGGCCGAGGCGGTGTCGTGGCACGCCGGGGCGATCAACTGCGCCGTGCGAAGTGCCCGGAGCGCAGCGAGCGGACCCTTCAAGAATCCGAGGTTGGTCCCAGGCGGCACCAGCTCGGGCGCGGCCGCGAGGTCGAGTCCGGCGGCCTCGAACACCTCCTCGCTCCAAGCGCGCTTTTTCAGATCGACAAGCTGGGTGTGGGTGGCGTTCGTGTACTCGGAGATGCGGCGTCCGCCGAGCCGGTGAAGGATATACTCGGGAAGGTTCACCCACGGGGCGCTGGCGGGGACGCCCGCCAGGCCGTCGGCGTAGAGCTGGTACAGGGTGTTGATGCGCAGTTGCTGGATTCCGGTGACCGCGTAGAGTCGCTCGGCGGAGGTGCGCGCCAGCACTTCGTTCTCCGCCGCAATCGTGCGCGGATCGCGATAGCAGTAAGGATCGCCCAAAGGCTGGCCGCCGGCGCCAAGGCGCACGTAGTCCACCGCCCAGCCATCCACGGCGATCGAGGCGATGCCGGCGCTGCTCCTCTTACCGGTGCCTGTCTGCACGATGTCCGCGCAGCGCCGCAACCCCTCTTCGACTCCCTGCCAGATGCCCGCCAGGTCCCAACGAAGGCCGCTGGACAGCTCCATGGGGCCGTTGGGAAACCGGTGGACGAGCTCGATCCTGGGCGTGCCGTCGAACCAGCGCAGCAGCGAGACACGGCAACTCTCAGCCCCAAGATCGACGGCCACCAGCGCGCGCTGATCCGCCGAATGGCGGCCCAGGGGCTGCGCTTCGGGTGCCGCGGCCGGCTCTCCGGCGAGCTCCGCCGTCAGTTCTTTCAGCCGCTCCAGGGCGTCGGCGGGCGGCGGCGCAATGACCTTGGGACTCATCGCAGGAAGGCCTCCGGGAGACCGCCGTCCACCGGGATCAGGTGGCCCGTGGTGCAGCGCGACTCGGGGCCGGCGAGAAACAGGATGGCCTCGGCGCAATCGCGCGGATCGATCGATTGCCGGGTCAGGGTGCGTTGGGCGTAAAAATCGGCGAGCTGCGCACGGAGTTGGTCGTCGCCGGCCTCGTCATCCACGGGAAGGCCGTATTTCTCGAGCGATGCCATCACGCGATCGCGCGGGAACATGGTGGAGCCCTTCACCACGGTGGCGGGGCTGATGGCGTTCACCCGCACCCTGGGCGCAAGCTGGAGCGCGAGCTCGCGCACGAGGTGGTTTACGGCGGCCTTGCTCACGTCGTAGGCCTCGCTGCCCCGCTTCGTCACCACGGCGTTGGCGGAGCTGGTGAGCACCACGGCGGCTTCCAGGTCCTGCGCCTCGAAAATACGCCGGGCCTCGTCCACCAGCAGGTAATTCGCCGTCACGTTGAGCTCGAGCGCCATAGCCCACTGCTCGTCGGCGACGCGGCCCTCGACGGGGGTGGGGAAAACCGCGGCGGTATTCACCAGCACGTCGAGGCCGCCAAAGCGCGCCACCACGGCATCGAGCGCCTGGCGGATGGACTCGCGATGGCGAATGTCGAGCGCCGCCGCGCCGGCCGCCTCGGCGCCCGCCGTCGCCCCAGCCAGCGCCGCCACTTTTTCGGCTTCTTCGAGGTTGCGGTCCGCCACCATCACGTGGGCTCCGCGCTCCGCCGCCAACAGAGCCGTCTCCCGGCCAATGCCGCTCGCTCCACCTACTACCATCACCACCCGGCGGCTGAACGCCTTTTCCGCAGGCTGGCGCTTGAGCTTGGCCTCTTCCAGCCGCCAGTATTCGATGCCAAAGGCCTCCCGCTCCGGCAGCGCCACGTAATTGGAATGCACCTTGAAGGCTGAGGCGGGCGCGGCCGCGCCGGCCTGCGGCAGCTCGCCGGATGGAGCGGCGCCGCCGGTACCGTCGCCCAGCGACGTCGCGCCCTCCATCACGTGGATGGCGTTCACGTAAAACTCGCCCGTGATGCGCGACTCCGTCTTGTTCTTGCCGAAGCTGAACATCCCCACGCCCGGCACCAGCACCACGGTGGGATTGGGATCGCGCATGGCGGGGGAGTCCTGCCGGGCCAGCGACTCGTAGTAGGCGCGATACTCACGTCGATAGACGTCGAGAGCGCCATCGATCTGCGCGCACAGGGCGTCGCGGCCGTTTCCGGCGTTGCCGGGGTCCCAGGGCACAAACAGGGGACGAATCTTGGTGCGCACGAAATGGTCGGGGCAGCTCGTGCCGAGATGCGCCAGGGCGCCGGCCTCGGCGGAATTCACGAAGCGCAGCACGTCGGGCGCGTCGCTGAAGGTCGCAATCAGCCGCTGGTGGGCCGAAACCCGCCCGCGCAGGTGCGGCAGAACCTCCAGCGCCAGCTCGCGACGGCCGGCGCGGGCGCTGTAGCGCGGGCCGCCGAAGATCGCCGCGCCCCGGCGCTCCACGTGGCCCAGCACGAACTGGCCGAGCTGGTCGATCAGCGCGAGGGTGTTGGCGTAGCACGCCCGCGAAGTGCCGCCCCAGGAGAACAGGCCGTGCCCGCCCAGCACCACGCCGTCGCACCCCGGATGCGCGGCTACCGCGCCGCGCAGCATCATGGCCAGCTCGAACCCAGGGCGCTGCCAGGCCACCCACACCAGGCGGCGCGCAAAAAGACGATTGAATTCTTCCATCTTCTCGCGGCCGTTGGCGGCCGCCGCCAGCGCGATGCCCCAGTCGGGGTGCAGGTGGTCCACGTGCGCGAAGGGAAGGAAGGCGTGCAAAGGAGTGTCGATGGAGGCGGCCACGACGCTGCGGCCGAAGGCGCACAGCGGGTACATCTCCACCATCTCGTCTTCGTGATCCACGCCGCGGTAGCGATCCGCAAGGGCGAGCACCTTGTCGAGATAGAGCGTGGCGAAGCCGCCCGTCTTGATGCTGCCGAGGTCCCCGCCACTCCCTTTCACCGACAGCACGCGGCGTTCGCTGCCGTCGAGCGGGTCGGGCAGGGCGATTTTGGCGCTGGTGTTGCCGCCGCCGAAGTTGGTGATGCGCAGGTCCGAGCCTAGAAGATTCGAGCGGTAACGAAGCAGTTCGGGCTCGTCGAGCGCGCCGGCCAGGCCGTCGTCCCAGCGGTCATCGAGATAGCGAAGCGGGTTGGGGGCGGTCATAGGTCGCGTGCCGTTCGACTGCGGCGGGGTCGTGCTGCCGCCCGGCCCATTCTAACATCGCCGGACGCGTCCGGGTTGCGCCTGCCCCTCCGCCCATGGCATAGTAAAGGGCATGATTTCCGCAGCGTTCGCCGAGATCGGCGTCGTCAAAAGATCCTCCACCGTTATGGGCTGTTGTTGAAGCCCGCGCTTTTTTAGCTTTCATTCGTCAGGCACTTCATATTTCAAATCAGCGATCGAAGGAGGTTGATTATGGGTGACTACAAAAATCCCGAAGTTTTGGTGAGCACCGACTGGGTGGCGGCGCACACCCACGATCCCAAAGTGCGCTTGGTGGAAGTGGACGTCGACACCTCCGCCTACGACAAAGGGCACGTCAGCAACGCCGTCGCCTGGAACTGGACCTCGCAGCTCCAGGACAACGTGCGGCGCGACCTGCTCGGCAAGGAGCAATTCGAGGAGCTGGCCAGCCGGTCGGGCATCGCGCGCGACACCACCGTGGTGCTTTACGGCGACAACAACAACTGGTTCGCGGCTTACGCCCTGTGGCAGCTCAAGTATTTCGGCCACCCGGACGCGCGCCTGATGAACGGCGGCCGCAAGAAGTGGGAGCTCGAGGGCCGGCCCTTCACCACCGACGTTCCCAGCTTCTCGCCCGCTACGTACCAGGCGAGCGGGCCCGACGAAGCGGTGCGCGCGCGCCGCGACCGCGTATTCAACGCGCTCGACACCCGGAACGTAAGCCTGGTGGACGTGCGCTCGCCCGACGAGTTCACCGGCAAGGTGATTGCGCCTCCGGGCATGAGCGAGACCGCCCAGCGCGGCGGCCACATTCCGGGCGCGCTCAACATACCCTGGGGGAAGGCGGCCAATGAAGACGGCACCTTCAAGTCTTACGACGAGCTGGCGCAGCTCTACCAGGGCGTCAATCCGGGCGGCGAGACCATCGCCTACTGCCGCATCGGCGAGCGCAGCTCGCACACCTGGTTCGTGCTGAGGTATCTGCTCGGCTTCTCCAGCGCGCGCAACTACGACGGAAGCTGGACGGAGTGGGGCAACCTGGTGGACGCGCCCATCGCCAAGGGCGCGTAAGGCCGGCTCTGAAGGACCCGAGGCGCGGTCGCCAAGTGGTAAGGCAAGGGTCTGCAAAACCTTTATCGGCGGTTCGATTCCGCCCCGCGCCTCCAACCCTCCGCCCGGTACTCTGTGGCCGGACTGCGTGCCGGTTGAGCATGGGAATCTTGGTTGGCGCTCGTCCTTGACAGGACTGGAGCGTGGCAGGAGAATTCCGGACATGAAGAATTTCGGCTTCCGATTCTCCTCTGCACTGTTATTCGCGCTCGCTTCCGGGGTGCTGCTCGTTTTTGTTCTGGGTGTTCGCGCATCTGGCCGGGCGGCTTCGGTGGAGCGGCCGCCCATCGTGGGCGTGGCCCACATCGGGCTGAAGACGGACAACCTGGCCGCGGCGCGCGAATTCTACGGCCACGTGCTGGGTCTCGCGGAGCCCTTCAGCCTCGATAAGCCCGCGGGCGGGCTGATGCTGACGTACTTCAAGGTGAACGACCACCAGTACGTCGAAATTTTCCCCGGCCTCAAAAGCCCCAGCGAGGACAGGCTGTCGCACATCGCTTTCGAGACCACCGACGCGCGCCAACTGCGCGGCTACCTGACGAGCCGAGGCGTCAAGGTGCCCGAAACGCTGAAGCCCGGCCTCGATGGCAACCTGAGCTTTGAAGTAACTGACCCCGACGGCCACACCGTGGAGTTTGTGCAATACCTGCCGGGCTCGCTGCACAGCCGCAACTTCGGCAAGTTTCTGCCCGCCAGCCGCGTCTCCGATCACATGAATCACGTGGGTGTCACCGTACACGACCGCGCCACGGCCGACGCCTTCTACCAGGACATTCTGGGATTCAAACTCATGTGGTACGGCGGCATGACCGATACCCGCACGGATTGGGTGGATATGCGCGTGCCCGAGGGCACGGACTGGCTGGAGTACATGCTGAACGCGCACAACCCTTCGCCCCGCACCCTGGGCGTGATGCACCACTTCTCGCTCGGCGTCACGAGCGTGGCGGCGGGTTATCGTACGGTGACCGAACGCGGCTACCGGGGCGAAAAACCGCAAATCGGCCGCGACGGCAAATGGCAGGCCAACCTCTACGACCCCAACCTGACCCGCGTGGAGTTGATGGAGTTCAAACCCGTCGAGAAGCCCTGCTGCTCGCCCATGATTCTGCCGTAATGCGATCTCGCTGCCGAGCAGGGCGATCCTGACTCGCAGGTTCGCGTCTTGCCGCACGCCGCCGAAGCCCGCTTGACAGAAGCAAACTTCGACGCTCACGATTATGAGCAGGGCGCATACCCATGTCACAAGCTGTAAGCGTGGCGCAGTTGAAGCCGCCGACCGTGGAGGCGTTTGAGGCCTACGTCCGCGAAGCCGAAGCCGCCATGGATCTCACGCTGCACGGCAGCGGGCCCTTTTTATGGTCGGAGGCGAGCGCGGCGCGGGCCGAACAGGTCCGCCAGGGGAAGATCGTGGCCGAGCGCTGGTTGGGCAAAGAGCCCGTCAAAGTGCCCGACGGTTTGATCCACGATTGGATTGGAGCCGCGTATGCCGCCGGGACAACGGTGGCCGCAACCCTGGCGCTGCTCCAGGACTACGACCACCACAAGGATGTTTACAAGCCTGAGGTGATCGATTCCAAACTCATCAGCCGCAGCGGCGACGACTTCAAAATCTTCCTGCGCCTGCTCAAGAAAAAGATCATCACGGTCGTGCTCGACACCGACCACGACGTGCACTATGCCGACTGCGGTGGCACACGTTGGTCTTGCCGCTCCTACACCACGCGGATTGCCGAGGTTGAAGACGCCGGAAAGCCGGGCGAGAAAGCGCTGCCGCCCGATGCGGGTTACGGCTACTTGTGGCGCCTCTATTCTTATTGGCGATTTGAGGAGCGTGACGGCGGGGTCTATCTTGAGTGCCGGGCGATTTCGCTCTCGCGCGACATCCCGAAGGGCCTCGCCTGGATTATCGAACCGATCATCGGGAAGCTCCCCAGGGAATCGCTGATCAATACGCTCAAGGCGACGTGCCGGGCGCTTTCCCCGGAAGTCGCGGCCGCGTCGTCGCGGGCCCCGCGCGCCACCTAGGGGGCCCGGGCAGGCTCCCGGACTCCCGGCGAGGAGCGGCTCTATTGCGCCTTACAACTCGACGCCAGGTCGCTGCCGATCTTGTCCGCGGCCGTCTGGTTGTCGGGCATCGAATGCGCCGCGCTCATCACGCATTCGATTTCCTTCTGCGTTGAAATCAAGTTCACCCAATCCAGTCCGAGCGGGACCGACGCGGTGAGATCCATTCCGCCGTAGAGCGCGTGCACATCCGTGGTGGGATAAGCGTAGGTGGCGTCGGGTGAGGCCACGCTGTCGTTGAGGAACAACGCCTCGTTGGTGGTGTCGTGAGTGGTCACGGCGTTTGAGCAGATGGGACTGCCGTAGGCGGGATCGATGTAGGCCTGGGCGTCGCTCAGCCCGATGCACGTAGTCAGCAGGGTAGTGCCGCAGGGCCCCGCCATCTTGGCGCCCGCGCAGACGCAGCCGATGTCGAGCCGGCCCATGGGCGGACCGCTGGTGGGTTCGACCATGTCGAAGATTCCGCCCAGGCCGAAATGCGCTAGGCCGTACGCGATCGCCCCTGACCCGGCGCTATTTCCGGTGGCGCAGAAGGGCGTGCCGCCGGTGCGGACGTGGTCGTGCACCCACAAGGCGGCGGTGGCAAAACGGCAGGCCAGCTTGCGGGGGCCGCCGGGCCCCGTAAGCCAGCCGGCCGAGGGCCCGGCGAAGTCGATCTCGACCGCGGTGAATCCCGCCGCCAAAACCTTGTTGACCGTATCGGAGCCGAAGGCGAACGACTTGTCATAAAAGCCCACGCCGCCGCCGCCTACGATGAACATGATCGTGCCGGCGGAGGCTCCCGACGGATGGATAACCTTGAGGGTGGGCGTGATGTTCGCCACGTCGGGGCAGGCGATCGTCAACTGCGTACAGTCTCCGGCGAGGCCTCCCGAGCAGGCGGTGGTTTGGCTGCTGATCACAGTGCCCAGTGGGTCTGGATTGATCCCCGTCCCTCCCGTGCCGGCCAGCGCAACGCTTTGGGGGCTGCCGGGAGCGTTGTCCTTGATGCTCAGCGTGGCGGTGCGCTTACCTTCCGCCGAGGGCCTGAAGGTGACGCCGATGGTGCAACTGGAGGATGCGGCCACCGACCCCGCGCAGTCGTTGGTCTCGGCGAACTCCGCCAGGTTCGCTCCGCTGAGGCTGATCGCCGAAACGTTGAGCGCGGCGGTGCCGGAGTTGGTTAGAATCACGTCGCTCGCGGCGCTGGTGGTGCCCACCTTCTGAGTTACGAAGGTTACGACGGTTGCCGAAAGATTTGCGGACGGCGCGCCCTTGCCGGGCGGTGGAGGAGTTGAGCTGCTGCCGCCTCCGCAGGAGGTGGCGATGGCGGCCCACAACAAGAGGATGCAACCCGCGCCCGGCAGGCCGGCCACGATCCTTTCGAGGGCAGCCTTCGCCGCAGACTTCAAGTGCAGGTTAGGAGTCATGTCGTGCTGGACCCCGCAAGGCGAGGATCGGGCCCCCTGAAGCTAAACACTGCAGGAGGGAAAAAGTCGCGTTACCCGCCGAGGCGAATAGCGGGAGCCCGACGACCGCAACCTTCAGCCGCGCTGGCAGAACTCCGTCGTCAGCGGGCGAGGCGAAGTTCGAGCAAGGTGACGGTGAGGGGCCTGAACGTAAACTCGAACTCGGTGCCGCGCAGGTGCGCCGGCCGGCTGCCGAGCGACACGCGCTCGGGGTCGTCGCGGCTGTTCATCACCTCCGCCGTCAAGCCGTGTTCGCGATCTTCCAGGGTGTAAACGGTGCCGCCCACCACCGCCGCCGGGAAGCCCTCCAGGCGGAAGCGGTTCGTCATCGTCTGCGGCGTCGCGTTCACGGAGTAGATGCGCAGCCTCGCGCCGTCCGCGCTCAGGGTGGCACTGAGGTCGGGCTGCTGCTGCGGCCAGGCCTGCGGCGACGAGCGCTCCACCGCCAGGGGATAGCTCCCCGCGGCTCTCGCGTAGAGTTTCTGCGCGTAATACGCGGGTGACTCATAGATCCAGCCCGGACCCGTCAGCACGAACCCGGAGCCGAAGCTGTCGGCGAAGTTCGAACGATTCGCAATCTCCACCAGGTCCGCGTAGCGCTGCAGCAGGTTGAGGTAACGCGCCGCGCTCAGCGCGTTGCCCAGCGTTTGGAGCATGCCTCGACGCAGGCCGAAATCGCCCGCCGTCGTGTTCCACTCGGTCACCGCCACGCGAATGTCTCTGCCGCCACCTGCGCGCGCGATCCAGTTCTGCAGGTTCTTGAAGCTCCGGTCTTCGTGGGCCAGGTCGTCGATTTCATAGTGGTGCGGCGCGAGGTAGTCGAAGGCGGTGCCGGCCGCCGCCAGCAGGCTTGGGGTGGGGAAGGACGAGAGCAGCTTGATGGAAGGGTCGGCCTTTTTCATCGCCTCGGCGAACGACCGCACCGTGGTGTTATAGGCTGGCACGTCCACTTCGTTCCCGATTTGCCAGTACTTCACACCGTAGGGCTCGGGATGGCCGTTCTTCGCCCGTCGAGCGCCCCAGGGCGTCTCTGGGCTGCCGTTGCAATACTCCACCTCGGCCGCCGCGTCTTCGGGCTTCCTGCCCGTCCATCGCACACAGATGAGGGGCTCGGCGCCCACGCGCTTGCAGAGCTGCACGAATTCGTCGAGGCCCACGAAGTTCTCTTCGAGGCCGCCCCAGACCGTGGTAAACGGCGGGCGCTGGTCCCACGGGCCGACACCGCCTTCCCAGTTGTAGTCTTCAATCGTGCTGCCGCCGAAGCGAATCGCCCCGGGGTGCAGGGCGGCGAGCGCCGCCACCACGTCGGGACGCCAGATGCCGAGAACCGCGTCCGAGCCGATGAGGTAAACGCGGTCCAGCCACACCGCGCCGGGACCCTCGAAATCGAGGGTCAGGGTCGCGTTATCCAGGGTGCGGCTCGCGCGCAGCTCCGCCTCCGCCGCGGTCCACGCTTGGCCGGCCCGGCCGAGCGCCAACGGTCCCGCAATCACGCCGCCCCCGCCGTGCAGGCTGGCGCGCACTTGAACGCCGCGGTCGCTTCGCATGTGGAGCCGCAGCTTGTAGGTGACGCCTTGTTTCAAATAGAACCCATCCTGCGAGATGCCGGCGCGTGCATGCTGCACCGGGATCTCGATTTTCTGGGCGCGGGCGCCGTGGTAGGGATTCGCCGTGTCGAAGGAATACTGCGCCACCTCGACGGCGCCGTCCGGGTACCAGGGCCGGTGAGGCTCGTCGATCTGCGCCTTGTAGGCCACACGGCACGGCGGCGCCTCCTCGAAGCTCGTCGAAACCACCTGCTGCGCGATGATGGAAGGAATCAGGTTGCAGAGGATCTCGATGAACTGCCCTTGCTGCATGGCGTTGATGGGCCGCGTCGTGAGCCGCCGCTGCGAGATGGTGACCTCTTCGCGTCTCGCAGCCGGCGCTGCTTGTGGTGCGGCGGCGGGACCGAGCAACAGTAGCGCGAGTACGAAGGGCGGCATGAAAACTCCCTTTTGGGGGCCGGCGAAATCTCGCTCGAAAGCCCACAGCATGATAAACGAAGTTGTTACTCGAAGGAGAGCGAAGCGCGTGAGAGGCGCTTGCGGAACGGCCCGGTCGCGGTTTCCTCGGCGCGTGAGGCTGCTATTGGGATGCCGGCCGCCGCGGGCGCTGCTTGGCGGAGACCGACTTGATCAAGGGGTAGCCCCGGCCGCTGGCGGGCAAGGGCGTCGTGCCGGGCTCGATGGCCGCGCGCAGCAGCGCCGCCACCGCGGGCTGGTGGAGTTGAGCGACGCGTTCGAGCCGGATGAACCGGCCCTGGTTGCCGGCGCCTTCGAGCAGCCTCTCGGGGTCGGGAAGCTTGGCCCCGTACATGAAGTAAAGATTCACGCCCCTGGCATAGACCGCCAGCGACACGATGACGTCGGCCACCCGTTCGGTGGAGCCGAATCCGATGGCGAGGGCGTTGTAGTTGTCGTACACCAACTCGACCGCCGTGGGCAGTCGCTTCCGAAGCGCGGCGCGCGCCGCGCGCACGTGGGCCGCGATCGCCGGATCAAACTTGGCGATGAACCCCGCCAATTGCCTGGCGGGCGATTCCTGCGACGCGGGCTTGGCTGTGATTCGTTTCATCGGTTCGCACCCCAGAAGACTCTGCGGCTATTCCGATCCGCCACGACGCCGCTGAAAACGATGAGCCGTTATTCTACGCAAAGGGTCAGCCGGCGTTCGTCAGATCGTTGACGGGCCGGAAGGCCCGGAGGTCCGTAACCAGCACGCGTCCGGCGACCGGGGAACGAGCGGCGACGATCATCTTAGCATTCCGCAGCGACCGACCGACGCATGGCACACCGTAAAGTCCGCCGCTCGGATCCCGATCAGCATTTCTTTCCGTTCGTCCTCCAGCCAATGGGTGTCACGTAGAGGCTGGCCGCGAGTGCCGGAAGAGCCGAGGTTGGGATCTCGATCGGGCGGCTGGGTGCTGGTCCTCTAATGTAGGTGTCGCACGCGCGGCTTCCAAGTTGCTAACTGCACGATGTGTTGCAAAACTTGCTCGTATGATGCCCCCAAATGGGCCTTTTCGGGCCTCGAATGTCCAATTTCACTACACTTCCCATTTTTGGAATTATGTGTAATCTATCGAAAACTCGCTAGCTGATTTCTGTTCATTCTCGGCAGTAAGTTGGTGAAAGTTTGTTCGGGGACGAGCCGGCGAAGAGTCAACGAGTCCCTTTGATTTGCCGTTGCTCCGCGAGCATGTTTGAGCTGGTGTGGCGCTCGCTTCGAACCCGCCGGCGGCCTGGTGGCCGGGGCTGGGCATGGAGCCGATCCGGCCCCACGGCAGCCTAGGAGTTTAGCCAGCACCTTGGGCTTCGCCGGGCCCGGATGGGCGAGGTAGCCCAAGAGGAGTGTGTTGAGCCAATTGTATAGTCAGTCCAGCCGGTCTATCATTGATCCGCGGTTGCGGTCTTGTGGCTTCAAGCTACGGAAAATGCGTGGGTTAGATCGAGCCGCGGTCGGCTGCCCTGGGGCCACCGCAAGCCGCCGTTCGCACTTTGTCAAGACCAGTTTCGTTCGGGCGTTCGGTCGCGGTATGTCCGCGCGCCTCTCGGTCTGATTCAAGCCCGGCTGGCGGGCGTAGGTGTTGGCGCGCGCATCGTCGAACGGCGAGCGGTGGTCCGGCGCGCTTGCTTCGACAGGTTCGGAGCGCGCCGGCGGCGGGGTATAAGGCCCACTCGGCGACACGACGAACCTGCGCCATCCCGCCAGGAGCTTGGAGTTGCGCCGCATTTTACACTTTCTTATACTGTCCCTGCCTTGTTGAGTACGGGCCTCAGGCCGGCCTCATTTCGAAAACGAGGACCGCCATTCTATGTCTAATTCTATCGTGAAGAAACTGCAGGACGAGATCCAGGTTCTGGAGCACGAGATTAATCATGAGCTCCCTGCCGAATTGAAGCGCGCGCGTGCGCTCGGCGACCTCAGCGAAAACGCAGAGTACATCATGGCCAAGCAGCGCCAGGAGATTGTGAACGCGCGCCTGGCCCAGCTCAGAAAGCGCCTGGCCGATCTGTCGCTGGTGAACATGGCGAACATCCCCAGGGACCGCATTGCATTCGGGTCGCGGGTGGTGCTTTACGACGTCGACCGCGACGCGGAGGTCCACTACCGGCTGGTAACCACTGAAGAAGCCGATTTTGCCAAGGGACTGATCTCAACCACCTCACCTATCGGGCGGGGCTTGATGGGCAAGAAGGTGGGCGACACCATCATGGTGGCCACGCCCAATGGCACACGCCAGTTTGAAGTGAAGGAAATGCAGACGATCCACGATCAGTAGCGGTGCGGGCTTGCCGCCGCCATGCGCCCGGGCGTTCGGGGCGCAGGTCTAGTCCGGATCGATGACCGGTTGCAGGAATTCCAATCCGGCTTCCATGCGCTGCTCCGGGCCGCTGTGCTCCACCCAGATCACGCGAGCCGCCCGCCGGTCCCATCCCTCCCCGCCTTGCAGCACCACGTCGACGCGCTCGCCGTGCTTCAAGGGCAGGCTGCGGCCTTGAATGCGGGCTCCGTTCCAGGAAAGATCGAGGGCCAGAGCGGCGCGGCCGTCGCGCTCTGGAGTGTGAAACAATTCGACGGGGATTTCCACCGGAACCCGGTCCCACCGGCGATCATCGCTGCGCTGTGCGACTAGCATTGAGCGCCTCCGATGTTACCATCCGAAGGTATCCACTACAAAGTAACCCTCCCGACGACCGGCGTCAAGCTTTTTTTGAGGCGCTGCTCCAAGGGGTTGCATCGCAAGGCTGAAGGGCAGATTTTGACGGCCCGGCGGGCGGGCACCACCGTGCGGTGCGGCGGTTGGAAAATGCGGCGCGGGCGCGGATAATCGAGTTGAGGCTTCTCAAGCCATGACCTTGCGCGAAAGGGCGGACGCGGCGGCTCCCGGACCCGGGGTTTACATCTTCAAGGACGAGGCCGGCAAGGCCGTTTACGTGGGCAAGGCCAAATCCCTGCGCCAGCGCCTGCGCTCGTACTTCCAGGAGTCCCGTCCCCAGGACGACAAGCGCGACCGCATGCTGGAGGCGGCGCGCGACCTGGAGACCATCCTGGTTGACAACGAAAAAGAGGCCATGGCGCTGGAGAACAACCTCATCAAGCAGT
>DATJAQ010000188.1:0-2967 GCA_035516075.1 Terriglobia bacterium | reverse complement strand
ACCCTTGATCTCGTTCCGGTAAGCGCTCTGGCGCTGGTTGGTCTCGGGCAAGTACTGGTCGCCGAGCACGAACATGCCGGCGCTCAGCAGGCCGGCGATCCCGAGCACCGGCAGCGAAAGCCGGTAAAGACTGATGCCGGCTGCCTTGACGGCAGTGATCTGGTTGCTTTTAGTGAGCAGGCTGAAGTTCACCAGGGTGGCCACCAGCACGCTCAGCGGCAGCATCAGGTACGTTACGTACGGGCTGAGGTAGCGGTAATAGTTCAGCACGAGCCCTGCCCCGGCGCGATTGCGCACGACGTCGCCCAGGAGCTGGAAGAAGTCGAACACCATGTAGATGCCGACGAAGGTGACGAGGAGCAGAAGGAAGTAGAACAGCCAGCCGCGGATGACGTAAACGTCGAGGATCTGAAAAACCCGGTTCCCGACGGGAGGGGTTTTGGGAGCCGCGCCCACGGGCACGGGCTGGCGGCGGGGCCGGCGCAGGCGCGTGAGGGCGCGCCCCAGGTCGCCGAGGCGCTCCTCGAGGAATTGCATGCGGAGGCGCACCCGCCGAAATTGCGCCAGCATCAACGTGCCGGCGAGGGCGAATACGAGGTTGGCCGCCCAAAGACCCGCGACGGGCGGAAGGCGGCCCTGCTTGGCGAAGCTGAATCCCGAGGCCATCAGCATGTAGTACACAAAGACGAGAAGAATCGTCACCATCACGCCCACTGCCTTGCCGCCCTTGCGGCTGAACAGGCCGAGCGGGATGCCGACCAGGGCGAGCACCAGCGCGGCCACCGGCAGGGCGAGGCGGTAGTTCAGCTCCACGCTCGCGGCGCGCCGCTCGTCGGGGCTGGGCGAGTGCCTGGCGAGTGCGAGGAGCGCCGGAAGCGGCTGCATGGCAGGCGACCGGCGCTGCCCGGCGGCGTCCGTCTGCGGCTCGGGCAGCGGGATGTCTGTTCGGGTGAAGGTGGTGACGGAATAGCGCGCCGGGTCGTTCGGATCGACTTCGTGAATAGCGCCGTTTTCAAGGTGCAGCACGAGCCCGCCGGAGCGCCGGTCGTTGACAAGGGTGCCGCTTTCCGCTAAGGTCACTCTCGGCCCCCCCGACGCGCTGGTATCCGCCACGAACACGTTGTGCCAACGGTCCCGCGCGAGGTCCTGGACGTACATCAGCCGGTTGGGGAATTGCTCGATGAACACCCGGGGCTCAATTTGATAGGCTGCCTGGCTGTTGCGAATCTGCGCTTCCCTGCGGTTCAGGGCCAAATTCGAGCGCGGAGCCACGTAGAGGCTCATGGCCGACGCCACCAGCCAGCCGGCGACGGCGTAGGCCATGGCGGGCCCGGCAAAGCGGCTGACGCCGATTCCGACGGCGCGGGCTGCGATCACTTCGCCGTCCGCGGCCAGGCGGCTTAAGCCGAGCAGCACTCCGACCAGCACCGCCATGGGGATGGTGAGCACCAGAATCCCCGGCACGGGCGCCAGGAAGAGCAATGTGACCGCAGTGAGCGGCAGGTTGCGCCGCGCCACGAGCTCCAGCAGTTGGCTGATGTGGGGAATGTAAATGACGAAGGTGAAGACCAGCAGACCGATCAAAGAGTACGAAACGATCTCTTTGAGGATGTACCGGGTTAAGATGCGCATAACCCCTGCCGCTCCGGTTGCGGGGAGGGGCCGCCCCGCCGCCCCCGGCGCCGGCCACCGGCCCTGCGTTCATGCTAGCACAGGCGATTCATCGCCCAGAAGGATCCGCCGACGTTCATGGCTCCAACCTACTTGATGCTGCTCTGGCATCAACATCAGCCCTTCTACAAGGACCTGGTTGAAGACCGCTACACCATGCCTTGGGTTCGGCTGCACGCGCTGAAGGACTACTACGGCATGGTGGCGGAGCTGCGCGCGTTTCCCTCCGTGCACGTGACGTACAATCTGGTGCCGTCGCTGGTCGCCCAACTGCAGGATTACGCGCGCGACGCCGCCCGCGAAGAATCGTTCGACCTTGCCTTCAAGCCCGCGGCCGACCTCAGCGCGGAGGAGCGCGAGCGCCTGCGACACTACGCCTTCCAGGCCAATCGCCAGAACCTGATCGATCGCTACCAGCGCTTTCGCGAGCTCTACCAGAAGGCGAAACCGTGGGAACTCGGCCAGCGCCCGGCCGTGACGTTCTCCGAACAGGAGCTGCGTGACCTTCAGGTGACCTCGCAACTGGCTTGGTTTGACGAGCTCTGGCTTGAAGGCGACGCCGATATCCGGCGCTTGGTGGCGAAGGAGCGGCGCTACTCCGAAAATGATAAGTCCATTCTTAGAAAGAAAGAACTCGAACTCCTTCAAGCTGTACTTGAAGAGCATCGCAGCGCCGAAGAGCGGGGGCAGATTGAAATCTCCACCTCGCCTTTCTACCACCCGATCCTGCCCCTGCTTTGCGACACCGACGCCGGTGCGGAGTCGCATGCGGGGCTCACACTGCCGCGCCGCCGCTTCCGGCATCCCGAAGACGCCGAGGCTCAGCTTCGCGCCGCGCGGGAGCTTCATCTCGAAGTCTTCGGTCGTGAGCCGCGGGGCTTCTGGCCGAGCGAGGGTAGCCTTTCGGACGAGGTGCTGCGGATCGGCGCCGCCCAGGGCTTCCGCTGGGCCGCCACCGACGAGGGGGTGCTTAGCCGCTCGCTCGGCGTTCACTTCGCCCGCCAGGCCGACGGCACAACTTCGGGTGGCAGCGAACTCTACCGGCCCCACCGCTTCGAGACAAATGCCGGTTCGATCACCGTCTTCTTTCGCGACCACGAGATCTCCGATCTCATCGGATTCGTGTATGCCAACGCGCCGCCTGAAACCGCAGCGGCGTCGCTGGTGGAACGAATCCGGCAAGCGGGCCGCAGCACCGGCGATCGCCCGGCCGTGGTTTCGGTGATCCTTGACGGGGAGAACTGCTGGGAGTTCTATGCGTTGAATGGGCGGCCGTTTCTTAAGGCATTCTACGGC
>DATJAQ010000187.1:0-8747 GCA_035516075.1 Terriglobia bacterium | reverse complement strand
GAAGGCGAGGTAAGGCCGCGGCGCGGGCGGCATCTTCGTACAGCCGGAAAGCGCTGCGGCGCAGCCTGCCGCGGCGGCCAGCGCCAGCGCGCCGAAGGCTGTGGCGAGCTTCTCGCCGAGGCTGCGCGTCCGCCGGGTGTGCATGGAGCGAGGGTCAGGAGGGTGGCAAGGCACAGATCAGTTGTGCGCGGCGACTTCCGCCGGCGATTGGGCCGTGGTCCTGCCGAGCGCGGCGGCGATGGACGTGACTTCGCGCATCAGCTCGTCGAACTGGTCCGGATAGAGCGACTGGTAACCGTCGGAGCGCGCATGGTCGGCGTCAGGGTGGACCTCTACAATCAGTCCGTCCGCGCCCACGGCCACCGCCGCGCGGGCGAGCGGCACCACCTTGTCGCGCTTGCCGGTGCCGTGGCTCGGATCCACGATAATCGGCAGGTGAGATAAGCTCTTGACGGCAGGGATCACCGACAGGTCGAGGGTGTTGCGGGTGTGGTCGGCGAAGGTGCGCACGCCGCGCTCGCACAGGATCACGTTGTAGTTGCCCTCGGCCAGGATGTATTCGGCCGCCATCAAAAACTCTTCCAGGGTGGCCGACATGCCGCGCTTCAGCAGCACCGGCTTGCGCGAACGGCCCACGCGCTTGAGCAGGGAGAAGTTTTGCATGTTGCGGGCGCCCACCTGCAGCACGTCGGCGTAGCGCTCCACCAGGTCGCAGTTTTCCGGATCGATCGTTTCGGTCACAATCAGCAGCCCCAATTCGTCCCGCACTTCGGCCAGCAGCTTCAGACCCTCTTCGCCGAGACCCTGGAACGCGTAGGGTGAGGTACGCGGCTTGAAGGCTCCGCCGCGCAACAGGCGGGCTCCGGCGCGTTGCACGCATTCCGCGGCGGAGAAGATCTGCTCCCGGCTCTCCACGGCGCAGGGTCCGGCGATGATGGCGAGCTCTCTCCCGCCCACGGTGAAGCCGCCCTCCGGCGGACCCACCTGGATGAGGGAATTGTCAACTTTCAGGTCGCGGCCCACGAGCTTGTAGGGCTTCGAGACCGGAATGGCTTCGGCCACGCCGGGCAGGCTCTCGAATTCGGCGGGCTCGAGCGGACCCGGATTGCCCGTGATGCCGATGGCCGTCCGCAGCGCCCCGGGCATCGGATGCGGCCGGAAGCCCATCAGTTCGATCTTGCGGCACACCCCTGCCACGTCACCCTCGGTTGCCGCCGGCTTCATAACGATGAGCATGGCTAAAGTTTACCTCAACTTGCGCCCTCGAAGATTGGCGATGGGTGATTCGCGACAGGCGCAAATGTCCTTTGCGGAAATCGCAAATCCCCAATCGTCCCCCGACTATGACATATAATGGCCGCGCCGCCGGTGCGGGCCTTATGAGCGAAACGCAGGCCGGATACTCCGCCGCTGAATCCGTGATGCTGCGCGGCTTCTGGTACTCTCCGCTGCGCAGTGACCAACTCGGCCGTGGACGGCCGCGCGGCCGAGGCGCGCTGAAGCAGGTGATGCTGCTCGGCACTCCGCTGGTGATCGGGCGCAACCGGCAGGGCCGGGCGTTTGCCATGCGCGATAGTTGCCCGCACCGCGGCATGCCGCTTTCGCTCGGCCACTTCGACGGCGCGGAGGTCGAGTGCCACTATCACGGCTGGCGCTTCGACGCCCAAACCGGCCAGTGCCGCCTGATTCCGTCGCTCACCGCCGATTCCGAACTCAACGTGGAGCGCATCCACGCCGGCCATTTCGCCTGCGAAGAGCACGACGGCTACATCTGGGTGTACGTGCCGTATCCGGGCACAAAAGGCGAGGCCGAGGAGCCCTGCCCGCGCCTGCCGGTGTTCGGCGAGAAGTTCCGCCTGGCGCACCTGGCCGCCGACCTGCCCCTCAGCATCGACCACGGCATCATCGGCCTCATGGACCCCGCCCACGGTCCCTTCGTTCATCAAGCCTGGTGGTGGCGCCGCCAGCAAAGCATCCACGAAAAAGAGAAGCATTTCGAGCCTGTTCCGCTGGGCTTCCGCATGAGCGCCCACGCGCCCTCGGCCAACAGCGCGGCCTACAAGCTGCTGGGCGTCTACGGCGAGCCTATCACCACCACGATCGAGTTCCGGCTGCCCAACCTCCGCCTGGAGGAGATTCACTGCGGCCCTAAGTGGTTTTCGAGCCGCGCCATGGTGACCCCGGTGACCGCCGCAAGCTGCCGCATCGACTTCTCGGCCGCCTGGAACGTTTTCCCCAACATGCCCTTCATGACCTCGATCTTCCGTTTCTTCGGCCGCCGCTTTATCGGCCAGGACCAGCGCACCATGGCCGAGCAGGCGCAGGGGCTGAAGTACAACCCTCCTCTCATGCTCATCGACGACGCCGACCGGCCGGCCAAGTGGTACTTCGCGCTTAAGCAGGCGTACCTTCGCAGCCGCGAAACCGGCGAACCCTTCGACCACCCCATTACCGGTCCCGTCACCTTGCGCTGGCGAAGCTGACAAAGCGTGGCACTCGGGATTCGGGCCTCCGAGCTCGCACAGCCGATTTTCGATCATCGACTGAAAAAGTCGTTTTCGCGGTGCTATCAGTTTTCGGCCGATCACGGCTCAACTCACCTGATGTTGGGCTATGCCATTCATTCAAAGTCACTTAGTGCCAATCGCGCGTTCGGCCGCCAAGCGATTCCTTCCAGCTTTGTGTAAAATTTACAAGTGATTGATTCTAAATAACATTCCAGCTTTAGCAAAACAATGTTTTGAGCTATCTGATTGATTCTAAGGTACATTCCAGCTTTGGCGGAGGATGTTTTTTCGGTCGTTTTTCGCCTTTTTCCGCCGATGTAGGCCTACTACTCTGGGCTAGACACGTGCTCAAGGCCCTGTTAGGAAGCATCTTGCGATCGATGAATCGTCGCGTCCGGCCGCCAGGTTGGCTGACTTTGTGACCTGCACGGGCGGGAAACAGCCAGGCGCGACGAGTGCGGGCACGCGCAGCACTTCGGGGCAGCAGGCGTGTCCAGTTTGCGCAGTCTTCGAGCGGCTGCCTATAATAGGCTCGACCATGCCCGTGCCCGCCGGCCCTCCCGCAGCCCGAGCCGCCGCAGCCCTCGATTCCCTGCGCGGAGCGCCTATTCTCGACTTTTTTCCCGCGCTTTGCCGGATGGCGCCCGAGATCGCCAGTCTGCACTTCGCCACTTACCGGAGAAGACCCAGCCTGGGCGATCGCCTGCGGGCGATGCTCACCCCCGAGGACGATGCCCTGCAGGGGGCAGCGGAGCGCGTGAGCGCCGCGGGCGTCGCTTACTGGGACGCGGTGCTCAGCGTGGCGCTCGCCCGCGGCACCATGCGGGATGAGTTTGCCGAAGCCTCCTTGCTGCACGATTTCCATCTGCCCGAGCGAAGTTTTGATTTGTCCAGCGAACAAATCCTTAACAACGGCATTGCCGGCCTTCTGCCTGCACTCGCGGCCAGCGAGGGCCTGCTGGTCCGGTCGCACCTTCGCCTGAGCTCGGGCGGGACGGCGCACCTCCCCATGCTCGACCTCGCGTGCCCGTGCCTGCCGGCGAACGCCCGCGCCATCCGCAGGATGGTGGCGCTCGCGGGGGTCGGCGAGGGCCTGCTGGTGCGTTCCGGCCACTCCTATCACTTCTACGGAACGCATCCGGTGCCGGAGGAGCGCTGGTTGCGATTTATGGCCGCCGCCCTACTTTTCGCCCCGATCACCGACTCGCGTTACGTCGCACACCGGTTGCTGGATGGCGAATGCCGCCTGAAGATTGTGGATTCCGGCGACGGGATGGTACCGGTGATCGAGGATACTTTTGGCGATGCCGTCTAACCTGACAGAGGAACGGGCTGAGAGGCTGGCGTGGACCTCGGTGCTGCCGCGGGCGGAGCCGCTGGCGGGCGCCGCGGTGAAGGAATACGCTGCCGCTGCCGGAGCGAGCGAGCGCGACCTGCGGAAGCAGGTGCTGCTGCACCTGCCGCGATTCACTCCTGCTGAAATAGAGCGGCCCGACTGCGTGCGCGCCGAAACCGAACGCCTGGGTGAGCGGCTTCGGGCGCGGCGGCTGCCCTACGACGACTGGGCCGGACATTCCCGAATCGAGCGCCTCGAAACCAAATCGCTGCGGTTCGGGCCCGTGGACGACCGCGTGGCGCGGGTGGTCCACGAGCGATTTCACTATATCGGCACATTCCGCGCGGGGCGGCACCTGGGCCTTTTTCTCCCCGGGAGCGCAAACGTCCCCCTCGCCCTGCTCACGCTCTCGCCGATGGACCTCACCAACCTCGCCGAAATGTTCCCGTCGCAGGACGACCGCGACCGCGTGCGGGTGCTCTCGCGCCTGTTCGCTTTTGACTATGCCCCGCGCAATACGATGAGCTACCTGATGGGCCAGGCCCGCAAATGGCTGCGAGCGGAGTTGCCCCAGGTGGGAACGCTGCTGACCTACCTCAATCCGAATCTCGAATTCACAGGCGCCTCCTACCAGGCTTCGAACTGGCGGCCGCTTCTTGAAGTGCCCGCGCGTTACGCGTACCTGCACGGAGACTACATCACTTTCCGGAGCTTGATGGGCCTGGCTCCCCTGAAGAGGGCGGCCGTCCGGTACTCGCAGTACCGGCTGCAGCCCCTCAAGCTGCTTCGTGACGAGCTTCACAGAAATACCGCACCTCGCCCAATTGCGGCGAGGCGGGCAGCGATTCCCTATCTCGCCGGAGGGACGGCCGATGCTGTTCTTTTACACCGGCGCTGATCCTACCAAACCCAGCTACCGGCGGGGCGTGCTCGACACGCTCAGTTACCCCGGCGGACACGTTCTGGAGTACAGCTACCGCAAGGAGAATATCGCTTCGGGCCTGACCGATCTCAAGGGAAAAGTGGCCGCGATTGTATTCGCCGACGTGAACGACGCGGGCGCGCCCACTTACATGCCGTTGCGCTTCGCGGAGGTGCTCGACCACTCGCCGATCGCGGGCGCGGGCGCGAGAGAGAGAATCGGCTTCCTGCTTCGCCTCAGAGACTTCGTGGGGTACCCGGCCGACGACAAGCCCGATCACTGGCACGCGAGCATCGCCGCGCTGGACCAGCACCGCCACCTGGCGACGGCGCCGCGGCTGTTTGTGATTGAGGCCCAGATCAAGGCAAAACACTGGCAACCGCCGGAGGCCTCTCCGTCGGGGAAAATACCGGAGGAAGACCCTGGCAAGAGCCTGAAGGTGTGGGAAGACCTGGTGACCAACGTCGCCCGGTCAAGCAAGCTCAAGGACGCGATTTTCGTCAAGATCGACCTTCGCAACCTCGATGCTCTCACCGTTCCGCCCTTAAAGCCGGTACGAAGGCGGTCACTCTACCAGGTGCTGTCGCTGAAGCCGGCGGAAAAACGGGTGCTGTACCAGGTGCGGTCCGGCAACGTCTATCAGCTCGATATCTGTGTTTACCAGAGCCCTCCCACCGGGGGAAAGACGGCGGGAGATGCCAAGATCAGCCTGGCGCATTCGAGCGAAGTGCTGGAGGTGGGCCAGCCCCTGCAGTCCGCCCTCTCGGGCCTGGCGCAGCACTCCGCGCTGGTATCCTGCAAGCGCACCATTGAACGGAACCTGGTGGCTTTGAGCGTGACGGTGGACGAGCCCGTGACAGGCGTGGTGAACACGCCGCACCCGTTCTTTCTCTTGCGAATCGCGCTGCCGTGGATCGTCACGGTGGGCTTTGTGGTCTGCGTGTTTCTGGGCAGCTTGCTGGTGGCGAGCGATCTGGACACCGTAAAAGGACTTCTGGCGCACGCGCCGTCCTGGCTTTCCAGCCAGGCCGCGTCGGTCAACGTTCTGGCGAAGTGGCTGGGCGCTATTTTCCTGGCTGCCGCCGCCTTCCTCGGGTTCCGCAAGCTGCCTTCGGGCCAGTAGGCATAGTTCCGTTCAGAGGATGTGCGGGGCAGGCGCGCAGCCGCCGGGAGGTGTCACGCGGCTGGGCGCAGACTGTGAAGATTGGCGGCTTGGGGGTAGAGGCTGAGACGTGTACCGGCGAGGCCGTAGAGCGCGTCGGGAATGCACTCCGGCGACGTGATAATCACCAGCTTGCCGCCGCGTTCCAGATACTCCAGGGCGGCTTCGATTTTGGGGCCCATACTGCCGGGCGGAAACTCGCCTTCGGCCAGGTAGCGCCGGGCTGCTTTGGCGCTGAGTTGCTCCACTGGCTGCTGCTGGGGCGTGCCGAAATGGAGAGAGACGCGCTCCACGGCGGTTGAGATCAGAAAGAGATCGGCTTCCAGTTCCCAGGCCAGCAGGCTGGAGACGCGGTCCTTATCGATCACAGCCTCCACGCCCACCAGTTCCTCGTGGCGGAACACCACCGGAATGCCGCCGCCGCCGCAGGCGATCACCAAGGCCCCGTCTGAGAGCGCTGCTTTGATGGCGGGTAGCTCGATGATCTCCTGCGGCTGAGGTGAGGGAACCACGCGGCGGTATCCCCGGTGGGCGTCCTCCACCATATGCCAGCCGAACTCGGTGCGGCAGTGTTCGGCTTCGTGGCGGGTGTAGAAACGCCCCACCGGTTTGGTGGGAGCCTGAAAGGCAGGGTCACGCGACGAGACGAGAACCTGAGTGACCATGGTGGCCACCGGACAGCTCAAGCCGTGGCGGTGCAGGGTCTCCCGCAGCACCTGCTCCATGAGGTACCCGATGGTGCCCTGGGTTTCCGCCACGCAAGCGTCGAGGGGCAGGGGAGCCACCTCGCCGGAGGCCATCTCAGCGCGCCGCCAGGCGTCGCCCACCTGCGGGCCGTTGCCGTGGGTCACCACCACGTGGTAACCCTCCTTGAGTACCGCGGCGATTCCGTCACAAGTTGCGAGCAGGTTGCGGCGCTGCTCCTCCATGGAGTTCGGCCGGCCGGGACGCACCAGCGAATTGCCCCCGATAGCCACCACCGCGATGGGCATGGCATCCTCTCAAGCGAGCAGCGCCACCAGAATCGCCTTTTCGATGTGCAGGCGGTTCTCGGCCTGGTCGTACACGATGGAGCGGGGCGAGTCGATCACCTCGTCCGTTACTTCTTGCCCGCGCCGGGCCGGCAGGCAGTGCATAAAGAAAGCTCCGGGCTTGGCCTGCCGCATCAGCTCGGCATTCACCTGATAGGGGCGGAACAGCTCCAGGCGGGCCTCCGCGTTGCCCTCCTGGCCCATACTGGTCCACACGTCGGTGTAGACCGCATCCGCGCCGCGGACGGCGTCGCCGGCGTCGTGCGTGAGATAGATGCTGCCGCCCTCGAACTGGGCCTCCGCCACCACGGCCGGGTTCGGCTCGCAGCCGGGCGGGGTGGCGATCCGGATGTGCACGCCGAGGCGCGTGGCGCCGAAGATCAACGAATTCGCCACGTTGTTTCCGTCGCCCACAAAAGCCAGGGTGAGCCCGGCGAGATGTCCTTTGTACTCGTGCAGGGTGAGGAAATCGCCCAGCGCCTGGCACGGATGCTCGAAATCGGAGAGGCCGTTGATGACGGGGACGGTGGCGTTTTCGGCCAGTTCCTTCAGGGCTTCGTGGGAGAAGACGCGCGCCGTCACCACATCAACCCAGCGAGACAGGTTGCGGGCCACGTCCTTGATGGCCTCGCGCTGTCCCAGGCCCACTTCCTGCGGGCCCAGTGTGATGCACTTGCCGCCAGCTTCGGTCATGGCGAATTCAAAGGTCACCCGCGTGCGCAGGCTGGGCTTCTCAAAGAGCAGGGCCATTTCCTTGCCTTCCAGGGTGTGACCGTAGCGGGCCGGTTGCGCTTTCACCTGGCGGCCGAGATCGATCAGGTACTCCACTTCGTCCGGGCGCAGATCGTGCAGAGAGAGCAGATCGCGGCCGCCCAGGCCTGGCACGGACGGCAGTGGGAGCGGCGCGCTGCGGGCGCGACGGACGACGTTAAGCTTGGGCACGGCAACCCCTTTCTTCAGGCGACCTTGGTTTCCAGCGGCGCATGATGAAGCGAATCGAAGCGCTCCACGATCTCCCTCAGCCCGGGCCGGGTGCGTTCCTCAATTTCGTACGCCACACGCTGGCTGGGCTTGTTCAAGTGCACCAGCCGCGCCAGGTCGACCGGCGTGGCGATCAGGACGAGATCGCAAGGCGTGCGGTTAATGGTGTCTTCCAGCTCGCGACGCTGTTCCTCGCTGTAGCCCATGGCGGGCAGAAGGTTCTTGAGATGGCGGTAGCGTTCAAAGGTAGTCTTGACGGAACCTACGGCGAAGGGACGCGGGTCAACCTGTTCGGCGGCGCCGTAGCGGCGGGCGGCCACGCCTCCGGCACCGAACGACATCTCGCCGTGCGTCAGCGTGGGACCATCTTCCACTACTAGCACGCTGCGCCCCAGGATCGCGTCCGGGTCCTCCACCGTGACGCGGCTCTCCGCTTCCACCAGCTTGGCGGTGGGGTTGACGCGGCGCAGGTTGGTCTTGATCTCCTCCACGTTTTCGTGCGAGGCCGTGTCTACCTTATTGATGATGACCACGTGAGCCCGGCGGAAGTTGACCTCGCCAGGGTAGTAGGCTAGCTCGTGGCCGGCGCGATGCGGGTCAGCCACTACGATCTCGAGGTCCGACCGGAAGAAAGGCGTGTCGTTGTTGCCGCCGTCCCACAGGATCACGTCAGCCTCCTGTTCGGCTTGCCGTAGAATGGCTTCGTAGTCCACGCCGGCGTAGACCACCGTGCCGTCGCGAAGGTGAGGCTCGTACTCCTCCCGTTCCTCAATAGTGCATTGCTGCCTCTGGAGGTCTTCGAGGGTGG
>DATJAQ010000186.1:0-14908 GCA_035516075.1 Terriglobia bacterium | reverse complement strand
CCCGACGGGTGGCGAATACGTTTTGAAAGAGGGGTGCGACGCCCCCAGCGGAATGCGCTCAAATGTCAGCGGACGTGTCCGAAAAAGTGTTTGTCTGAAGCCTCAAAAACGGCCTTTTTTGGCAGAAAACTCCAGATTTTGTACACTTTTGGTTTCTCGGTCGGCGTGGTAGGGGCCAGGAGCCAGAAGCCAAGGGGCAGGAGTCAGGAGTCAGAAATCAGGA
Source organism: Terriglobia bacterium (assembly GCA_035516075.1). Classification (GTDB taxonomy): domain Bacteria; phylum Acidobacteriota; class Terriglobia; order UBA7540; family UBA7540; genus Gp13-AA77. Next base: position 14,685 of record DATJAQ010000186.1, on the reverse strand, counting down.
GGGCCGCATGGCGAACTCCGCTCTGCCGCCTCCCTATTCGGGAGGACTGTGAGGGCTCTCGCGCGGGCGCGCTGCGCGCCGCGCACGTCCTGAAAGTTCGATGCGCCGCCCTGTCCAGCCCCATCCAGCGAAGCCGGCATCGGCCCCCTTGGGCGACAAAAGTTGATCGTATGATGGCTCAAAAAGGGCCTTTTCGAGGCCTGAATGTCCAAGTTCTGGACACTTTTCACTTTCTGGAGCACTGCTGTAAGTTGTTGAAAACAGGTTGGGCTCTCGAGACGAACGGTCGTCCGTAAGTTATTGAAAATACGTCAGTGCAGATCCGCGAGCCACGGCTGTAAGTCCTTTAGATTCGACTGCCGCTTTGAGCGGCATTGGGGCGTTTCCCAGGGTGAGGGAACCAGCTTCAAGGGCCAAGTCGGGGTTGCTCAGGAGGCTCGCCGGGGTTCGAATTCGACTCCGGGCAGGCGCTTCGAAATGGCGTTATTTGAAAGCAATTCGTTCCGGAAAACGGCCTAAAACGTCGCTATTTGAACGCAATTGTCCAAAAACGCTACACTTTTTATTTTTGGAAGCGCCCCCTGAGCGCGCCGTAAGTTGTTGAAAATAAGTTGACCGATCTAGCTCAAATTGTGGCTGTAAGTCCTTTAGATTCGACCGTCGCTTGGGCCGTTTTCGCGGCTTTTCCGAAGCCGCGGGAGGGCAGGCAAGGGCGTCGTCGAGGCTCCTCAGACGGTCGGGCGAGGCTCGAATCCGACCCCAGGGAGGCGTTCGAAATGTTGTTATTTGAACGCAATTCGCTTCCGTAAACGGGCCCGAAACGTCGTTATTTGAAAGCAAATGTCCAAAATTACTACACTTTTGCCTTTGGGGAAACGCCGCCGGAGTACGCCGTAAGTTGTTGAAACTACGTGACGCCAAATCGCGAAGTTCGCAGCCGTAAGTCCTTTAGATTCGACATGCACCGGAACGTCGTCCCGGCGGCCTCTCGGCGATTTGTCCGCCCTGCGAGGCCGCCCAGTGGCCGGCGATTTCGGCCTCGCGGGACGTGCTAATCCCGGGTCCCACGGCAGAGGTTGTAGGCTAGTTGTGTGGGTCTTTAGGGGCGCCGCCTCGGAGGGCGTTCCGTCCGCCGGCAGGGCGATGTGTCTCTCGCGATTCGCGGCGCCATCCGCCGGGTTCAGCCGGCCATTTCCCCGAGCGACTTGTCCATGCGCTCGATGGCGTCGTCGATCTGGGCTTCGCCTACGGTGAGCGGCGGCGAGATGCGGATGACGTTTCCGAACAGCCCGCCTTTACCGATTAGCAGGCCGTTCGAGCGGCAGCGGTCCATGAACTGATTGGTCTCCGCCGGCGCGGGCTCCTTGGTTTTCGGGTTTTTCACCAGTTCCAGGCCCTGCATCAGGCCGAGGCCGCGCACGTCACCGATCAGGGGATACTTCGCTTGCAGGGCCTCCAGCTTGCGCCGGAAATACGCGCCCACGCGCTCGACGTTTTCCAGGAGCTTCTCTTCCTCGATCACCTCGATGGTGGCGCGCGCCGCCACCGCGGTGACGGGGTTGCCGCCGAAGGTGGAAATCGTCAGGCCCTTGTAGCTGTCGGCCACTTCCGGCGTGGCCAGGGTGGCGCCCACCGGCGACCCGTTGGCCATGCCTTTGGCGCAGGTGATGATGTCGGGTTCCACTTCCCAATGCTCGATGCCGAACCACCTTTTACCGGTGCGCGCAAAGCCGGTCTGGACCTCGTCCGAAATGAACAATCCCCCGTATTTCTTGACGATGGTGAACACCATCTTGAAGTATTCCTTCGGCGGCGTGATGAATCCTCCCGCCCCTTGAATGGGCTCGGCGATGAAGGCGGCGATGGCGCCCGAGGTTGTGGTGCGGATGGTGTCCTCCACGTCCTCGGCGCAGGCAACGCCACAGGTCGGGTAGGTGAGCTTGAGCGGGCAGCGGTAGCAGTAGGGGCTGATGGCGTGCGAAATACCCACGCTGATCACGCCCGCTTTGCGCCAGTTCGAAAGCGCAGTGACGGACTTGGCGAGTTGCGAATGGCCGCTGTAGGCGTGGCGCAGGGATACCACGTCGTAGCTGCCGGTGGCCATGCGGGCGATGAGGATGGCCGCCTCGTTCGCTTCGGTGCCGCTGTTCGTAAAGAAACTCTTCTGGATTCGCCCTGGCGTGATCTCGGCCAGTTTCTCGGCCAGCGCCACCACGGCCTCAGTGGCGTAAACCGTGCTGGAATGGGGCAGGCGGCCCGCCTGCGCCTGAACGGCGCCGGTCACCTTGGGGTGGCAATGGCCCACGCTCACCGTCAGGATGCCTCCGAAAAAGTCGAGGTAGCGGCGGCCTTCCAAGTCCCACAGGTAGTGGCCTTGGGCGCGATCGGCAATCAGCGGGTCGCTGTAGTAAGTGGTCACACAAGGGAAAACGTACTTGCTCTTTTTGTTCAGGATTTCTTCCCGGGTCATGGTCGCGCGCTCCTCTGCAGGCAGCAGAAAGCTATCATAACGGACAAAGTGCGCGATGGTACAATGGCCTTAGCGTGCGCTCAAAGGCGTTGATTTCAGCGCTCCTGGTGCTGTTGATGGCCGGCTGCTTCAAGCGGCAGACGGGTCCGCGCGTGGTGTACCTGCAACCCGTTCCCCCGCCTCCGGGCGCCGCGGCGAGTCCGCCCCCCGCTCAGCAGGGCGCGGCACCTGCCTCGGCGAATGCGGGCGGCACCCTCGTTATCGCGGAGCCGCCTCCTCCGCCCCCACCGCCGGTGGAGGTGGCCGCACCCGTCGTTACTTTGCCCGCTCCGGTCCCGTCACGCAGGCCGCGATCCCGAACGGATCCGCACGACGCGCCGGATTCGTCACCGGCCGACGATGCGGCGGCTCCGGCCCAGAGCGCGGAGGCTCCGCCGCTCGAGCCCGTCACCGAGACCGCGAGCGAATCCGTCGTGCGCGGCCAGCTCCAGAAGCTTACGGCCGAATTCGACCACCTTCAGCACGATTTCGGTCTCAGTGCCACGGACCGCCGCACCCTGGAGGATGCGCGTACGTTCGTTCAGCAGGCGCAGCGGGCGCTGGCGGGCCACGACGCGTTGCGGGCCAACCAACTCGCTAAGAAAGCCGCATTGCTGCTGGCCGCCGTTGAGCCTCCGCGGTAGAAACCCAGCGGGCGCCGCGTCGCCCTGCCGTTCGAGCCCGTCCCATGGCGGGTGGCGAGGAGTCGACACAACATGGCGCTCTATATCTCTTCTCACGTCACCGCCTGCCTCACCAAGCAAGCCTTGCGGGAGCTTATGCGCCAGGCGTTTTCAGCCTCGGAAGTGAAGGCCCGCCGCGCTTTGGCGGGCCAACTCGCCGGGCGCATGCTGCTGGAGGTCGAGGCCGGCGATCAGGCCACCGTGGAGCGGTGGATTGAGGCGAACCGGCTCAACGCCGAGTGGGTGATGCGGATCGACCTGGAAGGCGACCGGCAGGGCGTGCGCGAATGGTGATGCGTCCGGGTTACAGCCAGGTCTCTTTCCCGGCGTAAAAGGTGGCGGGGCGGTGGGGGTATTTGGCGCGAAAGGCGCGGAATTGGCGCAGAATCTCCGCATGCCGGCGATTGGACGTCTTCAGGGGGCGGTGAGGCAGGCGGATCAACGCCCGCTCCACGGCCCATACGTTTTTCTCAGAAAGCCGCCAGTCGCTGCGCACCAGCGTGCGGAGGTCTGCCACACCATACGCGGTCACGCGGGCGGTGTTGTCCACGTAGGGATCCACGTAGCTCATCACCAGTTGGCGCAGCGTGCGGAACACGGGCTTGCGGCCGTGCAGGCCCGCGTCGCGCGAGCGCGCCACCGTTCCCCAAAGCCCTCGCCGGCGGTAAAGGAACAGGACGTGGTCGAGCATGTCCTGCGATTCGATATCGAGCAGCAGGGGCGGGTAGCCGTGCTGCTCGAGGATGGTGGCCGCAGCCAGCGCGCCCTCCAGGCAGTGTACCTCCCAGTGCTGCACCACACCGCGAAAAGTGCGCAAGGTCTCGCCTTGCCGCTCCCAGTTGTAGGGTAACGAGCGCAGAAACTGCTGCGCTTGGCGTGGCGTGCGGCAGCGCTCGATGGCGGCCCATTCCCGGGGCCGGAAGGCCTGCCGCGGTGGTGGCGAGACGTTCGTCATAACCATTTTCCGGCACACTGGCTGGCGCTGGAAGGGCTTCTAAACCGGCGGAATCACTTGGCTCGCGGCAGCGGCCGGGCGGCGCGGCGCGCCGCCGCAGCTACGGCATCCAGCGTTCGCGCCACAATTCAAAGCAGAGCAGCGTCCAGATGGGCTTGCGATGGTCGGCGCGCCCGCTCCAGTGTTCGTCCAGAAGCCTCCGGACGTACCCCGCGTCGAACCAGCCCTGGCGTTTGAGTTTGTCGGGGCTCAGGGTGCGCTCGATCAGCGGCCGCAGCTCCTGCCGCATCCAGGCTGCGATGGGCACCGAAAATCCACGCTTTTGACGGTTGACAATGGCGCGGGGCAGCCACGGCTCTACCGCCTTCTTCAGGATGTGCTTCATCCGGAAATGCCGTAATTTTATCGAAGCCGGCAAGCCGGCGGCGAACTCCACCAGGCGATGGTCGAGGAACGGCGTGCGCAGCTCAAGCGAGCACGCCATGCTGGCGCGGTCGACCTTCACCAGGAGATTGTCCTCCAGATAGGTGCGGAAATCGAGGTAGAGCATCTCGGCCAGGGTGCTCTCGAAGCGCGCGCCCGCCAGCACGCGCGCGAGCGGTGCGCAGGCCGCCGCGTCCGGCCGCGGCCCGGGCCAGCCGGCGGCGAGCAGGCCGTCGAGCTCGCTGGGGGCGAACATGCCGAACCAGATCAGGTGGCGCTCGGCTGCTGGCTTGTCCGCGTTCTCCAGGAACCGGCGAAGAAAGAGGCCGAGGGGGACCGCGCCCGGCGACACGCGCAGCCGCCTGCCCAGCGGCTCGAAAACGGCGTGACGCAAGGCGTGCGGCAGGCGAAGGTAGTAGTCCGCCAGCCGGCTGCCGACGTAAGTCGGATAGCCGCCGAAAAGCTCGTCGCTACCTTCGCCGCTCAGCGCCACGGTGATCTCGGAGCGCGCAAAACGCGAGATCAGAAAAGTCGGCAGTACGGCAGGGTCGGCCAGCGGCTCATCGAGGTGATTCACCATCACGTCGAGCGCTTCACGCAGGCTGCCGGTGTCGGCCTGGAGGACGTGATGCCGGGTGCGAAAGCGCTCCGCGACCAGCGTTGAGTAGGGCTCCTCGTTAAAGCTCGGGTCGGCGAACGACACCGAGAAGCTGCTCACCTTTTCCGGGGCGAGCTCGCTCATGAGCGCGACCAGCGTGGAAGAGTCCAGGCCGCCGCTCAGGAACACGCCGAGGGGCACGTCGCTGACGAGCCGGGAGACGGCCGCCTGCCGCACCCGGTCGCGTAATTCGCGGGCGAGCGACTCCTCTTCGGCGCGGCCCACCTTGGCGGAGCCGGGTGGGCGCAGGTGGTCCGCGAGCCGCCAATAGGGCTCAATCGAGATGCGGCCGCGGTCCACCACCATTCGATGGGCGGCGGGGAGCTTCTGAATGCCCTGGAAGGCGCTGCGCGGCGCCGGAATGTAGCCGTGCAGAAAATACGAGGTCCAGGCTTCGAAATCGGGTTGTCGAGGAACCTCCGGGTACTCGATCAGCGACTTGATCTCGGAGGCGAAGGCCAGCGTTCCTCCGCCCTGCCAGTAGTAAAGCGGCTTTTCGCCAGCCCGGTCGCGGGCCAGAAGCAGGCGACGGCCGCGTTCATCCCACAAGGCGATGGCGAACATGCCGTTCAAATCCTCGAGGCAGCCCGGGCCTTTTTCCTCGTACAGGTGCGCGATCACTTCTCCATCGGAATGAGTGCGAAAGCGATGGCCGCGCTCCTCGAGGCCCTGCCGGAGCTCACGGAAGTTGTAAATCTCGCCGTTGAAAACCAGCGCCACGTCGCCGGTCTCGTTGTAGAGGGGCTGGTCACCGGTTTCGAGATCGATGATCTTCAGGCGGCGGATGGCGAAGACGAGATGCGGTTTTTCCAGTCTTCCCTCGCTGTCGGGCCCGCGATGGATGAGGCGCGCGGTCATTGCGCCGATGCGCTCCGGGTGAGCCAATGGGGCCAGGCTGAGGTTGAAAATGCCGCAGATTCCGCACATGGGATATGGGCAGCGCTTTCCGCTCTCAATCAGCGGGGCGGACGCGTTCATTAGCTCCAATCCACAGATTACACAGATTTCACAGGCTAAAACCGCGGCGGCGAAGGTGGAACTTGAACCGTGGGCCGACTTCGCCTCTCACCGGCGCCCGCACCTTCAAGGATCGCTTCCGCCGCCGCAGCGCGCGCAGTTCCGTGGCGTGGGCCGCCAGGCGACACCTCCCACACGGAGTAAGGCCCCGAACTCCAGAGCGGCTCCAGCTCGGGAGCGAATTTCTCCACGTCCGGAACCTCGGTGTTGCGCACCAGAACCAGAAAGGGCGTCGAAGTCGTACGTTCAAGCGTCGCGAACTCGCTGCCGTTGACGAATAGTGGGGCCGCGCCACGGGCCGACGCCGCACCCGCCCACTGCTGGCGGGCGAGTTCCGGCCAGTGCGCGGCGATGTAGTTGCTGGTGAGCTGGCCGCCATCCGAGGTGACCAGTCCCACCGGACGCCGCAGGTAAAACGGCAGGCTGGTGCGGAAATAGTAGTAGCCGTAAACCGGCAGGTCCCGCTGCGGCCCGCGCTGGATGGCCTCCGCCAGGTTCCGCAGGCTCGAGGTGGTGGCGTAGATCTTGAGGGGCTCCCACCATCGCACGGCCAGCAGGGGCATGGCCAAAGCGAACACCGCGAGGCTGCCGGCGGTGTACACCCTGCCGCGAGCGCGCGCAGCGAGGTTACGCCCAAGAATCCCGAGGGCGGCCAGGATCAAACCGCTGTAAAACAGCGAGGCCGGCAGGGTCTCCAGAACCTCGGGCGAGAGCTTGGCCGCCACGGCGCGATGAAGCCAGGGAGCCTGCATCCAGGCCGCGGCTGTGGCCAGCAGCAGCCCGAGCGCGATGAGCACGGCGAAGCCCGCCGTCAACCAGTCGGGACGACGCCGGCCGGGTTCGGGACTGACCTCCGCGCTCCAGAGCTTGCCCATCAAGACCGCGAGGGCGGGGAAGGCGGGCAAGACATACGCCGCCAGCTTTGAATGCGAGATTGAAAAAAACACAAAGACCGTCAATGCCCAGGCAAGCAGGAACGCTGCGGCAGCGTGGTCTGCGCTGCCCAGGCGCCGCCAGCGCTTGATGCGGTTCAGCCCTGCGAAGAGCAGCGGAAAGCTCCACGGCAGAAACCCAATTAGAAACACCGGCAGGTAGTAAAAGACGCTCCCGCCACGGCGGGCGTGCCCGGTGGCGAAACGTAGCACGCTTTCGTCCCAAAAAGCGTAGCGAGGGAAGTCCGGATGGCGCAGCGAAACCACGATGAACCAAGGCGAGGTTAGGGCCAGAAACAGCAGGAGGCCCCGACCCCAGGCGAGGCCCTTCAGCCTGGCGAATTTTCTCTGAATCGCCGCATAAACCACAATGGAGAGGAGCGGCAGCAGCAGGCCCACCGGCCCTTTGGTGAGCGTGGCGGTTCCGGCCGCCAGAAACACCAAGTACTCCAGCCAGCGCCGCCGGGGCTCCGCAGCGTGGGCGAGCCAGAACGCCATCATGGCCGCGGTCACCAGAAACGTCAGCGTCATATCGAAAATCACGAGCCGCGAAAAGGCCATCACCATGGGCGAGGTGGCGAAAACAAGCGCGGCGATAAGCCCGGCGCGCTCACCGTACATGCTTCGCCCGAGAAGCCACACCATCATCATCGTACCGAGCGCCGCCAGGGCCGAGGGTAGACGAGCGGCCCACTCTGAAGGTCCGAACACGCGAAACGATCCGGCGACCAGCCAGAAGAATACGACCGGCTTATCGAGGTAGGTGAGGCCATCGAAGTGCGGGGTGATCCCGTCGTGCAGCGCGAGCATCTCCCGCGCCACTTCGGCGTTGCGCCCTTCGTCCGGCTCGGTCAGCGGCAGTCGGCCGAGCCCGGCAAAGAAGATGCAGCCGGCAACCAGGAGCAGCAGGAGGAGGCGTCTCATTTCTCACGAAGGCTGGCGCGGCGATTCGATGCTCATCGGGATTCTCACCGCCCATTCGGCGGGTGTCAGCACGGCGTGCGGCACCAGAGCCCGGCGCAACTTGTAGCGCAATTTCGCGAGCCCTTTCACTTCGCGCCCGCGGGCGACAAACGGAATCAGCCGGGCCGCACGCTCCGCCAGCCGCTCGCGTTCCTTTCGAAATCGCGCTCCATCGCGGGGCCGGTACTGCGCCCACCCGATCGTGTGAAGAAAGCCCGCGGGACCGAAGGCGTCCGAGCGCAGCATATTCTCAACGAACACGCGAATCGGGCCCTCAAACTCGTGAAGGGTATCGTGGAAGGCCACCACGGCGCCCTCGCTCACAAAGGGCAGGAACAGGTCGAGATCCTCCTTCGCGCCTTCGTAGGTGTGATCGCCGTCTATCCATAGGAATCCGATGGGCCGGCTCCACCCGACGGCCGCCTGGCGCGACGAAACGCGATGCACCTCAACGTGCTGTTCGATGCTCGTGCTACGCAACGTGGCGAGGAAATCGTCAAACGACGAGGACTGCCCCTGGAGGTCGGGATCGGTGGAGGACGGGGCGTTGTGCGGGTCGATGCTCACCACCGGCCCGAGCCCGTAGTGCGCCCTGACCGACGCCAGCACTGCCGTGGATTTTCCTTTGAAACTCCCGATCTCAACCGCCACACCCGGCCCCTGCGAAACAGCCGCCAGCAATCCCAGGGCGCGGAATTCGAGTTCGCCCAGATAGCCTGGGACGTCGCGGGCTTTGTGCCAGGCTGCTTCGATCACGGCGTCAAGATCGGCGGGCACGATCATGGCACGGTTACTTGGGGGCGGTGATGACCTCAGCCGCGTAACTTCGTCGGGTAACCCGCGGTTCACGCGCGGCGATGGCCCCCGTTCCTTTAGCTCGTAAAGCCGGATTCACTTCCAGGACGCGCGCTCCAGGTTTTGCACCACAAAAGGCGAGGCGATGACGAACAAGAATAGCATGAGCACCGGCGTGGAGCCGAAGCTGTACTCGAACGTACCTTCAACCATCATGGCCATCCAGCCCGCGATGCCGGCGTCGACCACCCAGCGCAGGTGCGAAACCTCACCGCGGACGTGCCACGCGTGCCAGCCGAGCGCCATCATGAGCCAGACCCACGCCGCCAGACACGGCAGGCCGCGCTCCGCCGCAAATTGAACAAAGTTGTTGTGCAGGTGATCGTGGTAGCCGGGGATGGGAGCCTGGCCCCGGGGAAGGTACAGGTTGTACACCTCCGGAATATTGTTGGGGCCGACGCCTACCCAGGGATGCCGGCGGATCATGTTCAGGCCCACCTGGAGAAACTCCACGCGCATGGCGATGGAGGAGTCGCCGGCGGGGCGAACGAGCGACTCCGCGCGTTCGCGCACGAGCTTCGGCGCCGCGAAAAATCCGATGGCCAGCAGAGCCGGCAGGGCCAGCAACCACCGGGCCCGCCAGCGCGCCACCAGATAAACTCCGGCCACGAAGCAGCCCAGCCAAACGCCCCGGCTCAGATTCAACAAGATGGAGAGGCACACCAGCGCGAAGGCCAGCCAGCCCAGCGCATTCATGGGGCTTCCGCCGGCCGCGGCGCGCTCGCCGGCCGCTGCCGCCCCGCCTTCGCGGCGGGCCAACAGGAGGAATCCCAAAAGCACCGTGAACACGAGCATTTGCTGGCCACCGAAGTTAATCCAGTGGCCCATGAAACCGGTAATCCGGAAGAGCGTCATGAACCGGTAAACCTGGTTCGGGTGTGCCATGCGGACTGCGCGATACTGTTCGAGAAACTGGTAGGCGGCGAGCACGCCCGCGGCCGCGGACTCGGCACAAAGAGCCCCGTACAGCGCCATGAGGTGTTTTCCGCTGACGATCAGATTCACGGCAAAGAGCAGGATAAGGAAGAGGGTGAATTTGCGCACCGCCAGCCATCCCAGCGTGGGGTTCTCTGCCCAGCCGATGGAGATCACCGTGGTCAGGCAGAAGAGGGCCAGCGGAAGTTTGATGGGCGGAAAACTTGGCGCCGCGGGGTGGCGGAGCAAGTGAACGGCATAAAGCGTTCCGGCCAGCGTCAGGAACAACTGCGAGGCCGCGATCGAAAGCAGAATCGTGAGGACCGACAGGCTGAGGAAGATCGATGCCCAGCGGAGCACGCTGGCTCGTGGGAGTTCTTTCTCGATGGCGTCCGGAAATTTTGGCAAGGGTGCTTCCAGAACCTTTCGCGGCTGACTCTGCGACGACCGTTGGGCGCTTCAATCCGATAAAGGACGGCCGGCGCCCTGCCCGCTCTGCGGGCTCTTGACGTCCGGCACGGGCCGCTCCGTCACCATCTCCAGCGCGCGGTCGAAATCGAGGCAATTCCTTTGCATCCAGCGGACTGCCCAGACGTCTTCGAGGCCCTTCACCATGCGGCCCCACGTTCCGTAGTGAGTTTTGCCCGCGCGGCGCGGCCGGTGACCGACGGGGACTTGCGTTACCCGCGCCCCGCGCATTTTGAGCAGGGTCGGCAGAAAGCGGTGCATGCCGTTGTAGAGCGTGAATCGATCGAGCCATTCGCGCCGATAAGCCTTCAGAGTGCAGCCGGTGTCAACGATATTGTCACCCGTCGCCCAGTTGCGAAATCCGTTTGCGATGCGGGAGGAGATGCGTTTTAGCCACGTATCGCGGCGCTTCGTCCGGACCCCGCAGACGACATCCCAGTCCTTCAGCAGGGCTACTAACCCAGGCACGTCGGCGGGGTCGTTTTGCAGGTCGCCGTCGAGGGTTGCCACCGCCCGGCCCCGCGCCAGATGAAATCCGGCCGCCATGGCCGCGGTCTGACCGAGATTGCGGCGGAAGTGCGCCAGGCGGATGCGCGGATCGCTCCGCGCCGCCTCGTGGAGACGGCCGAGGGTCGAGTCCGTACTACCGTCGTCCACAAACACCATCTCGAGCCCTCCTGGGAAGTTTCCGAGCGCCTGCCGGATCTCCTCGACGAGCGCCTGCACATTCTCCTCTTCGTTGTGAAGCGGAACCACGATGCTGAGGGCAGGGCTATCCATGGTGCGCGTTGGCTCGCGACCGACGAGGCATTCTATCACGCAGGTCCGTCGGTTTTATGCGGAGGCCGTGCCGAGAAGGGAGGCTGGAGGCGGGCGGCTGGCACCGGGCGCGCGCAGCATCCACACTCTTGCGGCGGAGTCGGAGGCAGGATAGGCTTTGAGGGTGGAGGGTTGCATGCGGCTCGCGCGGCGCGCGGCGATGGCTCTGGCATTGGGATGCATGGTTGGGCTGGCGGCTCCGGCCCTTCGGTCGCAGAGCCCCGATGACGCCACGATTGTGAGCGACATCAACGCCAAGCTCTTCGCGGATTCCGTGCTGAAAACGCGCGACATCCGAGTGAGCTCTCAGGGCGGCGTGGTGACTTTGGAGGGCTCGGTGGCCACCCAACTCGAAAAGGCGGCCGTCGATCGCATCGCCAGCACCGAGCCGGGCGTGCAAAAGGTGATCGACAGCATGTCTATTGCGGCCGATACCGCGCCGGCGGCCCAGTCCCAGGAAGCGCCGCCCGCGCCCGCCGCGCTAAGCGTCCCGGCCGGAACGGTGGTGACCGTACGCATGATCGACTCCATCGATTCGGGCAGGAACCAGCCCGGGCAGGAGTTCGATGCCACCGTCGATTCTCCCGTCGTGTCCGGCGGCCAGGTGGCGATTTCCAAGGACGCTCCCGCCAAGGTGCGGCTTGTGAACGCCGCCACCTCGGGGAGGATCAAAGGCAGCGCTCAGCTTCAGCTCGAGCTGGTTTCAATCACCGTGAACGGCTCGCCGTACCGGGTCCAGAGCGGGTACTACGAGGAGCACGGGGCTCCTCGCGGCAGGCGTACGGCGGCGTCGGCGGGCGGGGGCGCTGTGCTGGGTGCCATGATCGGCGCCATAGCGGGCGGTGGTGCGGGCGCGGCCATAGGCGCGGGAAGCGGCGCGGCCATTGGTACGGGCGTGGGTGCCGCGCACAAGGGATCGACCATCAGGGTGCCGCCGGAGACCAAGATTGACTTCACGTTGCGAGAGCCGTTGATCGTGAACGTACCGGCCGGCACACCGTAGTGCGTCGGCTCGCGATTGAGGTCAAAGCGGCCGCGGCCGGCAGCGGCTCCCGCTCGCTCCCCCGAGGTCCCTGGCGGAATTTGGGCATTGACTTCCACCGCCGTGCGGTTCGTACTCCACCGATCCACCCAAAATGCGCCGCGCGCCTAGACTTCGAAATTAAACCTTCTGTTAACGCCGGCGTAATATCCACGCGTCAAACTCCTTCCTGAACGCCGAGGGCCACTCTGTTTGGCCGTCGAATCCGAAAGCGTGGGAGGTCTGTAACTCTATGCGAAGACTAGTGTTACTTTCACTGCTGACTCTGGGCTTGGCCGCACTGGCGCTCAGACCCGGAGTCATTGGCGCGTCGGGCCCCGCGAAACCAGTTGGCGGGCCAAGTTCGCAGGTGCGAAAGGGCGCCCCGGTCACACCCATCCAGCACCTTGTGGTGATTTTCCAGGAGAATATCTCCTTCGACCATTACTTCGGGACGTACCCGACCGCGGCGAATCCGGCAGGGGAGCCGCCATTTACGGCTCTAAAGAACACCCCTGCCGTGAATGGATACACCTCGGCCTTGCTCTACACCAATCCCAACTACCTGAACCAGAACAACGGCACCGGCGCGGCCAACCCGTTTCGATTGGACCGCTCCCAGTCTTCGACGGCTGACCAGGATCACGACTACACCGCCGAAGAGTCGGCATTCGACGCCGGCCTGTTGGATCTTTTTCCGCTCTACACCGGCACCAGCGGGCCGCCGCCGAATCCTCCGCCCGGAACCGTCACAACTAACGGTCTGGTAATGGGTTACTACGACGGGAACACCGTTACGGCGCTCTGGAATTACGCCCAGCACTTCGCCATGAGCGACAACTCGTATGGCACCACTTTCGGGCCCTCCACCCCCGGAGCCCTGAATCTGGTTTCGGGCCAGACCAACGGTGTCTCCGCCACTCTGAACGGAACAGGTGACGAGACCGACGGCGGTAGTGGCTCGCTGACCGTCGTCGGCGACCCCGACCCCATCGGCGACGTCTGCTCGAACCCTTCGCGCAACCAGGTGACCATGGGCGGCCGGAACATCGGCGATCTTTTGACGTCCGCCGGCGTCACTTGGGGCTCGTTCATGGGAGGGTTCAACCTCAGCACCGTGAACAGCAATGGCAGCACGGGCTGCACGCGCAACTCGACCTCCCAATACACGGGCGTAAACACCGGCGATTACATCCCACATCACGCTTGGTTTCAATACTATACGTCGACTTCCAACCCCGCCCACGTGCGCCCCAAGTCGGTCATGAGCATCGGCCACGCGGGCGACCCTGCCAACTTCGAGTACGACTTGCAGGACTTCTTCGCCGCTGTTTCGGCCGGGAACTTTCCGGCGGTGAGCTTCCTCAAGGCGCAGGCCTACCAGGACGGCCACGCCGGTTACTCGGGTCCCCTTGACGAGCAGAACTTTGTCGTCACCACCGTCAACTTCCTTGAGACGCGGCCGGAGTGGGCTAACACCCTCGTGGTGGTACTGTGGGACGACTCCGACGGCTGGTACGACCACCAGATGGGCCCCATCGTGAACCAGTCGAACGGCTCCGCCGACACGCTCACGGCGCCCGGAGCATGCGGCAACGGCAGCACGGCGCTGCCCGGCGTTTCGCCCAACAATCCACACGCTTTAGGGCGCTGCGGCTACGGCCCGCGCTTGCCCTTGATGGTCATTTCGCCTTACGCCAAGGCCAACTTCGTAGATCACTCCGTGACCGACCAGAGCTCCGTTCTGCGGTTTATCGAGGACAATTGGCTTACCGGTGAGCGGATCGGGCAGGGTTCATTCGACGCGTTCGCTGGGGCCCTCACCAACTCGTTGAATTTCAAGCAGAAGGCCAATCCGCCGCTGTTACTTAACCCGAACACCGGCGAGCCCCAGTAATCGAGTTGCCCCCAGCAGTGCTTGACGGGCATGTGCCAGAAGCTCTGGCGCGTGCCCGTCCTTTTTTCGGTGGTTAGCATCTAGATGCTGTGTTATCATTACGATGCGGAGGATGCGGGGTGCGCATTTCGAGGCGACCGTTTCTCCGCCGCAGTGGCGGCATGGCCGCTGCGGTGGCGCTGAGCCGGGCAGCCTTAGTTAGGCTCGAGGCCGCCCGTTCCGCCCGACCCCGCCAAAGCCGGCTGGAAAGATACCGTGCGCGCCGACCCCTCCATGGTGACCCGCATCATCACCCGGTTTGAAGGCTACGCCGGCCGCTGCGTGTGGCATTGCCACATCCTCGGGCACAGCGACAACGAGATGATGCGGCCCTACGACGTCGTGGCCGGCGGCTGAGCTGCGCCGCAACCCTCGGAAACGCGCCGACGACGTCGAACCAGTTTTCAATGACTTACAGCCCTTCGCGAGCTTCTACCGGCGCACGGAGTTTCAATAACCTACAGCGCGCGGCCAAAAAAAGAAATGTGTCCGGAAATTGGACACTTGGGGCTGAAAAAGGCCCCTTTTCAG
>DATJAQ010000185.1:0-5632 GCA_035516075.1 Terriglobia bacterium | reverse complement strand
CATCCGCCATTCCCTCCCTGCGCTTGGGATGACGAAAGAGTACGGGAGTTTTCAAATCGATTTGGACCCCTTTTCTCTCTAAGCTCATGCCGAACCACCAGTTAGCAGAATCTTGGAATTCAACAGTTGGACAGGCCTAATAGGGAGTCGGGAATTGGGATCTACGATGTTGCGGCTCTGGATGCTTTTGAGTGTTATGGCGCTGGCCGGGCCCGTTAGCGGTGCGCAGCACGGTCCTGCATCCTCCTCTTCGTCGCAAGCCCCACCGGCCAGCCGCGCGGAAGCCGCACCGCAGCACTACACCCTCACGCCTGGCGAGCGGGAACGCGCGGAAGCTTATTCTCACGCACAGGATGCCGCGTACTTCGCCGGCATCGCGCTCTCCATCGCCATTTACCTGCTTTTTTGGCTGAGTCGCTTCGGGGTGGCGCTGCGGAACCTGGCGCGCCGGGCCTCCTGCCGGCTTATCCTGAAATGCCTCGTGCTTGTTCCGCCCTTCATCGTAGCCGCCAGCCTGCTGGGCCTGCCGCTCGACTACTACTCCGGCTACGCGCTCGAACACCGTTTCGGCCTCTCCACCCAACCGTTCGCGTCCTGGCTGGGAGACTGGGGAAAGTCGCTAGGCCTCAGCGTGGTTGCGGGCGTCATCCTGGTGTGGGTTTTCTACGGCGTGGTGCGGCGCAGCCCACGGCGCTGGTGGTTCTACTTCTGGCTCGCTACCGTTCCGCTCGAGCTCTTCGTGATGTTCATCGAGCCCTGGGTGGTGGAGCCGCTCTTCTACAATTTCACGCCGCTCGCCGTCACCCAACCGGCGCTAACCGCGCGCATCGAGACCATGCTCGGTCACGCCGGGCTCGACATCCCGCCCTCGCGCATCTTCCTGATGAAGGCCAGCGCCAAGACCAGAACCCTGAACGCCTACGTGTCCGGCATCGGCGCCAGCAAGCGGGTGGTGGTGTGGGATACCACGCTGGCCGCGCTCAGCCCCGATGAAACGCTGGTGGTCCTCGGGCACGAGACCGGCCACTACGCGCTCTATCACATCCCCAAGGAATTCGCCTGGATCGAGATGGTGCTGCTGGGGCTGTTCTATTTGGGATACCGCCTGCTGCGGGCGCTCATGGGCCGCTTCGGTGCTCGAACCGCGCTCGAAGGCGAGGGCGACCTGGCTTCACTGCCGCTCGCGATGCTGGTGCTCATCTTGCTGGCGTTCATGGGCTCGCCGGTTTTCAACGCCGTCTCGCGATACTACGAGCATCAGGCGGACCAGTACGGCCTTGAAGTGACCTACGGCGTCATTCCTGACCCGAACGCCGCCGAGGCGCGGGCCATGGAGCAACTCGGCGTCCTCGACCTGTCCGATCCGGATCCAAGCCCGCTCATCGTGTTCTGGCTTTACAGCCATCCGCCCATCGAGGACCGGATTCGCTTTGCGGACACCTACCACCCTTGGACCGAGGGCCGCCCGCTCGAGCTCGTCCGACCGAAGCAGCCCTGAGCCGCCGCGGGCAGACCCGCTTCGGACCGTGAGATTGAAATCGAGGGGGGGGGGGAGCGGGCGGAACGAGCGGGAAGGTTCGGGTGTTAGAATCGGCTTGCGTTCATTCGAAGCCGGCAAGCCAAGGAGGATCGATGCAGTTCACCCTGAACCATCAACGCCAGACCATCGGCCAGCAGATTCAGGTCAGCGTCTCGGCCGGCAGCAACGAGACGATCTCTGAGGTCATCACACAGTTCGACGGCTTCACCATCGGCGATGACACGCTGGCGGGCGGCAGCACTCAGTACGACCGCACCTTCGACGGGCAGTCCGCCACGCTGGGCGCGACCCACACTCTGGTGGTCTTCGGGCTCGACCAGAACCGAACTCCGAATTCCGCCACCAAGATCTGGACCGACGCAAGCTGACCCAGCGCCCGATCACTCAATCACCCAATCTCTCAATGCTGAAGCCGGTTGTATTTCTTGAGGACGTCGCGCAGTTTGTCGTGCGGCAAGGCCACCACCGTGTTGCCGTTGATGCCGGTCATGGTGTGGGCGGCTACCATGGCGTTGACAACAGCCTCCTCGGTCGCCTCCACGGTGGCTTCGAACAGCGGGTCCATCTGGTCGTTCGGCACCATCTCGACGCGGCGAATGCCGGCGGGGGTGGCGGCGCCGGGATTGGCGGTGGAGAAGGCGATGAAGATGTCGCCGGAGCCGTTGCCGGAGATGGTCCCCGTGCGCGCCAGGCCCAGCGTGGCCCTCCGCGCCAGGCGCTTCAGTTGGTGCGGCAGCAGGGGTGCGTCCGTGGCCACCACGATGATGATGGAGCCTTCGTCCTCGCGCGCCGGCTTTCCCGGGTAGTTCAGTTGCGACCACACCAGGTTGCCCGGGATATTGCGGCCCACAGGCGCGCCCGCGATGCGCAGCAAATCGCGCGCGCCGCAGTTGCACTGCACAAGCACACCGACCGTGTAGCCGCCTTCACCCGCACCGAGCTGCCGCGACGCCGTGCCGGTGCCGCCCTTGAACTCGTAGCACACCATGCCGGTGCCGCCGCCCACGTTGCCCTCCGGCACCGGGCCCGCGCGTGCGCCGTCGAGCGCCCTCCAGGCGTCTTCAGGCTTCACGTGGAAGCCGTTCACGTCATTCAGATAGCCGTCGTATGTCTCCGCCACCACCGGCAGCGACCACCAGTACTCCGACCCCGCCGGCTGCCCGTGTTTCACCCGCCAGGCGATCACGGCGTCGCGCACCACACCCACGCTGTGGGTATTGGTGATCATCACCGGGCCTTCCAGAAACCCCGACTCCTCCACCCAGGTGGTGCCCGTCATTTCGCCGTTGCCGTTCTCGGTGAACCAGCCTGCGAAAACCGGGTCGCTCGACTCCCTGCCGCGCGGCAGCACAGCCGTCACTCCGGTGCGCACCGGCCCGTGGCCCACCACCAGCTTGCCTTCGCCCGAGATCAGCGTGGTCTCGCCCACCTCCACACCCTTCACGTCGGTGATGGCGTCCAGCGGCCCTGGCGTGCCGTCGAACGGCACGCCCAGATCGCGCGCTCGAACGTGATCGGCCCGATCGGCTTGCCCCCAAGAGACAGAGCCCGTCGTGAGGGCCCCCGCAACCGTCGCTGCCACCAACACCACGAGTCCGATTCGAAGCATTCGTCTCATGCCCTGGTACCTTATCTCCTCGCTGTCAACCGCAAATCGTCAATCGCTCAATCGCCCAATCATCCCGAGTGCCGGAAGTGAACCACCTCGCCGTCGTGCACCACGTACTCCTTGCCTTCGAGTTTCAAGTGTCCGTGGGTGCGTGCCTCGGCCAGGCTGCCGTCGGCCACCAGGTCGTCGTAGCCTACCACCTCGGCGCGAATAAAGCCCTTCTGAATGTCAGTGTGAATTTCGCCCGCCGCCTCCAACGCCGTGCTGCCAGCGCGCAGGGTCCAGGCGCGGCACTCGTCTTCGCCCACGGTGAAAAACGACATCAGGTCCAGCAGCCGGTAACCGGTGCGGATGAATCGCGCCAGCGCCGATTCCTTCAGTCCGTAGCTTTCCATAAACTCGGCGGCCTCGGCGTCCGAAAGCTCGGCAATTTCGGCCTCCACCTTGCCGCACACCGCGGTCACGGCGGTGCGGGGCCGCTGCGCCAGGCCCATTTGCGCTGCAAATTCCTCGGCCGCCTCGGCGCGCGCGGCGTCGCTCTCATCGAGATTCAGCACATAGACCATGGGCTTCAGCGAGAGGAAGGTGAAGCCGCGGATGAGCTTCTTTTCCTCCTCCGAAAACTCCACCTCGCGCAGCGGCGTCTGCTTTTCGAGTGCCGCCTTGCACTTTTCCACCACCTGCTGCTCGCGCTCGAGCGCCGGATTCTTCAATTTCTTAACGTCCTTCTCGAGGCGCTCCAAGCGTTTCTCCACCACGGCCAAGTCCGAGAGCACCAGTTCCAGGTCGGTGGTCTCGAGATCGCCGCGCGGGTCCAGCTCGCCGCTCGGCGGCGGCACCGCCTCGTTATGGAAGGCACGGATCACGTGCGCCAGCGCGTCCACTTCGCGAATACTCGCCGCGGCCCGCGACCCGCTGCGCACCATCTCGATCACGCTTCCCGGCGCGTCCAGGTACTCGATGGAGGCGTGGACGGTCTTCTTCGGCCGGTACATCTCCGAGAGCCGGTCCAGCCTCGGGTCCGGCACCGCCACCACACCCACGTGAGTCTCCGTCTTGGAGGGCGCCGCGCCATGGGCGCGAGTCAGTATATGGAAAAGGGTGGTCTTGCCCACCTCGGCGAGACCCACAATGGCGATTCGAAGCACACTCACCTCAGCACTGGCGTCTTGCGAACTTCGATACTACCGCAACTCCAGGGTGGCGAGGTATGTAAGGCAGGAGACTGGCACTCGGAGTTCGGGGTTCGGGATTCGCGCTGGCAGTTTTCCCCAGACTCGAGGACTGTGTCCCGCCGCGCGGGAACGGAATGATGGAGCCGCCGAACCTGATACGTAGAGAGTGTCAGAAACGGGGTAGCGATCTCGACCGGGACGCGCCCCGGGGATATGCGGAATCACCGCGAGTGGGATGTAGGGTGTGTTCCGACCGCCCGCGACCAGGCGGCCCGATCGACCGATGTAGCGCCGCGCGACCGCCCCGACAGCGCTGGGCGGCGGTTCCCGGCGGTTTTGCCCGGCAATGCCCGGAATGCCCCGGTGAGGCGGTAATCTTCAGCCGGAGGATCCGGCAGGTTCTGCCCGCCTTGAGCGTGCAACAGGCTGGCCACATACGTGTAGAGCCAGAGCACCGCGAGCAGGCCGAGCCCGCCCCACGCGATGACGCGCAGAAACACGTGAAAACCAGCCGTCGCAGAGTCCACAACCTGCTTATCGGCGGTTTCGTCGATGGAAGTGAATGTGGACTGCGCCCAAAGCCCTGTGGTTCCGGTTCCCGGGAAGATGGAAATCCAGGCCGGCCGCGCCTACCCTCTCGCCGTCAAACGGTTCCTGTGGAAATACCCACCAGCCGTGTAACGCCACCCTTCGGGTGGCTTCGGGCGGCTCGTTCGCTGAGTTTAGCCTCAGCCCCTTCTCTCCGTCGAAATCCTCTGTATCTGGCATGGCGCACACGACTGGCGCTAAGGGAACGCCCAAGCGCGCGCGGCGCCTTCCGGGGCGGCACGGACCTTCCTCACCTTGACTGACCGTGAACCGGATGCCGTGCGTCGCGCCCTGGTGGATTTTAGCGTCAGCGGCCGTCAGCGGGCTGGCAAGCGCCAAGCAATTCCAAAGGACTTACGGGTGCAATTCCCGCGCAGGTCCGGCACGACTTCTCAACAACTGCCCTGAGAATTTCGTTCAGGGGGCCACCAGCGGTTGAAGGCTGACCTTGTGGCCGAGGTGTTCGAGCCGTCTGACGTACTACCGGGTGAGACGCTGAGGTTGGAGGCGATCATAGAAGTCGCCGCCTAAATCAGCATAGGTCTTGGTTTCTTTCAGCAGATGGTAGAAGATCACCAACCTCGAGTGGCCCACGGCGATCAGCGCGCGTTTCTTCCCGCGCCGGCCCGCCAAGCGCCTGTACTGCGAGGCCCGGTAACTATGCTTGCTGGGGCTCGCCGCCCAAGCAGCCTGGACCAGGGTGCGCTTCAGCCGGCGATT
>DATJAQ010000184.1:0-3015 GCA_035516075.1 Terriglobia bacterium | reverse complement strand
CCGTTCCAGGCGGAGCGCACGTGCCCGATAGGCGGCGCGAGATCCGCTGGCTGAAACGGGCGCTGGCCAACCCCGATGCCGAAGCCGCCTTCATCGCCCGCGATCATCCCGCCGCCGCTGCCCGCGTGGTGGAAGCCATTGCCACTGCGGTGGGATTGCTCGCTCCGCATGCCGCCTGGGGCCACCCTGGACCGCACGGGCGCGTCGAGGGCACCCGCGAGTTGGTTGGGCCCGATACTCCGTACCTAGTCCCCTACCGCGTGCCCGGCTACGCTGTGGAAATCCTCCGCGTCTTCTGTGGCGCCCGCAAGTGGCCGAAGAAGCTCTGACCGCCTTCGGCAGCCGGAGTGCACCTTCCTTCTTTGAGAGGTCGTGAAGAGGCTTCGACTTGCGGAGGTTGCAGGTTACGCTAAGCGCAGCTAAATTAGGTGCGAGAGTTGGAGGTGTCCGTGAGAAAGCACGGGGAATCTGCCTCTGCATTCATCGACGAGAAGATCAAAGAACTTGGGGACTGGCGCGGGAAGACGCTCGCGATATTGCGCGAAATCATACACGAGGCAGACCCTGAGATCCTCGAAGAGTGGAAGTGGGTGAAACCCACGAACCCCGGAACACCGGTCTGGTCCCACGGCGGCATTGTCTGCACCGGAGAGACGTACAAAAACGCCGTCAAGATGACATTTGCCAAGGGAGCTTCGCTCGAGGACCCTTCAGGTCTATTCAACTCCAGCCTCGACGGGAATGCCAGGCGCGCCATCGACATCCACGAATGCGACAAGGTGGATGAGGGGGCCTTGAAGGATCTCATCCGCGCTGCCGTGGCGCTCAATCTCATGGGCAAGAGCAAGCCGAAGGCCCGGCGAGCGAGCAACAAGCGGGCCGGCTAGCTTCATCGCAGGTCCCGGCCCTATTTCCTCCCATAGGGGAAGAGCTTCGGCACCTGCCTCATACGCCAAGCAGTTCGGCGTCGAGGCTCAGGTCCGCGCGGCCTATCCGGCGTCCACATGGAATCGCGTGCGCAAGATGAAGGCCAAGGACGATCCGACCGACCTGTTCCGCCCGACTCAAAACATCAAACCGTAGAGGAAACCGTGTCTCAGGAATGCATTGAGACCGCGGTGCGCGCGAGAACAATCTGAATTAAGGTTGCCTCTGTTCTCCGTGAGTGGTTTAAGCGGCCCCGGCGAGCCAAACCTGATGGCTGGCATCAACGGGGTTCCGCCGTTGTATCTCGTGGCTTGGAGCAAATAGCTCTTTGAGACCCTTTTGGCTAACTGGACGAAACGCGCGAACCTTGGAGAAACTTGCTGGGTTGATGCCCCCCTCAGCCAAAATCCGAAGGACAAGGACAATGTTCCGCTTCTGAACGGTCCGACGCTCCTGCCCAGGCGAGTCTTCCGGTTCACCCCCACGCGCGTGGGAGTGAACCGGGGAGCCGCGACGCCGTGCCCGTACGGGCCAGCGGCTGGGGGCCGCCTGTTACAAAACTGAATACTAGGCTAGCAAAACGTACCCGAGGTTAACTATAATGGCTGTCTTCAGGAACGCACCTGGGGGGGGAGCAGCCGTCAACCAGAGCTCGAGAGGTGGCGTGCGTCAGCCGCGGCTGCGCTGCCAGCCGCCCATGGCAGAGGACGGCGGCGCGAAGGGGTCCGCCCCGGATTGGACGCGTGCGTCCGCGACGGTTTGCCGGAGATCGTTTTATGAGTCTGGCCTTCAAAAGGTTCCGCCACAAAGCCGCCCGGACAAAATTCCGCGTCCCGTTAATCTGGTTTCGAAATCGGGGCCTTGACGCGAACGACGTATTCCTCGCCTCTTACCCCCGCTCCGGCAGCACGTGGACCCGCTTCGTGCTCTACGAGATTCTGGCCGGAGAGCCTTCCAGCTTCGACAATGTAAACCGTGGTATTCCGGAGAATGGGATCCAATGGGGGGCCAAACTCCTGCTGCCTGGAGAGGGCCGGTTGATCAAGACGCACGAGCCCTACCGGAGAGAATACGGCCGGGCGGTTTACCTGGTGCGCGACATGAGAGACGTAATCTTCTCGCAGTACTCGCGCGAGAAGGAACTCGGCATCCTTTATGACGACTTCGACAGCTACCTGACGAAGTTTCTGCAGGGCCGGATCAGCGGATTTGGCGCCTGGCAGGAACACCTCCGGTCCTGGCTCGACTCGCCGCTGGGGGCGCGGGGCGACTTGCTGGTGCTACGGTTCGAAGAACTCCGGAAGAACATGGAATCCGCCGTGAACCAGATACTCGATTTTGTCGGTGTCGAGGCGGAACCGGAAGTGGTGCGGTTGGCTATCGCCAATAACACCCTGGAGAGGATGCGCCAGAAAGAAACCCAATCGGCTACGCTGCATCAGGCGCGAAACGGCGAAGAAGGCCGCTTTGTGCGCAAGGGAGCGGTGGGCGGGTGGCGCGAAAAACTCACCGACGAGCAGTTGCGTTTGATCGACACTCAGGCCGCCGATACCTTCCGCCGCATGGGCTACCCGCTGGCGGCGGCGGTGAGCGCGGCGCGCACCCCGGTAGCGGCCGCTCCGTTGGTGGGTTAGCAGCCGAGTCTGCAGCAGCCCGAGCGCCCAGGCGGGAGGCCGGCCGCTAACAATGGGAGAGTTGATGAGGCCAGCGATGCCAGCAAAACCCCGGGAGGTGGTGGCGGTGCGGCCTGCCCTCGCAGGTGTCAGGTTCAAGACACCCGGCCGGCGGCCGCCCTCGGCTTGGCGCAGAGTTCGCCGTGAAGTGGGCGGTTGGGTGGCTTATCTGTTCAGTTGGTGGCGCTATTAGGGGCACCCCACCCGAGTGGCTTTCCGGCAAGAGCCAGAGCCGCGCGAGGGTGCCATATTACAGGATCCATCGCGCCCCGCCGGGCACGATGCACGGAGGCCCAGAGTCTACATGTCTTGGTTGAGCCGGCTTCGCCGCAAGGCCTCACGAACGAGTGTGCGAGCTCCAGTGGTATGGCGGCGGCACCACGGGCTCGACTCGAAGGATGCCTTCATCGCCTCC
>DATJAQ010000183.1:0-2033 GCA_035516075.1 Terriglobia bacterium | reverse complement strand
CGCGTCGTAACGGCTCGCTGGCCGGAGCTACGATGGAGGTGTGGAAGGCGTGGCTGACCGGCAGGGGGACCGCATTGTAACCAGCTTTCAGGAAAGCTTCCATGGCCTGTTCGACGGCCTTGCTGGCGCCCCCGATCACTGCTTGGATTTTGCTGTTGACGTTGGCCACCACCGCATAGCCGTCGATCGTCTTCAGGATTCGTTCAATTTCCTCTAGCGGCGCAAAGACCGCCGCCATGCGCCCCTTGTCTTCGACCGCTACCTGAGTCATTCCACGGCCGCGGGCGCTGACGGCCTCGAGCGCCTCCGCAAAGGGAAGGGCCCCCGAAGCAACCAGCGCTCCGTACTCGCCCAGGCTGTGTCCCATCGTCATATCGGGCTTGATGCCGTACGCGGCTAAAAGCCTGGTTATCGCCATGTCGATCGTCAACACGACGGGCTGTGTAATTTCAGTCTGGCGCAAGTCCTCTTCGCATTTAGCAATTGCGTTGGCATCGCTCTCGTCAATAAAAACAAACTTGCTGAGCGGCTTCCCGAGCAGTGGGGTCATAATCTGATCCGCTTCGGCAAAAGTAGCAGCCACGATCGGTACGGTGGCGCGCAACGTTCGCAGCATGTTCACGTATTGCGACCCTTGGCCGGTATACAGGAACGCCACCTTGGGCGCCGGACCAGAACCCCGGAAGATGCCCTGTGCCCGAAGCGCTCTCCACATCGCCGGTTGGCCCACCGCGAGAGCCTTGAGGGCTTTCGAGCACTTCTCCGCCAAGTCAGCGGCGTCGGCATAATCAATGGAAATGCGTTCGGGGGAGCTCAGATCCGAGTCGGCCGGGGCGGCCGGCGCCAGGGCTTGTCCTGCCACGGCAGCCCTTTGAATTTGGCGCAGTCGTTCGGCCAGCCCCGGCCCGGAGGCGGCGCCGACGACCAGCGCGCCGCGTAAAGGCGCCTTGCACGGAACCGCAGATGACACAGGCGCACTTGCCTGTCGACCGTCATCTTTATGCTGCAGTGGCGGAGTCGAGGGTGCCTGAGACTGCACGGGATGAGACTCCGAATCACTGACCGCCATCAACCGCTTCTCGTTCCCATTCAGCCGATGAGGAATATACTCTTCGAGTACGGCGTGGAAATTGGTTCCGCCAAACCCGAAGGCGCTCACCCCTGCGCGCCGCACTCCGTCCGCAGGCTCGGTCCAGGGTCTAAGTTCGGTATTGACGTAAAGGGGGGAGTGGGCGAAGTCGATATTCGGATTGGGATGCCCACAGTTTAGGCTGGGCGGCAAAACTTTGTCGCGAAGCGCCATGACGGTTTTCAACAATCCGGCGGCGCCGGCGGCTCCTTTGAGGTGCCCAAAGTTCGATTTCACCGAGCCCAGCGCCACTGAGCCGATGGGAAGATTAAAACCGCTGAGCACGTCCACCATGCTCTGCGCTTCCACCACGTCGCCCACGCTGGTTGATGTTCCATGGCCCTCAATCATCCTCGCGGTGGCAGGCGATAAGCCGGCGTTCTTCCAGGCGCGCTCGATCGAGAGTTTCTGGCCGACCGGGTTGGGCGCGGTGATTCCTTTTCCCTTGCCGTCGCTCGATCCGCCCAGGCCGCGCACGACCGCGTAGATCTTGTCGCCGTCGCGCTCCGCATCGGCCAGCCGCTTGAGCAAAAAGACGGCGGCGCCTTCGCCCATCACGAAGCCGTCGGCTCCCTCGGCATACGGGCGAGTGCCGGTGGCCGAGAGCGCGCCAATCTTCGAGAACTTAATGAAGGTGGAGGCTCCCATGTTGCGGTCGATACCGCCCGTGATTGCCAAGTCGAAGTCGTTCGCAACCAAACCTTCCACCGCCGCGCTGATCGCCGCCATGGCCGAGGCGCAGGCCGCGTCGGTGGTGTAATTGGGACCGCGAAAATTGAAAAGGTTGGCAACGCGGCCGGCAATACAGTTGGCCAGTTCACCCGGCATGGTGTCTTCCGTAATCTCGGGTAGGAGCTTACCAATCCGCTGGTGCAACTCGCGAGTGATGTCGCACTGCATAGCT
>DATJAQ010000182.1:0-6835 GCA_035516075.1 Terriglobia bacterium | reverse complement strand
CAGTCTCATAAGTTACTCCCGAGATAACCTTGTCGGCTCGACCGTGCTGAGCCCGAGGCTCTTGGCAATCTCACCGCGCCGTGCATGACGTCTCGACTCCTACCTGAAGAAAAAGGCGTTGAAGTTGGATCCGTGGATCATCGGATGACACAACGTACAGGCCTGGTATTTCGCCGTCTGGTTATGGAAGGATGGAATGCCGGGCGCACCCGAATCCACCGTGAAGGTGTGGCATTCGAGGCAGAGCAGGTTCACCTGGCTGCGCTTCAGCAGCCTGGGATTGCTGGAGCCGTGCGGCGTGTGGCAGACCACGCAACCGTCCGTCTTGACGGGCGCGTGCTCGTAGACGAAAGGTCCGGCCTTATCGGTATGGCACTTGAAGCAAACCTGGTCCTGCGCCGCGGTCGAGCGCAACTGCGCGGTGAGGAACCCGCCATGCTGGTTGTGGCAGTCGGTGCACTTCACCAATCCCTCGTTCACGCGGTGGTGAAAGGGCTTGCTGAAGTCCGCCTTCACTTCGTTGTGGCACGAGAAGCAGAGCTTGGGCTGCGGTTCCGCCAGCAGATACTCCGCCGTTTTGGCGTGATGCGGCGAGTGGCAATCGATGCAACTCACGTTGTTGATGTTGTGGGCCTGGCGGGCGAAGTTCGAATGTTCCTCGTCATAGACGTGGCAGGAGAGGCAGCGTTTGCTGATGTCCTGGGTGGGCACGCCCTTGAAGTTGAAAATCAGCTTTTTGGCGGCTGCGATTTTGTCCGGATCGCCCGCCGCCTCGGCCATGGCTTCAGCGTGCGCCTTGCCCGGCCCGTGGCAGGCTTCGCAGCCCTGCCACTCCGGGCCCTTGTTGCTAAGAGTGGTCTTCCAGTGAGGACTCTTGGCCCAATTGTTGTACATGTCCTCGTGGCAGGCCTTACAGGTGTCCTGCCCGACATAATCCGCAGGGTTCCCTTTGAAGTCCTGCAGGCCCGCGCCCGGGGTGGTCTTGGAGGCCGCTGCGGCCGCAGGCACGCCGCCCGGCAGATGCACCGCAATCCCCAGCGCTAACATGGCGAAGATCCAACCCAACTTGTTCTTGGAATCCACGGGAAACCCTCCGGGACCAGCGTTTATACGCGCACTCTTGGTCGTCATAGGCCCTTTCAGGAACGCAATCCGTGCCGCCGGCGGACCTCAGCCGGACGCCCGCAACCCCTGCGATCCGGCCTCCGACCGACTTCGAGTTTCATTTCCTGCCGGCATCCGGCTGAAACCGTCATACCGACCAGACAACAACTGGTCTTAGCAATCTAGAAATTTATGGGGTGATCGCGCTCGTGGCTGTGACGCGTATCACACGTTTAGGAGACGCAGGACACAAAAGCCACCCCATGCGGCAAGGTACCGTTAAATTTCTGGCCGTGGCGGGTTCCGAGAAGCGCTTCAAATGCCGCCACGCTCCAGTTGCTTGCGATTACGCTGGTAATGTAGATACTCTTAAGCCAAAAGCCAATGCGGGGAAGTACGCTGACGACAGTAGAAGTACGTATGGCGGCGCCGGGTTATCGGTCGCTTATGGCGGACCGCAACCGAGCGTGCAGCCTCTTTTCTGCTAGAATGTGGCTGGGCTCATGAGCCGGGTGCGCTGAACTGCGGTTTTCAAGCCGGGTTTGGGCTGTAACAGCACGGCAGGAGGTGGCGTATGACATCGAAGGGCGTAGCGGGCGTAGCACTGCTGTTCACGGGCTTGGCGGTGGGTTGGGCGCAGGACGCCGCTAAACCGGTGGCAAACGCCAATCCACAGGCCGCGACCTCCGCTCCTCAGAACCCGCACCCTTTCAAGATTTCAGACGAGGACGCGGCCCGCAAGAATCCCCTGCGATTCACCGATGTGTCGGTAGCCCGGGGCAAGAAGGTATACGCTTCGCAGTGCGCGATGTGCCACGGCGACAACGCCGATGGCAAGGGCGACCTGGCGGTGGACATGGGAGCGAACCCTCCCGACTTCACAAAGCCGGAAACCCTGAAGCAGCGCACCGACGGCGAGCTGTTCGCGATCATCGGGAAGGGGAATACCACCATGCCGAGCCAGGCCGGCAGAATGAGCGACTACTACAAGTGGTGCCTGGTGAATTTCCTCAGGTCGCTCAGCGGCGCGACTCCCGTGAAGGCCACTCCGGACGAGATCAACGCCGACGAGAATAAGATCATTCTGGCCGAGCCCCCCCCGGCGAAGCCGCACTCCTAAGGCGTCGCGCCCGCCTTTGCGGCTGCGCGGTCAGGGTTCCGGCTGCCCCGGGCGCTCGGCCCTGGCTTGGAGCCGCAGGATCTCGAGGTCACTCAATCCCAGGATGTCCTGCAGGTACTCGCGGATCGCCATCAAGGCGAACGCCGTCTCCGCCGCCAGAAACGTTCCGAGAAAAGTCGCCATCAGCGGAATCGAGCTCACCACGCCGTCGTAAGGGGTTTCGGCGAGGACTCGGTCGAAGGTGAGATTGACGCCCTGGAGGCGGAAGTTCTCGAGCACTTGTGCGGCAGAGGTCTGCAGCAACAGGTGGTACCCAAACAGGAAACCCATCGAGGCCAGGGCCAGGCCGAGTGGCAGCCAGGCGATCAGCGTGCTTGGGCCGCGCCCCGAACCCTGCAAACCCCGGAAAATCCAGCGTGCGATGGCGTGCCGGCTGTAAAAGATAAAGCCCAGAAAGAGGAAGCAGAAGGTGGATACGTAGACGGTCATAAAGCTGGCCTGCGCCGCGTACATAGGGATGAGGTGGAGATATTTGGCGGGGATCGGCAGCGCCGCGGAGAGCACGGACCCGAGTCCGAGGTAGTTCTTGAAATAGCCTACAAACTGCGCGAACCGCTTCGGACTGCGCTTCGAGGCTCGCGGGTGCGCCCCCGCGCGCCGTGCCGGAGCGCTGCGCGGCGCTACGGGACGAGGATCTTCCATAAGATCATCTGGTCGCCGCCCACCGGGACGTTGACCGTCTCCGAGCTGAGGCTCGCGCCTCGATCGCCCGCCTTCTCGGCGTGCATGTGGTAAAGGCCGGGAGGCAGCTCGATGGAGGTGGGGCTGCTGAGCGACGGGAACGACATTTGCGTGGGCGCGAAGCCCTGCGCGGGCGGCACCCACTGGTAGAACACCTGCCAACCCCCGGCGTCGTTGCCGCCTTTCACCGTATGCACTTCCACCGGCACCAGCCGGCCGTGTCCGTGCTTTTCGCAGTCCTGGTCCTTGATGAAAAGGTCCTGCGCCACCGCCTCCGTAATCTGCTGGGCGTCCGCCGGATGCTGCACGGCGTAGTTCAGAAGAAAGTCGTCGATGGTGAGCTGCAGAGCGTAGCCGGCCGGCTCATGGCTGCTCAGTTTTTTCCCCAGCCACGCCGTGGCCCGCACGATGGTTGAGGTCTCGCGCAGAAGCTCGCGATGATGCGTCGCCAGCATGCGGGCGTACCAATCGATTTCGTTCAACGCGTTGGCGATGGGTTTGGGTTGCTGAGGCAGCCCCGTGCCCTGCGGCGCGAGCGGCGCCGATAGCATCAGCCAGGCAAGCGCACAGCCTATCGCCTTCATCGTCATCGCGGGCACTCCCTGCGCGGCCTCCGGACCCTCATCAGGCCGGTACCACGTCTGAGAGTGTAGCCTGAAAGAGGGCTCAACGGGAACGGCGTCCGCAGCCGCCACTTCGGCGCGCAGGGTGGCGGCCGGATTCGGGCGCCGGCCCTCCTGAGTCGCCCCGCGCCCCTGGTGCGGCGGCCTGGCGCCCCGTTCGAAACTCCTACTATCGGCCAATGAATCGCCCCGAAGCGGCCCTGGCCGCAAGTCCAATCTAAAGGACTTACCGCCGCACTTCGCACGCCGTCCCCGAACAAAGTTTCAACAACTTACGAGTGAAGAACCGCCGGCGGACTCGAACCTACTTTCAATAAGTTCCGTGATGTTCAGGATGGGGCTTCCCCAAAAAAAGGTGTAGCGTTTCTGGACAGAAGCGTTCATACAACGACAAAATCGGCCGTTCTGCGAATGAGATTTGCTTTCATACAACGACATTTTCGGCGACGGCCAGCGACCCGATCCAAAGGACTTACGGCTACACGTCGCACGCCGTCTCGAACGAAGATTCAACAACTTACGAGTGAAAAACCGCCTGCGGTCTCGAACCTACTTTCAACAACTTACGGGACGCGCACGAGGGGATTTCCCAAGAGCAAAACTGTACCGTTTGTCGACAATTGCTTTCAAAAGTAGACGACCTCCCGACACGACTTGATTTCAAAGACCGGCATTTTCGGGTTTTTCCGGGCGGCGAGAGGGACGATTCCCCCGACGGCACTTGATTTCAAAGACCGGCGTTTTCGGCGTCTTCCGGGTGGCCGGATTCGGGCCCCGCCCGGGACCCTGAAATGAGAATTTTCTTCGGGCGAGTCGAACGCCCGCCGCCTCGCCGGGTTCGTCAGCACATCGTGTAGTTTCCTTCAGACGTCCCCCGGCCCGGCGCGTAGCGCCGGGCCTTCAGAGCCTGCCCCTTCGGCAAGCTCAGGGAAGGGTCTGAGCGCAGCGAATGGGCCGGCACCGGCGAAGCTCTGGAGTGCGGCAGCTTGCTGCCGCTCTCTCTCCCCGCGAGCTTACTCGCGGCCTTCCACCGCACACTCAGCGGGGCAACGACTAGCAAGCTAGCCTCGAAAAAGCGGCGTCAAGCCGCCGCACTCCAAGGCACTTCGCGCAGTCTCACGCCTTGCGACCCGCGCCGCGCCAGCGAGTGGGGCAACTCGTCGAGCGCCCCTCCCGCCCCCTGGTCATTCCCGCGAAACATGTCCCCGCGAAGGCGGGGAGCGGGAATCCAGAGGGCAGGGGCCGGCGGGAATGCGCCAGGTGCCCCGGGCAGCGGTCGGTGGCTGCTTAGAAGTAGGTGTCAGGTGTGAGGTGTCAGCAAAAGCGTCAGCCGGACTCCGCTCCTGGATCGGGAGGGTGCAGGGTGGTCGATCGGATCAGCAGTCTAACTTGAAGGCGATAACGTCGCGGATCGCGTTCTCCGGCCGATCATTCCTTAGGTCTGGCGGATTCTGATCCTGCCCGGTTGCGCGGTGATCAGACACGCTTTTTGCAAATCTGCACCGTAGTCGGCGAGGGGCTTCAGGCATACCGCAGCTTGCTGCCGGACAGAAAAGTCCACTAAACGCAGGATCCCGCCGTGGGAAGCCCCTTGAAACACCGCCAGTTCGCCGAAGTCTTTGTCCAGGGTCACGAGGACTCGCCCTTCCTTGAAGGCGAGGGCCAGAATGGCTTCATCGCCTCGGTCTTCTTCCCAATCGCCGCCCCACATGACGTCATGCCCAGCCGCTTCGAGCGCTTCTCGCGCCTCGACTGACAGGCATGTGTCCAGAGGAACCTTCAAGACCCTACCTCGATGGAAAGAGGCTCAATTCTTTCGTTGGCGGTCACGCGGCGGGCGTAAACAAGACAGGCTTGGATGTCTTCTCTTTCGAGCCAGGGATAACCCTTCAGGATCGCATCCACCGAATCCCCCGCCGCCAGCATCGCCAGGACATGCTCCACCGCAAGCCTCCGGCCCCGAATGATCGGCTTCCCGCCGAAAATCTGGGGGTTCAAGGTAATCCGTTCGAGTAACTTGTGTTCGTCCATGGGCGGCTCCTCTGCTTGATCCAATCAAGAGTTTACGCCAATTCTGAGAACCTTGGCACTTTCCCGCCGCGATTTACCAATGCCCGCGCCTTGCGACCCGCGCGCCGCCACCGAGCGGGGCAACCCGTCGAGCGCCCCTCCCGCCGCGCTGTCATCCTGAGCGAAGCGAAGGATCACGGCATTTTGAACTACGGGGATTCTTCGTCGCTGAGCGCTCCTCAGAATGACCGCGCGCGAGCAGGCGGCGCATTCTTCGGTGCTGAACTACTGCATGGCCCTGGAGAAAGACGGCTGTAGCGGCGGTCGGTCCTGGGTGCCGTAATTCCCGCTCTATCTTCACTTGCGCTCCCCTACCAACAGTGATATTCCTTAACCGAATAATCGCGGTAGGAGAGCGCATGGACTCAAAAGGCCTGCGCCGCCTCTTGGCATTGACGGGTTATGGCGAAGAAAACTAGCCAACCCGGGAGCATCCACCTTCGCATCGTCGAGGTGATGCAACGCTTTCCGGAGGGCATATCGGGCGGTCAGATCCGAAAGGAACTGGAGAAGGAAGGCCTACGTCCCGAGGACCAAACCCACCTCGATCGCCGGAAAAGGGACCTGAAAAAGTGGTTCCTGATTGAAAGAATAAAAGCGACGGCCACGGTCGACGGCAAACAGCGAAACGTGACCCTGTACAGATACAAGGGCAAGAGGCTCCACGTCTTGGACGAAGGCCAAATCAGCCTGAAGCTTCGGGCCGAGGTTATTCACGCTGCCCATGGCCGCTGCCAAGCGTGCGGCAAGACCATCGAAAAGGACTGTATCACGCTGGTGGTAGACCACAAAAAACCTCGAGACTGGGGTGGGACCAACGACCGGGAGAACTTGCGGGCGATTTGCGAAGAATGCAACGCAGGGAAGAAGGCCTTCTTCTCTTCGCTGGCCGCAGACTCCGAGACGATGAGGAAAGTGATGGCTCACGATAGCGTTCACGTCCGCATTGGGGAATTGCTCAAGGCGGTGGGCCTTGGCAAGCCTACACCCTCTCCCCTTTTGGAGGTCGTCGCGGACCAGGATGATTGGCAAAAACGTCTTCGGGAGCTCCGGTACCCCGTCATCGGCTGGGACATTGAGACGCGGCTTTACAAAGCTCCATCTGGGAAGAAGCGGGCGGACTACGTTCTCAAAAGCTACAAGCCTTGGCCGCAGGACCCCACCGACAAGATCAGGC
>DATJAQ010000181.1:0-2984 GCA_035516075.1 Terriglobia bacterium | reverse complement strand
CGCAGGCGGTGGGCGCCGAACACAATGCAGGCGCGGTTTTCCTCCCGCACCACGCGCGTCCGCAAGCCGGGACGTCTAGCAATCATGGTTGCTCCCCGCACGTTTCCGGACCGCTCGACCGCCCGGAAGTGGCGGTCAAAGGCTTGGGGCGTGAGGTGTGGTGGCAAACTCAAGACGCGCTCCACGGCGTGGGCGGCCACATCCCCGCCGGAGATGCTCTGGAAAAGCCGCTCCAGTTCGATTCCGATCTGCGCCCTCGTCGCGGGGTTGTGAAGTTCGGCGGCGGGAATTGTACGACGGAAGTCCAAGCTGTGGTCTGCGGCCACGCGCAGCGCCGCGAGTAGCAGATCAAGCCAGCGAGTCGGGTGAATTCCCAAAGTCAAGTGCATCGACAGTTCGGATTCTGTGGCGCCGGCGTGAATGAATCCACGGGGAACATAGAGGAGATGCCCCCGCTCGAGCGTCGCCTGAAGCAGAGGCTCTCCCAACTCCGTCGGCTTGATCTCAACATCCGAGTCTTCGAGCGGCAGATCGTACTGCGGTGGATACACTTGCCAAGTTTTGCGGCCATCCATCTGTAACAGCAGAGCGTCGTGCCCGTCGGCATGGGCCGGAAAACCCCGCGAGCGCGCCGGCGAACAATACAGGTTTACGCCGATGCCATATCCGGTTTCATCCGCAACGGCAGCAGCCAGACGCGCCACGGGCGCCGAGCGCAGGTGAAGCCGGTTGACCACCACGGTCCATCCCTGCGCGTAGGCTCGATAAACTGCGGGTACGTCAGGGCGGCCGTCAGGCCCGCGTGCGATGGAGGAATCTTCCACACGCCCGGCAAGCGCACGTACCAATCGCAGTCCGTCCGCTTCCGCGCCCGACGGCGGTATTAGGGAAATGATGGCGTCCAGGTCATCAATGGACGGCAGTTCGCTGCACCAGACCGGCAATTCCCGGACCACGTGCAGCGGCTGTCTTTCCCAGTAGTCCGACCAGAACGTGCTGGCAGTAACCGGGCTGAGAAGTTCGTTAAGCACCTGGATCGCCCCCTTGCGGCGGGCGCGGTTCACGTGCCCCCCTGAGTTTTTCCGGGCTTCTTAAGGATCCGTTTTCCGCAGCGCCCGATCACTTTGATCCCCGGGCATGAATCACCGTCTCACGCCACGGCTTCAACAAACAGCGAATAATGCTGTTTGCGGTACATGGCGCCAGCGACCGCGCTCGCGTCATCGTGCCGCAGCTCGGTGTGAGCGCTTTGCATATACGCGCTACGCTCCACCTGCCGAAAACCGGCGTTATGGAGCAAGTGGCGGAGCGTTTCGAAATCGTAGCCAAACTTGTGACCGGCAAATCCGAATTCGGGGCCGGCCCCGGCATAAGCGAGAAAATCCTCCAGGCGCGTCGCCGCTTCCGGCCACCATGTCCAGGTCTTGCGGCGGCTGGAGAAGAATTCACCGTCCTGCTCAACGTAGGCACAAAGGCACTTCTCAATATCCGGCACAATAACTCGAAGCATGCCGGAAGCGCTCAGCACGCGGCGAATCTCGCGTACCACATTCAGCGCCTCATGCGGATAGTAAAAATGTTCGAGAGTGTGAGAGAGGAAGGCGTAGTCGGCGGCGCCATCGGCAAAGGGCAATCCCCACCTGATATCGAGCGCCAGTTGCGCGGGGTACCGATCTATATTGAGCCACCCATCCAGCGGGTACCGGCCCGCGCCAATATGCAGCTTCAGGTGCTCCACATCGGGGCCGATGCCGAGCTTATCCAGTTGGGCCCGCACATAGCCTTGGCGGCGGGCACATAACTCGCCGCGCAGGGCGTCAACCGCAGCAAGCGCCGACTGAATGCGGGCAGCCACGCTGATCCCGCTTTCGCGGACGATCTCGCGCAGTGTTGATGGATCAAAAGCATCCAAATCACCGGCGATTGAATCGAGAGCCCGCGCCAGAGTGACAACTTGCGCAGAGGCTGCTCCGGCATTGGCGCCCCCCCACTCGCTTCCGAAGGCGGTTCCGCGGGGATGAGCACACCAACTCCTTGCAAGGTATCGAGCGGCGCCTCTGGAAACACCTCCAAGGCTTCTCTCTGCTCCCGAGGGCACCGGAAGAAAGCCAGGACGCTGACGATCTCCATCGAGTCGAAAAGCAGATGAGCAGGGCGGAAGGCGGTGTGGACGACGATCCTGCCTTCCTTAAATCGAACAACCACATCCGGCGAAACCACTAATTTAGACGGCTCCATGTTGTCCCATGCCGGCGTGTCAGCGGATTGTCGTTCGCCGCCTGCGTGCGAGGTCACCTTTCCTGCCCGGCACTACAATCGGCCCTACTGCTCATCCGCCGTTCTCCTCATTCCGCCGGAGATTCCTTCCAGGTCGTCGTCCCGCAATTCGGGTGCGGAAATCGACTTGTCCGCTTCAGCGTTCTTGATCACTTCATCCTGTTTGACGTCCGATTTTTTGGTGTCACTCATCGATTGATACTCCTTCATGCATGGGCGGTGCATCGACGGTCGCAGCATTCCGCGTTCTTCGCCCAAGGATTGAATTGTAGCGTTATGGCCCTTGGCCCTACTCTATACCGCCGAACCGCCCCGGTCAACCGATTTCCCACCCCAATCCGCCGATAAGGGCGAGTGTTGTAGGGGGACGGCTTCCCGTCCCCTTTAGCGGGCCGTGGGCCCGCGGGTAGGGCTTGCCCGGGGCAAGCCCTACCCATACACCACCTGGGTGACGCGGGGTTGAGCGCAGGAATACATAGATATGCGCTGTGGCACACGCTTCTCATTGGTGTTTGCTGTTGCTGGCCTTTGCTGTTGTTTTTTTGGTTGGGGGGAAGTTGTCTGGGTCGTGGCCTTGACGTGCCGCGGATGTAGTTGGTCTCATTTTGAAAGCGACTAGGAATTAGCCCGCCAGCCGCTTACGCGAAACCAGCCAGTCGTCAACCCAGAGGGAGACTGGCGCGAACCGCCGGCGCACCAGTGCCACC
>DATJAQ010000180.1:0-30956 GCA_035516075.1 Terriglobia bacterium | reverse complement strand
CCGTAGAGCATCGCAGCAATCGCGCGTGTGGCGACCAACGCTACGATTAACCCGATTGCTACGCCGAACAGGACGAGGCGCAGACCTTGGCCAACAATGAGCTTTAGTACGTCCTTCTGGCTCGCTCCGAGCGCCATGCGGATGCCCATTTCGCGCCTGCGTTGGGTCACTGAATAGGCAATGACTCCATAGACCCCGACGACCGCCAGAAGCACCGCCAGAAGCCCCAAGGCGCCAGAGAGCACAGCACCGACCTGCGAGAACCACACCCAACGTCCCAGACTCTTTTCAAGCACGACGCAGGACGGTTGCACGCTTGGGTCCAGTGCTTTTACAATGCGCGGCACCATACCCGCAACGAGGTCTGGATTGCCCTCAGTCCGCACAAGAAGTATCATTCCCAGTTGTTCGGTTTGGACGGGCGGACCCTGGGTGGATAGAAGCAGCGGCAGGTACACATAGGGCTTATCCGCCTCCCACAATCGCGCTCCGTGGGTATCCTTTGCGACCCCCACGACCTCAGTGAAGGCGACGGACGGCGGCCCGAGCCTAAAGCGTTTGCCCAGAGGATTCTCTCCCGGCCACAATTGGCGTGCCATTGCCTCGTTGACGATTGCTACAGGGCGCTCTCCTCGCATGTCCTGGGCACCAAAACCACGCCCTTGCAGAATTGGTATCCCGAGTGTCTCAAAGTAGTTGGACGAGACGACCCAATAATCCCACAAACGTGGCGAGGCACTCGATGGGGCGTCTTTTCCCGCGACCGCGATCGAGCCAGCTCTGCTCACCCCACCAAGTGGGGCGAGGGATGCGACACTCACTGACTTCACCCCCGGGAGACTTTGCAAGCGATCAGTAAGTTGACGGTGAAACACCGCTGCTCGGCTGTCGTCGTAGCCATGGAAGCCCAAATCCAGCGAGATAACGAGCACGTGCTTCGTATCGAATCCTGGGTTCACCGTCTGGGCTCTCTCTAACGCCCTGACCAGCAAACCGGCGCCCAGTAGCAGTACTAGGCAGATCGCAGTCTCCGCCACGACCAACAGGCTGCGGAACCGGGAACGACCAAGTTGCTGTGCGAAGACGGTACCCTCGTCTTTTAGGCCAGAAATTAAGCTCGGTTTCGAGGCCTGGAGCGCAGGCGTAAGACCAAAGATGAGGCCGGTGAGCAGCGACAGAATCAGAGTGTATCCAAGTATGGGAATGTCGAGGGCAAGATGAAGGGAGATCGGTTGTTCATATGGAGGTTGCAGCGACTCGACCAAGAGATTCGGCATGCGCCAAGCCAGGAGAAGCCCAAGCCCTCCCCCGAACAGGGCCGTCAGCGCGCTTTCGGTTAGCAACTGTTGAATCAGGCGGCGCCGGCTCGCGCCCAATGACAGGCGAATACTGATTTCCCTTTGCCGTCCGGCAGCTCGCGCCAGCACTAGGCTCGCCACATTGGCGCAGGCGATGAGCAAGACCATGCCTACAGCGGCCATGATTAGGAAGGCCAGCGAATCTGCTTGTCCTCGCTCATCAGGACGCGACAAAAATGACCCGGGCGTGAGTGTAACGGTGGCTTTCTCACCAGCTCCGAGATAGCTTCGAGAGAGGCGGCTGATAAGAACATTCATACTTGCTTGAGCCCCTCTGCGTGAAACACCAGCCCTCAGCCGGGCGACAACAGTGAGCCAGAATGACTGTCGGTCCTGGAGCATACTATTGCCCGGCATCAGTTGATTCTGCATCATGAGGGGCGCCCAAAAGTCGGGGATCTGCGGCTCCGTGCCAACGAAATCTTGGCGGGCGATTCCGATCACCGTGAAAGGAGTTCCGTTCACTCTCACAATTCTTCCGACTATGGACGGGTCAGAGTTAAGCTGGCGCTGCCAGAGAGCGTGGCTGAGAACCAGCACGGGGTAAGCGCCCGGAATTTGGCCTTCGTCCGCCGCAAACGTGCGTCCCAAGGCGGCTTCTCCGCCAAGGACTGAGAAGTAGTTACCTGAGACAATGAGTCCGTGAGCCTGCATGGGCGCGCCACCTGATCCGTTACTGGCCGGACCGGCGTCCAGTTCGACCGGTATCCAGGAATAGGCGACGAGGCCCGAGAACACGCTGTTGAGGTCTCGAAGGGCGACGTACTCGGGGTAGGAGAAGGGTCGATAACTGCTAGGGTCGTTTTGGCTAGCCTGGTAAACGTTCACCACAGTGTTGGGTTTTTCCACGGGCAGGGCTCGTAGGGTGGCCGCTTCGAACAAGCTGAAGATACCGGCGTTCAGGCCGATGCCCAATCCGAGTGTGAGCACTGCAACCGCTGTGAAGGCGGGACTGCGGCCGAGTTGGCGCAGTCCATAGCGAAGGTCCTGCAAGAGCGTCTCGATCGTTTGCCATCCCCACATCTCCCTGCTCCTCTCTTGCGCCAAGGTCACGTTCCCGAACCGCCGCAACGCCGCGTAGTGGGCTTCCTCGGGCGGCATGCCGGCTTCGAGATTCTCCTGCTCTTCCATCGCCAGGTGGGCGCGAATCTCTTCGGCCAGGTCGCGTTCAAGCGGCGAGCCGCGCAGCCGCCGTACGAACAAGCCGCGCAATTTGGCGAATTGTCCTCTCCAACTCATAAAGCAGCGCTCAGCAGTCAGCCCTCAGCAGTCAGCGCTCAGCTTTTCAATCGACAATCGGCAATCGCAAATCGTCAATCCCTCGTCACTCGTACCTCAGCGCCACCATCGGATCCACTTTCGTCGCCCGGCGTGCGGGAGCGTAGACGGCCAGCAGTGCCACAGCGAGTAGCAGGGACGAAACAGCGACAAATGTCACCAGGTCGGTGGGTCGAACCGCATAGAGGTATGCCGCCAGGAGCCGGGTCAAGACGAGGGCACTGGCAACGCCGATCATGAGTCCAATCAGCAGCCACTTGGCGGTTTGACCGGCAACCGTCCGCATAATCTGTTGGCCTCTGGCGCCGAGGGCCATGCGAATGCCGATTTCGTGTGTCCGCTGTCGCGTGCCATAGGAAACCACGCCGTAGATCCCCACTGCCGCCAGCACCAGAGCAATCGAGGCGAAGGCTCCGATCAGTTCCATCACGAAGCGCCTCCCCGCCGCTTCGGTGGAAACCAGTTCTTTCATCGTCCTAATATCGGTGACCGGCTGGTCGGGGTCCACCCGCCAGATCTCCTTTTTGACTCCGGCGATCAGAAGAGAAGGGTCGGAGCCAGTCCGCAGAACCACTGCCATCTCATCGGACGGCCACTGAGCGAACGGCATGAACAGTTCCGGGTCCGGCGGCGCATCCAGCCCGAGTTGGCGGACGTCACCCACGACTCCAACAATCTCGAGCTCCCGCGGTTTGAATTCAACTTGGGTACCCTTCGCGGTCGTCCCGGTAAAAAAGCGGTAAACCGTTATAGTCTCTCCCACCGGATTTTCACCCCGCCAGTATTTCCGGGCCATGCTGCGGTTGACAACGCCGACCAGGGGCGAGAGCGCGGAGTCGGCAGCGGAAATCCCCCGGCCGCTCAGCAGCGGTATTCCCGTGGTCTGGAAGTAACCGGGGCTGACGGCGTGATAGCCTGCCGAACCTCGCCGGGCATGAGGTCGTGGAATCTCGAAGCCGTTCCAAGTTTCGGACCGTGTCAACGGCAAATCCGTGATGGCGCCCACGGAGAGCACCGTCGGCAGGGTTTCGAGCCGTTGCAATACGTGCCCGAAGAATACGGCCTGGCTTTGCGGAGACGAGTACTTCTCGCCGGCCAGACTGACGTCCATGGTCAACAGCCGTTCCGTCCGGAAACCGACGTCGACTTCCAGCAGTCGGACCACACTCTTCATCATCAGCCCTGCTCCTGCCAGCAAGACGAAGGATAACGCAACTTCCAGCCCGATCAGGGCTCCCCGAATTCCGCCCGTGCGAACGCCCGCTCCCAAGCTTGGGGCGGGCTTGGTGATTCTCCAAGCAGGTAACAATCCGAACAGAGCGCAGGTCAGCACTGACAGAAGCGCCGCGAAAAGCCACACCGTGGAGTTGAGCTCTAAACCGGTATCATGAATGCGCGTGAAGAGGGACGTGTGTTGTGGCAGGGCGGATGCTACCAGGGGGAGTGTCCAATAGGCCAGAGCGACGCCCAGCGCACTTCCCATGCCCGCCAGCAGCAGGTTTTCGGTGAGCAACTGCCTCACAATACGTGACCGCGTCGCTCCCACGGCGTTTCGGATGGCAATCTCGCGCTCCCGCGTCGCGCCTTGAGAGAGCAGCAGGTTGGCCACATTGGTGCACGCGATGAGCAGCACAAAAGCTACGGCGCCGAGCAAAACCCACATTGTCTGACGCACATCGGAAACCGCGGCTTGGCTAAGCAGGTCAAGCGCGATTCCTTGCTCACGATTCGTATTGGGATAGGCTTGCGCGAGGCGCGAGGCGATTCCGTTCATTTCCGTCTTGGCTTTCTGCTCGGTTACACCAGGGGCAAGGCGCCCGATCACCCGCAAATAATGCCAGCCACGATCAGGGTTCGGAATGGCGGGAACGAAAACCTCAGGGGCGCTTCCCCACCGGTGTGGTGGAAAGAGGAAATGCGGTGGTAGGACCCCCAGCACCGTGTACGCCTCGCCATCCAAATAGACAGACTTGCCAAGAATCCCGGATTCGCCGCCGAATCGCCTGCGCCACAGTCCGTAGCTCAACAACACGACGTGTGGGTCGTCACCGCCGCTGAATTCCCGTCCCAAGAACGGCGGAACGCCCAGCAGCCCAAAGAGCCCCGGCGTGCTCCGTAAACCATCCAAACGTTCCGGCTCGGCCGTGCCGGTCAGGTTTAGAGGTTCTTCCTCGAACGCTGCCATCGCCTCAAACGCGTGGCTCTGTCCATGCCAGTCCTGGAAATTGGGGTAAGACGTTGCCACCTGGGCGCGCTTGGATTTTGCGTCGATTGGGAAAAACATGAACAGCCGGTCTGGCTGCGCGTATCGAAGCTGGCGCAACAAGACGGAGTCGAGCAAGCTGAATACGGCCACATTCCCGCCCATGCCGAGCGCCAGGGTGATGATCGCCACCGCCGTGAAGCCGGGGCTGCGGCGCAGTTGGCGGAGCCCGTAGCGGAGGTCCTGCAAGATCGTCTCGACCGAGCGCCATCCCCACATTTCCCGGCTCCTTT
This sequence comes from Terriglobia bacterium, assembly GCA_035516075.1. Taxonomy (GTDB): domain Bacteria; phylum Acidobacteriota; class Terriglobia; order UBA7540; family UBA7540; genus Gp13-AA77. The sequence continues at coordinate 25,824 of DATJAQ010000180.1, read as the reverse complement.
CCTCGGTCAAGGCCACATTACCGAACGCGCGCCGCGCCGCGTAATGCGCTTCCTCGGGCGGCAGGCCGGCCTCGAGGTTCTCCTGCTCTTCCATCGCCAGATGAGCGCGAATCTCTTCGGCCAGGTCGCGATCAAGCTGCGTGCCGCGCAGCCGCCGCACGAACAAGTCGCGCAATTTGGCGAATTGTCGTCTCCAGCTCATAAAGCAGCGCTCAGCAGTCAGCTTTCAGCGGGCCAAGCTGGCTGACGCCTGATAGCTTCATCAATCGTCAATCAGCAATCCTCAATCGGCAATTGCTCGTCACTTGCCACTTGCCACTCTTACCTCAGCCCTCAGCTTTTCAATCGTCAATCGTCAATCAGCAATCGTCAATTTCGAGTAGTAGTCAATCTACCACTCAAGCTGGTAGGCTGTCTACCAGAAAAATGTGGCGAGCCGCGGTTGCCAGGCCGCACCCACTTTCGGGGGCCGGGGTTCTGAAATCGCGTCCGGCGCGCCCGCCGCTTGACGGGAGGGCAAGTCCGCTGGCTAGGGCTCGTAGATTTACTCGTTTGGAGTCGAGCCGCCGGCTGCCGCTCTTGCCCGAGCGTCTGACTTTCGATCTCGCCGGAGGTAGGCGGAATCTGCTCAAAAGTCATCGTGTGTGTTCAAAAAAGTGTTTGTTTGAAGCCTCAAAAAGGCCCTTTTTGAGGCCAAAGTGTCCAACTTTCGTACACTTTTGACTTTTTTGCCACATTCTGTAAGTTATTGAAAACACGTCCGGCTCAGCAGCCAGGTTTTCGTCTGTAAGTCGTTGAAAGTTCGTTGCGCGCCGGTTTGCGGTCGGCAGCCGTAAGTTCTTTAGATTTGAGGTGTGCAGAAAGGCGGCCACCGGCCTGTTCACTCGGGCGCGGGTTGGCCCGATGGTCCCCGCCGCGAGACCGCGCCATCGGGCCAAGGGGCGGCTGAAGGATCGCAGCCGGGGGCCGCTCCGGCCAGACCTGCTAAGCCGGAACCGGCCGATTGTGTGGATCTTTCCTAAGAAACTTGCTCGTTAGCTGCCCGCGAAAGGCCTTCTCCGAGGCCAAGGTGTCCAACTCTCGTACACTTTTCGCTTTTTTGCAGCATTCTGTAAGTTGTTGAAAATTGGTGGCGGCTAGATGAGATGTTTCCGTCTGCAACGTATTGAAACTCGGTTGAGGGTTCTGCTCAATATGGGCATACCCCCTCCGGCTCGCGCGCGGCTCGGCGGCGACCGCCACGAAGGCGCAGCGTCAGCCTGTCCGATCCGTGGCCGCCCCGCCGGGCGATTTTGGGAGGGGCGTATCCTTAAAACTATAATTATAGTATTTGCCAGGCTTCAAGCGGGCTTCATCGCCAAACCATGTCAGTGGACTCCGCGGTATGGGCGCTGTTATGCTACGGCGATGCCGCTCGATGAGTCTGCGATCGCGAAGCTGCTGAAGCCGTTCGGGCTGGAGCTCGACCCGCACCAAACAGGCCAAGTGTTGGCCTATGTCGGGCTGCTGCTGCGCTGGAACCGGGCCGTGAATCTGACGGCCATCAGGAGGCCGGAGGAGATCGTCACCCGCCACTTCGGGGAGAGCATGTACCTCGCGAAGTTTGTCGAGGTCAAGGGCAGCCTGCTCGATATCGGAAGCGGTTCCGGCTTCCCCGGCTTGGCGCTCAAGATTGCGCAGCCGGAGTTGCGCGTAGTTCTGCTGGAGCCCGTCGCCAGGAAGCGCGCCTTTCTGAAAGAGGTGGTGCGTACCTGTGGGCTGGGCCCCGTGGAGGTTCTGGGTGATCGGATTGAGGAGTTCTCAGCCGGACACCCGGGCGAGTTCGACGTCGCCACCGTGCGGGCGCTGGGTGGCTTGGAGGACGTGCTCCCCGCGGCTTGGCGGTGCCTGGCCGAGAGCGGGAGCATCTATCTCTGGCTAACGGGTTTGGCGGGCAGGCAGCTCTCCGGCGGATTCGCAAGTTTCAACAGCCTGTTCACTCAATCGAAGCCGATTCACGTACCGATGAGCCGGGACCGTGAGATCTGGTGCGGGCGTAAGCGAAGCAACGTGGGCTGATGTTCCACGTGAAACGTGGAGGCGTCCGCCGTGGGCACGCTCAAATAGCGAGTGCCGGCGCCGAGTGGACGTTCCACGTGAAACACAGGCCCGCAAGGCTCAAGGTTTCAGCTTGGTACGGCGTGGCGCAATCCCCACGCCATACGCCCTGGCGGCGAAAGGGCGGGGTTTCAACCCCGCCGTTCGCGAAGGCAATCTCGACGGGCCTTCAGGCCCCGAAGACAGCTCGCGCCAGGGGCTGAAGCCCCGAAACCCCATGGCTGTCGTTGCGGCGGGGCTGAAGCCCCGCCCTTCCCGCGAGCCGAGGCGACTTCACCGATCGCTTGCTTGCATCGTACTGCGCGCTCTGTTAGATTCTAGCTGCCGAGGTGCCGGGTGGGCCGGGTTATAGCCATTACCAACCAAAAAGGCGGAGTAGGAAAAACAACCACCGCCATCAATCTCGGCGCGGCGCTCGCGCTGCAGGGCCGCTCCACCGTGATTATCGACTGCGACCCCCAGGCCAACACAACCGGCGGCCTCGGCTTTGCCCGCGATCCCCTGCGCCGCTCGCTGTACCATGCCCTCCTGCTGGGGGCTCCCATTTCCGAACTGGTCCTTGCCACCGGCGTCGAGCACCTGGGCTTGGTGCCGTCTGAAAAAAACCTCGTCGGCGCCAACATCGAACTCTCGGACCAGGACGGCCGCGAGCATTTTCTAGCCCAAAGAGTTGCCGCCCTGCGTGAGGCGCATGACTTCATCCTGCTGGACTGCCCGCCGGCGCTCGATCTGCTCACCCTCAACGCGCTGGTGGCAGCGGACTCTGTGATAGTGCCCGTCCAATGCGAGTACTTCGCGCTGGAAGGCGTCTCCGAGCTGCTCGACACGCTGGCACGGGTGCGGCGAACCCACAATCCCCGGCTCGCCATCGAGGGCATTCTCCTCACAATGTTCGACGAAAGGACCAACCTCTCCCACCAGGTCCGCGACGATCTGGAGAACTTCTTCGGCAATCGAGTATTTCGAACCGTGATCCCGCGAAACGTTCGGCTGGCGGAGGCGCCCAGCCACGGCAAGCCCGTGCTGTCGTACGACCCGGCCTGCCGAGGGGCCGAAAGCTATCGCCAGCTTGCGGAGGAGGTTATCAGCCATGACTCGAAAGGCGTTGGGGAGAGGGCTCAGCGCCCTGATCCGGGAGCCTGAGAGCGAGGCGGCCTCTGCGGCTGCCCCGGCTTCCGACGCAGCCGCGCAAATCCCGGTGGGCCTGATCGCGCCCAACCCGCTTCAGCCGCGCTCCCACTTTCGCGAGGCCGAACTCGGCGAGCTGGCGGACTCGGTGCGGGCCAAGGGCGTCATCCAGCCCGTCCTGGTGCGCCGGGTGGGCGAAACCTACCAGCTTGTGGCCGGCGAGCGGCGGTGGCGGGCTGCCAAGCTCGCCGGGCTCGAAACCGTGCCGGCGATTGTGCGCCAGCTCGACGACAACGAGGCCCTGGAAGTGGCGCTCACCGAGAACCTGCTGCGGGACGATCTCGGGCCTCTGGAAGCCGCTAGGGCCTATAGGACGCTGCAGGAACGCTTTGGGCTGAGCCAGGAGGAGATCGCCGCAAGGCTCGGCATGAACCGCGTGACCGTGACCAACAGCCTTAGGCTGCTGCGGCTCCCGGCGCAGATCCAGGAGATGCTCGAACGAGGCGATCTGACGGCCGGCCACGCCCGCGCCCTGCTGGCCGTTCCGCACGAAGGCGAGCAGGTCCGCCTGGCCGGAATCATCGCCAAACGAGGCCTTTCGGTGCGCGAGGCCGAAAAGCTTGCCGCCGCCGCCGCTGGGCCGGGCGGCCCTGCCGCGGCGAAGCCCGAGGCCGCAAAACCGGTTGATCCGAATGTGCGCTCCGCAGTGATCGAGCTCGAGCGGGCGTTGGGCACTAAGGTCAAAATCACTGGCGACGGCAAGCGCGGCCGGGTTGAGATCAGTTACTTTTCGGCGGAAGACCTCGACCGTATCTATCGGATGCTCACACGCGCTTCGCCTTGAAACTATATTTATAGTATTATTTGCGATTTCAAAGTTCGCCTGTAGTCCATTCTGCTGCAAATAGGAGGGTTATCAAGTGGATTTAGGCGTGGGCAAGCACAAAATACTGGGGAGCGTCGGCCCAGCCAGCGGCGACCTGACGGTGGCGCTGGTGGGGCCGGGGACCGAGTTCGAGGGAGTGCTCAAAGCTGGCTCCGGCCAGGTCTGCCTGAACTCAAGCTTCAAGGGCACGGCGCGCTCGGATGGAACTATTTTTATAGATGAGCACGGCGACGTTGAAGCGGAGATATCAGCGCGGGTCTTGCGGGTGTCAGGAAAGCTGAAGGGCTCCGCTAAAGCATTGGAAAAGATTGAGATAATGGCTCACGGCGTTGTGCTTGGAGACATTACCACCCCGGTCCTGGTGGTTGAGCCCGGCGGCTACCTCGAGGGTCAATGCCATATGCCCATCCCCGAGGCCGGCAAGCCCGAGGCGAAGCCGGGCGATATCCGCGATGTCTCCGTCTGACCCCGCCGGCGCCGGGCAACGCGAACTTTCCGCGCAACGCCTGCTCGCATCGCAAGCCGAGTTGGGGTATAGTAAGCGGCGCGGAATTCGTGTTTTCGATCTGACTCACCGCACAGGCTCCGTCCGGGGTGACTGCGGAGAAGCGCTGCCGGCAATGAGTTTGGCTGAACATCGAGGGTCGCGTGCGATGTGCCGCCTGCCGTCGCCGCCGAGAGCCCTGGTTGCACCTGCGCAACCAGGTTGCCGCTACGGGAAACGCCCCATTCCGTTGATCAGCGCCTGCGCGTCCCGTCTCTCGCCCGCAATGGCGCGAAGCGCCTCCGGAGGTTGGCATGGAACGTCGTGATTGGCTGCTCCTTTCCTTGTTGGGTGGCTGCACTCCGCTTCTCCCTGAGAGCGGCTCCGTGGCCTCGCTTCTGGCTGCGGGCCTCCCAGCCGATGGCCAGGCCGAACCTCTCGACCGCTCGACGCTGAACTTCTGGCGCCAGCAAGTGCGCGGAAGTGCCCGCGGACAGGGCGTCTCCTGGGAGGCGAACCGCGCCCCCGAGTTCCTGCTTTACACCGCCGACAAAGGATTTGTTCCGGCCACCGACGTCGATGAGAGCATCCTGCCGAGCAACGGCGACGCCAACGTGCAGGTGCAGGTGGCTGGGTTCCGCCCATCGGCGGCCGATCAGCAAAAGTTCGAAAAGTCCGGGCACGGCTCCTTGCGCATCGACCTGCAGCAAGCCCAGCCCACCAAGGGCATGCTCGAGACCCTGGCGTTCTCGGCCGTGGCAGCGCTGCAGCCTACCAAGCAGGGGGCGCTGCCTCCCCTGGACCAGCTCAAAATGGACGTCGGGACGGCCTGGGGCAAATGGCAGAAGGTGCCGCTGCCGGGCGGCTCGGGGTCCTGGACCTGGAACTTCTTCCTGCAGAAGAAGGACTCGCTGCTGGCGCGGGCGGCAAGCCTGTTCAGCCTGGCCGCCCCCATCGCTCCCATTCTGGGCATGCCGGCCATCGCGAAGACGGCTCTGGGGGCCTTCGACAATTTCTTCGGCCACGTCCAGTCCTCCTCCCCCACCCAGTGGCTCTTTCAAGGGGTCGAGTTGCCGGTGGCGGCCACGCGCGAGGCCAAGGACAACCTGGCCTCGCCGATTGTGTTGCACTCGGGCTCCTACGCCGTGGTGCCGCGGGAGGCGCTCAGCGCCTTCGGCAAGGCGATGGACAAGCTGGAGATCAACCGGGGCATGGTGGTGCCCAAGGGAACCAAAACCACGGACGTTTACGATGCCGCGCGCGAGACCATTGCGGACATCACGTATCTGGGCCTGGATGTGAAGGTTCAGCACGCCGTCTTTGAGTAGGGCAGAATCCCGGCCGTTAGCTCCGTTCCTCGGAGCCTTTCGTCCACCGGAGCCGGAGAACCGCGGGCTTTACGGTCGGGGAGAAGATGAATCGAGTCACGAAATCAATGCCCTGAGGAGGGGTAAAAATGAAGACGCTTTTCAAAACACACGGCAAGCTGCCAGCCCTGGCGGTTGTAGCTCTTTTCACCCTCCTGGCGGCGGCGTTTGCCGTTGCCCAGGAGGCCCCCGCAGCAAAGCCCATGGCAAGCGCCAAGGCAAACAGCAAAGTGGTGACGACCAAGGCAGCGAGCCGCTCCGGGGGAGCCGACCCCAACGTTAAAAGCGACAGCGACAAGAACAACCCCAACCTGAAGGCTCCCGTGCCGGCCAACAAGGGCGGGAAGACGCGCGGCGCCGGTCCCTTGCCTTGCGGGGTTCACGTCGATAATCGGACCCCATGGTTTGTCCGGATTTACGTGGACGGCGACTATCGGGGCACGGTGAACCAATACGGAGACCTCGTGGGCATCACCGGCAACGGACCGACCAACGTTTACGCCGTGGCCGTGTTCGACGACGGCTCGCAAAAGTATTGGGGCCCCCACGTTTTCAATTGTGTGGCCGGCGATTCCTATACCTGGCGCCTCGGCGAGTAGCCCGGCACCGCAGGTTCGGTTTGGACGCGCGCTCGATCGGGTCCTTGCGGCGCGATGGGGAGCGCCCCTGTGGGGATTGGTGTGTTGACTCGAATCGCATCTTCCATCGCAGCCGCGCTCTGCCTCTCGGCCGCCCTGGCCCCACGGGTGGCGGCCGAGAACAAGTACGCGCTGTTGATCGGCATCCAGACCTATCAGCCGAAGGGCACGCAGATCAAGCGGCCCGCCGCGGCCGGGAGTAAAGCCTCGGGGCAATCCCGCTGGGACCTGCCCGTCTGGCCCAATCTCGACGGCTCGCTCAACGACGTCCGGTCCATGCACGAGCTTCTGGCCAGCCCCAAGTTCGGCTTTCCCGAAAAGAACATCCACGTCGTCACCGAAGCGCAAGCCACGCGCAGCGCCATCCTGGCCGCCATGCAAAAGTACCTGGTGGACGAGCCGCAGCGCGGCGACATCGTGGTGTTCTACTACGCGGGGCACGGCTCGCAGCGGCTCAATTCCAAGAACGGCACGCCCGACCATCTCGACGAGACCATCGTGCCCGTGGACGCCAACACCGGCGTATTCGACGTTCGCAACAAGGAGATCGCGCGCCTGTTCAACCGGGTGGTGGACAAGGGGGCTCTCCTGACCGCGATTTTCGATAGTTGCCATAGCGGCGCGGTGGCGCGGGGCATTCCGGTGGGCGCTCCGGGGCACGCGCGTTTCCTGCCGTACGATCCGCGCGACGCCGCCGATCCTCCGGATCGCAGTCCCGGCGGCGGCCGCGCGCCCACACCCGAGGAGCGCCCCGGCGGAGCCGTGGTGCTTTCCGCGGCCCAGCAGGACCAATTCGCTTCGGAGTGGACGCTGGACGACGGCACGTCGCACGGCGCCTTCACCGTGGCGCTCATGGATACCCTCGACCGGCTCCCCGCCGACGCCTCCGCTGAGGAGGTCTACGGACGAGTGAAGGTGCTGATGCAGGGCATGGGCCTCAACGCCGAGCAGCCTGCCCTCGATGCCCCGCCGGACCGCCGGCAGGCGGCCCTCTTCGGCAACACCCGCGCTAACGGTAAGCTCCGCCTGGCAGCCGGACCGGAGGGTGTGCGGCCTGACGGCACCCTGGCGCTGGACGGAGGCCGGAGCCTGGGCCTGGGCCCGGGATGCGAGCTGGTGCGGGTGAAGTCCAAGCCCACGGATCCTGACGTGCGGGTTCAGATCGTGCGCGCCGAGCTCGGCAGCTCCACGGCCAAGCTGCTGCCCCCGGCCACGCGCAAGGAGGTGGAGCCCGGCGATGAGTTCGAGCTCGACAAGTGGGTGGCGCCTGCGGCCGGAGGCCTTCAAGTGTGGCTGCCCCCGACTCTGCCGGCCGCCGAGATTGCCCGCGTTGCGGCTGAGATCTCGAAGGTGCGCGACGCGGCGGGCGTCACCTGGGTGGACGACCCCATCAAGACCTCGCCCACCCACACCCTGCAGTGGAACGGCACAGCCTGGGTGCTTCAAGGACCTCAGGGCGAATCGCAGGACCTCGGGCGGCAGCCCACGGCCGCGGCCGTCACGGCGAAAATCACGGCGGGCACGGCCAAGCCGCGCCTGTTTCTCTACCTGCCACCTTCGCCCGAGGTCGCGGATTCGCTGCGCGCCAAGCTCAGCAGCGGCAAGATGGCGGTGGCGATTCTGCCCAAGCCCGAAACTGTCCAGTATCTGCTGGTGGGCCGCGCGGAAAATGGCGGAGTGGAATACGCCTGGATGCAGAAAAACTTCAGCCTGAACTCCGCCGACGTTGGGGAGCAAGCGAGCGAAGACGGAACACTTTGCTCTCCGGCCTCGCCTTACCCGCCGCGGACGAACTGGTTTCCGGCCACCTCCGCCGACCAGGCGTCGGATTCCCTCGCCGACTACGCGGGACGCCTGGCGCGCGTGCAAGGCTGGCTGCAGTTGTCGGCCCCGACAGCCGGCGCCGGCGACGCCTTCCCCTATCGCCTCGCGATGCGCCGCCTGAGCGCGGCGCCGGGCCGCGCTGCCGGAGAGATCCTGACCCACGGGCCCGTGGTGGACGGCGAAAGCTACGGGCTGGTGCTTCAGGCGACGGGGGCCATCCCCGACTACTTCAAACCCCGCTGGGTGTACGTGCTCGGGATCGCCTGCGACGGCAGCGGCAAACTCCTCTATCCGCTTTCGGGCCAGAACAATTACCAGCCCAAAATGAAGCCCGGCACCACGGAATGGCCGGCCCTCGTCGATCTTACCGGCACCGCGGAGACCATCGATATCAGCAAACCCTTCGGGACCGACACGTACATTCTGCTCACCACCGCCGACCAGCTCTCCGATCTGAGCGTTTTCAACTTCGAGGGCGCGCTCAGCCGCGGACTGAGCGACGCGGCCACTAATCCGTTGGCGACGCTGCTGCAGAATTCAAGCGCCGGCACGCGCGGCTTCGGCACCAGCGTCCCCGCCAACTGGTCCGTGCAATACACCCCCATCCAGAGCGAGTCGAAGAGCGCGGCCAGCCAGCCGCAGCCCTGAGGCACCGCGCCCCTTCCGTGACCGCTCAATGCATGATTGAAAACTTAAAAACGGTAGTCTCGTGGAACGTCTGGCCGGGCTTGAGCTCGGCGGAAGGAAAATCCGGCTGATTGGGTGAGTCGGGGAAGTGCTGGGTTTCGAGGCAGAAGGCTGAGCGCGGGCCGTACACCTTGCCGCCCTTGCCGTGGATGGTGCCGTCCAGGAAGTTTCCGGTGTAAAGCTGGATGCCGGGCTGGGTGGTGCGCACCTCCAGCACGCGGCCGGACTGCGGGTCCACGGCGCGCGCCGCCACCGTCAACCCCCGCCCGCCGCCGTTAATGACGTAATTGAAGTCGTAGCCCTTGCCGAGCTTGAGCTGGTTGTAGTCGTCGTTGATGCGCGCCCCGAGCGGCGTAGCCTTGCGAAAGTCGAGCGGAGTCCCGTCCACGCTCTGCAGCGCGCCGGTGGGAATCAAGGTGGCGTCAACGGGCGTGAATTTGTCGGCGTTGATCATCATTTCCGTCTTCAAAATGTCGCCGTTGCCCTGGCCCGATAGGTTGAAGTAGGAGTGGTTGGTGAGGTTCAGCACTGTGTCTTTGTCGGTGGTGGCGGTGTAGTCGATTTGCAGCGAGTTGTCGCCCATCAGGGTGTAGGTAACCTTAACGTGCAGGTTGCCCGGGTAGCCCTCCTCACCGTCCTTGCTGAGGTAAGTGAGTTCCAGCGCGGGATGATTGCCGGGGATTTCACGCGCCGTCCACACCACCTTGTCGAAGCCCTTGAGCCCGCCGTGCAGGCTGTTGGGCCCGTCGTTCACCGCCAGTTTGTAGTCCTTGCCGTCGAGCTTGAACTCCGCCTTGCCGATGCGGTTGGCGTAGCGCCCCACCAGCGCCCCGAAGTAGGGGTTGGCGCCGAGGTAGCCCGCCAGGTTGTCGAAGCCGAGCACCACGTCCGCCAGGTTGCCGTTGCGGTCGGGCACGCGGATCGACACCACCCGCCCCCCGTAGTTCGTGATGCTCACCGTCATCCCGCTGCGATTGGTGAGCGTATAGAGGTGGACCTCTTGCCCGTCGGGCATGTTTCCGAATGTGCTCATGGTGATCCCCGGAGTGGCTGCGCGGGCCGGCGCTCCAGCCGCCAGGCTGAGGCCGGGCACCAGGGCCAGCGACAACAGAATGGGCTTCGCTCGCATGCGAACATTCTACTCCATTGCCGCCGAATCCGTTTGCAGCTCGCCTGCCAAGTGCGCGGTGCGCGCTTCCGCTTCCAGGCTGCGGCCCTTGCGCGCAGCCCGCACGCGCAACCCCCTGTGCACCGGTTCGGGCAGATTTGGGATACTCAGATTCGCCACGCTCGCAATGATAGCACTGGTAGCACTCCCCAACCGGCGCCCAGCCTCCGCCTCGCCAGGACCTTGCGATTGCACCCGGCGGCACCGGCCGGTCAAGCTCCCAGCTCGAACGCAAAGGCCGGTAGCGGAAGGCCCGCTTTCGCAGGAATGACGGTTGGGAAGCCTCCCGGCAAACATGAGACCGTATCACCACTCTGCCCTTCGCAAGCTCGAGTTCTCGCCTTAAATGATATGTCATTTAAGAAATGACTTGGCAGGTGGAGTTTTACCGGGACGAGCGCGGGGAACATCCGGTCGAAAAGTCTCTGGACAGGCTGCCCGCCGGCCACGTGGGGAAGATTTTACAAGTCGTTCAAATGCTCGAAGGGAGAGGGCCGCATCTGCCCTTTCCGTATTCAAGTCAGGTCGAGGGGCGGCTTCGTGAGCGGCGGGTTCACTACGGGCGGACGCTTTACCGCGTCCTGTATTACGGCGATGCGCAGCGGACGTTCGTTCTGCTCCACGCTTTCGAAAAACGAAGCCGGGCGGTCCCGGCAGAGGACGTAGCTCCGGCCACAAAGCGCATGAACAGAGATCAGAAAAGGAAAGGCGGGAAGGCATGAACCGAGCAAGCCGGTATAAGCAACTTAAGGCGCGCGCCCTACGCAAGCCGGAAGTTCGGAAAGCCTACGATGAAGGCCTGGAAGACCGAAGGATCGCGGTCCGGCTGGCGGAGTTGCGGGAGAAACGGGGAATGACGCAGACGGAGCTGGCGGCCAAAATTCACACCAGTGCGGCCGTCATCTCGCGGCTGGAGCAAGGGAGCAACGTGGAATTGAAGACGCTCCAGAAAGTGGCCGCCGCCCTCGATGCCCGCCTCACCGTCGAATCTCTCGCCTCATGACCAGGAACGGTAGCCGTGCCGCGAGGTGCGCTTAGCCGGCCCTTCGCCGCGCGCTTTGGCGCCCACGACTCCTCAGACTGGGGCCAGCGCGCTCCGCGAAGCACCAGGGCGGGACCCCTCCCGCAGAAGTTCCCCCGCAGCCACCTATCCACAGCATAGGCTGTTGAATCTATGCGGCAAAATAGACAGTCTCAGAATTCTAATTCGTCCCCACGGCGCCCCGGAACAGTGCTAGGCTCAGCCGTGTTCTCAGGAGAACCCGCATGGCTCTCGTCAAGTCGCCGCAGGGCAACGACCGCCGTGCTTTGAACGCCGCCAAGGGGCGGAACCGGCGGTTGGCCTCAGGAGCGAATTCCGGGGCCACCGCCGTTGGCCGCCCTGACCTGACGCTCAGAAAATATGGCTCTAAACGCGGAACGAAGCCACTATGTGGTTTAGAATCAGTAAAGGGCTTCAAAACGACGGCAGGAATCAGCGTTCAGAAGCTTGGCGGCCTTGCGGCGAGTGCGCAGGCGTTCGGCGGAGTTGGAGAAAAAGTACCGAAATCGCGGAACGAAGCCACTATGTGGTTTAGAATCAACAACGCCCCATTTTTAGAAATCTCGACCGCTTCAAATAAGGGCGGGGACGGGGCGTTGCGGGCCGATTACCACGATGAAGCCTAAAGTTTTCGTCACACGCCCGGTAGGCGACGAGGCCCTGGCCCTGCTCGCAACCCGCTGCGAGGTGGCCTCCAACCCGCACGACGCCTCCATGCCCTGGGCGGAGCTGGCCTCGGCTCTCCGCGAGGTGGAGGGCCTGATGCTGGCCGGGGCGCGCTTGACGGCGGAGTTGATGGAGCAGGCGCCGGGGCTGCGCGCGATTTCGAACGTTGGGGTGGGCTACGACCATCTCGACCTTGCGGCCTGCACGGTGCGGCGCATCCCGGTGACGACCACCGTGGGGGTGGTGGAAGAGACCACGGCCGATCTGGCTTTTGCCCTTTTGCTGGCAGCCGCCCGCCGCGTGGTGGAGGGCGACCGCTACGTACGCGAGGGGCACTGGCAGCGCTGGCAGTGGGGTTTGCTTTGGGGCGCCGAGGTGCACGGCAAAACGCTCGGCCTCTACGGCTTCGGCCACATCGGGCAGGCGATGGCTCGCCGGGCGCGCGGCTTCGGCATGCGAATCCTTTACCACGCCCGCCATCGGGTGGCCGAAGCGGTGGAACGCGAACTGGGCGCCGAATTTGCCACGCTCGACGCGCTGCTGGCGCAGTCGGATTTCGTCAGCCTGCACGTGCCCCTGACCCCCGAAACCCGGCACTGCGTCGGCGCGCCGGAACTTGCGCGTATGAAGCCCACGGCGTTTCTCATCAACACCGCCCGGGGCGCTGTGGTGGACGAGGAAGCGCTGGTGGAGGCGCTCGGACGCGGCCGCCTCGGGGGCGCCGGCCTGGACGTGTTCGAGAAGGAGCCGCACGTTCATCCCACGCTGCTGTGCCTGCCCGGCGTGGTGCTGGCCCCGCACGTGGGCAGCGGCACCGCCGAAACCCGGGCGGCCATGGCGCGCGTCGCCGCCCGGAACCTGCTCGATCTGCTCGACGGCAAGCGCCCGGCCACGCTGTTGAATCCGGAAGTCTTTGAACGCTGAACGCGGTTTGCACCACGCTGCGCGCAGGTCTAGCATCTAACCAGGGGGAATTTCAGTGCGCAGGCTCGCGATCAAACTCGGCGGCACTTTCGGCTGGCTCGCAGCCTTGGCCTCGGTTGCGGCCGTTCTCTCGCTGGCGCCGCCGGCGGCGCGGGCGGACCAGATCAAGCTCTACCTCAAGAGCGGCTCCTACGTTGAGGTGAAGAGCTATCAGGTGCAGGGCGACAAGATCCGCTTTTACAACCTCGACACCAGTGAGTGGGAGGAGATGCCGGTGGCGTTGGTGGACTTCGACGCCACGAAGCGCGCCCAGCAGGAGGAAGCCGGCACCCACGCGCAGGAGATCGCCGACGCCAAGAAGCTCGAGTCGGAACACTTTGACCCCCCGGTGGCCCAGACGGGTTTCGCGGTGGCGCCCGGACGCTACCTGCCGAGCACGGAGGGCGTCTACGCTTACGACGGCAGCCGCGTGATTCCCCTTATTCAGTCGCAGGGCGAGATCGTCACCGACAAGGAGCGCCTGGCGCTCAACCTGGCCATTCCTCTGCCGCTGCTCAAGAAGCGTTCGCTCGTGTCGCTGCCCGGCGCGCAGGCTGCGGTGCGCATCGTGGACCCGCGGCCGGTGTTTTACATTGAGGCGAGCGACGGCTGGGGAGAAAAGGCCGAGATCATCCCGGTGAAGTCCGCGCGCGGCTCGCGCGTAGTGGAAAAGGTGCAGTCGGGCCTGGGGGCGGGCGCTTCGGGCGAGGTCCGCGAGGCCGTGACGATGGAGCGCACCCCGGTGGCGAAAGGCATTTATAAGTTGCAGCCTTCGAAAGCACTCGAGCCCGGGGAATACGCCGTCGGCGAGATGGTGGACGGCAAGCTGAATCTCGACGTATGGGACTTCGGGATTGACAAGGCGGGGAAGAAGACGGCGCTCGAGTCCGCCGCCGAATCCCAACCCGCCCCCATGACCGAGGAGCGGCCGGGCGAAATCCGGAAGCAAGTTGGGCCGCGCGACGTGATGCCTCGCAATAAGACTTCCCCAACCCTGCCCAGCGGAGCGCCGCTGCCTGACAACGGCACTGGACCGCCCATAGCGCCGGCCCCCGGCTCAGTCAATCCCGCGCCCCCCGGCTCCGGTCCGCCGAATTGACAGCCTGCGGCGGCGCCGCGATAATCTCGCCTGCCGAACGAAGGAGAGCGCCATGGAGAAGGCCACTTTTGCAGCCGGATGTTTCTGGGGCGTGGAAGCCACGTTCCGCAGCGTGCCCGGGGTGACGGCTACCCGCGTGGGCTACACCGGCGGATCGCGGGACCATCCGAGCTACAAAGACGTGTGCACGGACGGCACCGGCCACGCGGAGGCCGTGGAGGTGACCTACGATCCCGCCCGCGTGCCCTACGACGACCTGCTCAAGATCTTCTGGGAGAACCACGACCCCACCACGCTCAACCGGCAGGGCCCGGACGTCGGCACGCAGTACCGCTCCGCCATCTTCTATCACAGTCCGGAGCAGGAGGCGGCGGCCCGCGCGTCGAAAGCGCAGCTCGAAAAGTCGGGCGCGCACCGGCGGCCGATCGTCACCCAGATTGTGCCGGCGGCGGAATTCTGGCAGGCCGAAGACTACCACCAGCAGTACCTCGAGAAGCGGGGCCTGGCCCACTGCCACATCTCGTAAGCCGGGCGAAGCGGAGTGAGCGGCGGGATGAGCTTGCGACGGCTGCCGGAGGTTGAAGTGGGGCTGTGCCGGGCCTGCCGGCACGCGCGGGTGGTGCGCTCCGATCGCGGGTCGGTGTTTTACCAGTGCCGGCTCGCCCTTACGGACCCGGCGTTTCCCGCTTATCCGCGCCTTCCTGTGCTGCGCTGCGCCGGCTACGAGCGCCCCTCGGGTTCGCCGGCCGAGTCAACTGGCCGTACGAGCCTCGACCCGTGACCTCCGGCGTCTCGTGGCGTGAAAACAAAATGAGCCTCACTCAGTCTTGGGCGCCGCGTTGCCTCCTCGGAATTGTTCTTGCCACGGTTACGGCCGCCGCCGCGGGCGCGGCGACTTACTACGTCAGCCCACGCGGCGACGACTCGAATGCCGGGACCGAATCAGAGCCCTGGCGCACCATCGCCCGGGTGAATCGCGCCCCGCTCGCGGCCGGCGATCGCGTGTTCTTCGAGGGCGGGCAGACGTTCGAGGGCAACCTTATACTCGACGAGCGTCTAAAGGCCGATCCCGCGCGGCCGCTCGTGATCGGCTCCTACGGGGATGGGCGCGCCGTGATCCGGGCCGGCCGCGGCACCGCGATTCTGGCGCGTAATATCGGCGGGGTGGCGATTCGCGACCTCGAGCTGGAGGGCGGGGACGCCGGCGCCAATCGCGGCTTCGGCGTCGAGGTGGTCAACGAGCGCGGCGCGGCTCGGCTCGACTCGGTGTGGCTCGACAACCTCGACGTGAGCGGCTTCCACTGGGCTGGAATCTATGTGGGCGGCGCCCCGGGACTGCCGGGAACCGGGGGAGCGCCGCAAGGGCGGTTCGGGTACCGCAACGTAAAGATCGAGCGCTCGGTGGCGCACGGCAACATGTATTACGGCATCTGGGTGAGCGGCCCCTGGGCGGGGTGGAAAGCCCGGCCCGCTGGCTACGCCAACGAAAACGTCACCATCAGTGACTCGGTGGCTCACGACAACCCGGGCGATCCAGCGTACAAAGACAATCACAGCGGCAACGGCATTCTGCTGGACGACACCGACGGAGGCCTCGTGGACCATTGCACCGCGTGGCACAACGGGGCGGCCAACGGAAGCCAGCAAGGCGGCCCGGTGGGCATCTGGGCCGACGAATCGAACGGCGTCGTCATTCAATTCTGCGAGTCGTACGGCAATCGCACCGGTGGAGCCGCGGACGGGGGCGGGTTCGACCTCGACGGCGGCGTCACCCACTCCGTGATGCAGTACAACTACAGCCACGATAACGACGGCGCCGGATACCTGGTGTGGAGCTACTGGGGCGCCGTCCACCCGCTCGCCGGCAACGTCATCCGCTACAACATCAGCGCCAACGACGGCCGCAAGCATCGCTACGCCGGGGTGCACATCGGCACGAGCGGCGGAGCGGTGCAAGACATCGAGGTCTACAACAACACGGTCTATATGCCCGCCGGAGCCGCGCGCCCGCAGGCGGCCGGCGTCGCGGCGAAAACCGCGCAGCCGCGCGCCGTGTGGGTGGGCGGAAGCGAGCCGCTCACCGGCATCCGTTTTAGCAACAACCTGCTGATTTCGGAGGCGGGCGTGCCGCTGGTGGAGGTCGAACCCCATCAGAAGGACGTCACCTTCCTGGGCAACGCTTATTGGGTGCGCGGCGGCAAGTTCATCGCGCTCGACCGAGGCGCGACTTACGATAGCCTGGAAGGCTGGCGGGCGGCGACCGGCCGGGAGCGCTGGCAGGGTAAGGCCACGGGGATCTTCGCGGACCCTGAGGTGAGCTCTGGGGTCGCGAGCGAAAGCATGGCCGGGAAGCGCGCGCTCTCCACGCTCGCCGCGTTTCGCCTGCTGCCCGGCTCGCCGCTGATCGACGCCGGCCTCGACCTGGAGGCCGCGTTCGGGCTCGACGTTGGACCGCGGGATTTTTGGGGAACGCCTCTCCCGCAGAGTAAAGGCTTCGACGTTGGCGCCTGCGAGGCTGCCGCCCCGGCGAAGTGAGCCTGATCGCGTTTTGAGCCGTCCGCGCGCCGTTTCCGGCGGGCCGCCGGCGTCACAAGCGATTGCGAAATCAACGACCCGGCAGGGTGAGCTGGAGGTGGGCTGTGGCGCAGCAGAGTGGAAGTCTGTTGTTCGTAGGCATCAAGGGCGCGGTGCTCGGTCTCGACAAGTCGAACGGCGCCGAGGTGTGGAGAACGCAACTGGGCGGCTCGTACTTCGTAAACCTGGCGATGGAAGGCGACAACCTTTATGCGGGCACGCGGGGCCAGATCTTCTGCCTGAGTCCGTCGAGCGGCGCCATCCGCTGGAAGAACGAGCTCAAGGGTTTGGGCCTCGGCCTCGTCACCATCGGCACGCCCGGGGGTCAAAACGTGGCCCTGGCCGCGAAGACGCTCCAAGACCAGGCCGCCGTCGCGGCTGGCGCCGCCGCAGCCTCCACGGCCGCGAGCTCATGAAACCTGGGCGCGCCCAATCCGGCGCGGAACGCCCGCCGGAAATCGCGGCGGCATTACACCGTGCCGCTCGCTCCGCCGAGCTCCAGATCGATTTCGCCGATGCCGCCTTTGACGTCAATCCTGAGGGTCACGGGCGATGTTCCGTAGGCGGAGTTCGTGAAGGCATCGCCGGCTTTTATGAAGCCGCCGGACGCGTTGATCGCTCCGATCCCGCTGTGAGCCTCCACCCGCACGCCCACGTCGCGAGGCAGGTGAAGGGTGGTCTTGCCCACCCCGCCGTGCACGGTGGCGTCGAGGTTATTCTTCCAGGGGCCGTCCAGGTCGATCGTGGTCTCGCCGGCGCCGAGGTCCATCTTCAGGTTGCTCAGCGCCAGCCCCACCAAATTCAGGTTCGCGCGGCCGGCGCCCTCTTCCACGCTCATTTCCATGGGGACATGATTGCTCAGATGAAGATCCCATTCGTAGCGCGTATTCCCCATGTGGCCGCCGCCGGATGGCTGCTCGATGCTAAGCCGGCCGGTGTCTCCGGTTACGTTGTACTGCACTTCCGGCTTCCAGCGCGGCACGTTGTAGGTAAAATCCGCGTTCAGCAAATCGGTGGCGCCGCCGTCAACCTTCAGTTCTCCCGCCCCCATCTTGATGTGCACTTCCACGGTCTTCGCGGCCCCGAGTTGCACGGTTTTCGATTCCGTCCGCAACTCGCCGGCCGGCACGTTGTTGTTGCCGATGACGCACGCCGTCGCGCCGAAAATCGCCGGCAGCGCAACGCACAGGATCGGCTTCCACGCTCGCGCTTTCATCGCAGTCTCCTTGTTCTCAACGGCGCTAAATCCCGGCGGGACGCTTCGGGTCGGGTTTCCCCTCGGGAACCTTTTCGCGCGTCGCTTCCGATACGCCCATTGTACCGCGCCCGCCCCGCGTTCCCAATCGGCATCGCAGCCAGCTGTCGCTTGGGCGAGCGGCGTTGACGTGCCGGCGCCGGAGTTATACTGTCCCGCTTGATCGCGTCGTCATGGAGCGTCTCACTATGGCAGAATCGAATCCACCCGGCGGCCGGCGCGACTTCATGGCGCAGGTGGCGGCGCTGCTCGCCCTGAGAGGTCACTCGCCTATGAACGCGGCCACCGGCGGCACCGCTTCGCGTGACGCCGGGAACGAATTCACCCAATTTCAGGAACGGCGCCGCCGTGAGCTTTGGGGCCTGCTCGGCGATCTGCCTTGGAAGCACCAGCCCGCGCCACCGCGCCTGATTCGCACCGAGCGGCACGAGGGCTACACTCTCGAGCGCCTGGTTCTCGATGTCAACGGCGTCGAGCCCGTGCCCGCCCTACTGCTCGTCCCCAACCGTGTGCAGCATCCCGCGCCCGGGCTGCTGTTCATCCACTGGCACGCCGGCATGTACGACCTCGGCAAAGAACAATTGTTGAAGGGTGTAGAGGTGCAGCCGCCCTATGCGCCAGTGTGCGCCGAGAAGGGCCTGGTAACGCTGGCCATCGATAGCTGGTGCTTCGGCGAGCGCAAGCACGAGGCCGACGGCCACCAGGGCGAGGAAGACGCCTTCAAGCTGATGCTGTGGCGCGGCCAGGTGCTATGGGGCATGATGATGTTCGACGAGCTTCGCGCCCTGAATTACCTGGCGTCGCGGCCCGAGGTGGACGCCACCCGCCTCGGCGCCTTCGGAATGTCGATGGGCGCCACCAAAGCCTGGTGGCTGGGCGCGCTCGACCCCCGCCTCCGCGTGGTGATGGACGTCTGTTGCCTCACCGACTACGCGTCCCTCATCGAGGCGCACGGCCTCAGCGAGCACGGCGTGTATTACTTCGTGCCCTCGCTCCTGAAGCACTTCGATACCTTCGGCATCAACGAGCTCATCGTGCCGCGGCCGCGCCTGAGCGTGAACGGCCGCCTGGACCCGCTTACCCCTCCCGCCGGTGTGGAGAAGGTGCGCGACCAGCTTCTGCCGCTCTACAAGGCCCACGGCCGCGCCGAGGACTGCCGCATCGAGCTCTTCGACTGCGCCCACCAGGAGCTGCCCGAAATGCGCCGCGAAATCCTCGCCTGGATGGACCGCACCCTGGCGTCGCCTAGGAATGCGCCGGATTCAGCGCGTTGATGCCGGGTAGCTCACGGCTGGAGCTGGAGAAAGGTCACGCCGTAGCCGTCCAGCGTCACCGCCATGCGTGCTGCGGGCGTGACTGCTACAGCCGAAGGACCGCTGCCCGGATCGGTGCCGGCGTCGATGGTAAGTTCGGTGGCGGAACTGAAAGCGCCGAGCGCGGAAAGATCCACCAACACGGTGCGCGGCGCGCCCGGGCCGTTGTTGTCGCCGGACGCGTTCACGGCGTGATTCGCGATCATCACCACCGTGGAGTCGCCGGGCCCCCGCGTGGCCAGCACCTCCACGCTGGAAGTCTCGGTGGCCGTTAAATTCAGAATGCTCTGCGGCGAGCCCGCAAGGCACAGCGCCCCGGCCGGACAGGCCGGGTAGTAGCGCTGCAGGGTGTAATCCACCCAGTAGCTCAAATAAGTCTTGCCGGTGTTGAAGTCCACCTCGCCGTACTGCGGGTCGGCGTCGAAATCCCAATGGTAAAGGGAGTGCGCTCCCGCCTGCACGAGCTGGGAGAAAACGTAGGGCCGCCAGGCGGCGAAGAAGGCGCTCGAGCCGCGCTTGTCGGCGGTGAACGGCCCTCCGTTGCAGGCGCTCACACCGCCGCCGGCGTCGTAATCGGCGTTGACGTTGTTTTCCGTCACCCACACCGGGACGTTCGCCAGGGCCGGGTTCGTCTGAAGCTGCGCGTAAATGTAGCGCACGTCGGAAGCGAAGCCCGGCACCGTGCTCATCACCTGTGCGTCCGAGTCCGCCTGGTTGCACGAGGAGTAGAAGTGGGTGGCGACCACGTCCACCTGCGCCGTGACGCCGGCCACAAACGTGGGCATATAGTTCTCGGGCTCGCTGCCGAAGTCCGCCAGCTCCACCGCCACAAACGTGAGCGGCACGCTTGAGGGCGCGGCCTGCATGGCCGGCACCACGGTGTTGTAGAGGGTCACGTACTGGTCCGCGGTGAGGCCGTTAATATTGGGCTCGTTGAAGATGCCCCAATCCGCCACCGGCGTAACGCTGCCGGCCGAATGTACGTGGTTGTGGCCCTGAGCGTCCGTAAAGCCGCCGGCGGTGTCGTAATATTCCACCACGTCGGCGGCGTAAGCGGCGAAGTCCTGAAAGTGGCCCGGCAGCAAGTGGCCGTTGGCATCGTCCATCCACGCCGGGCCCACCGCGAGCTGAAGTTCGGGGCTTTGGTCGGTCACGCCGATCACCGGGTTCAGCACGGCGTCGAGCGTGCTGAAGTCCCAACTTCGATCGCTCTTCTGCGGCGTGCCCTGCGAAACCGGTTGCAGGCGGATGTGCTCGGAGTTCAGCGCGCCGAGCGCCGCCACGCCGCCCGGGTTGGCGGCGAAAAACCCGGCGTCCCATTCGGCCGGCTGGAACGAGGTGGACATGAAGGCGTTCAGCGCGCCCGCCTGCCCCACGTTGGTGTTCACGCTCGATTGAATCGTGGCCACAATCGCGATCACCAACGCGAGAGGGGTGCTGACCTTGGTCGTGCCGTCGCTGGCGGTGAGGGTGACGGAGTAGGTGCCGGCCGCAGGCGCGCCGGGCGTTGCAGGAGTGAACGTCACGGTGCCGGTATCGCCGCTGCCCGGCGGGGTGATCTGCGTGCTCACGCCGGCGGGCACCCCGCTGGCACTCAGGTTGACGTTATTCGTGTCACCCGGTGGACGCAAGACGGTGACCGTCACTGTGCCGGGCGTGCCGTCCTGCGCGGCGGTGACTGAGGGAGCGGAAACGGAAATGCCGAGGGGCGCCGTCCGCAGCATGGTGGTGGACGCTCCGCCGCCGCAGCCCAGCGCCATCAAGGCCACACCTAAAACCCCTGCCGTCACTGCCACCGGCGCCGTTCGCATCGGCTCCCGCACCCGTGCCGATTGTAGATCGCTGATGGCCGATTGAAAAGCGGGCCTGGGGCCTTAGGAGCGGTCAGTCTCAAATTTGCAATCGCCGCCTCACGGCCTAATACGCTCTGCGAGCCTTGCGGTAGAGCGCTCCTACGTTGACGCCGATCCCGAACGAAAAGGTGTTCGTGGCGTAGTGGACGCTGCGGTCGTAGCCCGCCTCGAAGGCGACGGCGGAAGTGGGCTGCACCGTCACCCAGGCGGAGAACCCGTTGTCGCGGGCAATGCTGGACGGTCCCACAATCTCGCTCACGCCGGCCGGCAGCGCGCTCGACGAGGCGCCCAAGGCGCTCCCGCTCTGCGCCCCGTTCAGGGGAATCAGCCGGCTGAATATCTTCTGCTGGCCGATGGGCGCGTCATCGTACAACGAGGCGCCCACCCGCAGCGCGGGCACCACCTTGTAGCTGGCTCCGCCTTCGAAATGGGCCACCAAACCCAGCGTGGTGAAGGGGCGGTAGAAAAAATGAGTGTCGGAGATCGTATTGGCGAAGCCCGCGTCGAGGAAGGGGCGCAGCCTGCCGAAATTATGATCGAAGTAGTTGTCCCAGTCAAAGGTGGCGCGGCCCGTGCTGAATCCGGCGTTGGTATCGCCAGTAGGCGCGGTGCCCCGCAGCGTGCCCAGGTAATTCAGGGTGGGGTTCGGCACCGTAAAGAGCAGGTCAACATAAGCATCGCCCACGCCGTTTACAGATCTGGGGCCGGGGTTCTCGAGGGTGTTGGAGACGCCCACAAAATAAAACGGAATCCCGGCGTCAATCCCGAAGGTGCGGTTGAAATTGTAGCCTACCGTGGTGTCGAGCTTCGTCACGTGCCCGAACGAGTTGAAACTCCCGCCGTAAAACTCATAAAAGGTGAAGCCCTTTTCTTCGTTGCTGCTGCCGGCCGAGGTTTGAGCCACGCTGCCGGCCGGCGGATCTTGGGCGGCGCAGTTGGGAGCCGCCGGTCCGAGCGCCCAACCGCTCAACAGGAGAATGAGTGCACATCCGGCCATCTGGACTGCTCGTGCGTTTCGGTGCGTAATGGTTCACCTCCCCGATGCTTCAGTGCTGCGAAAACCGTCGTTGCTCGCGGCGTTGGAAATACGATCGGGCCGCGCGCCCGCTGCCCCTCGGCCGCGGAACTGCTCCGCGCGGCCCCGACCGGTGGTTTCGTTGTCAGTTTCAATCGCCCGCCGTAGCGCTCGTCCCGGCCGACGCCGATGCGCTTGCCTCGAAGAGCTGGGCGAACTGCATGAACGCCTGCGGATTGCTGCGGATTTCGTCCGCGGCCACCGGATGGGCGTTCAACCACGCCACCAGCGCCGGATTGTCGGCGCGGAAGGTGGCATTGCCGATGAGACCGGGGTTTTTACTGAGGCTGACGGCGATCGAAGCATGCGCCGCCAGGAAGGCATCGAAGTTCATCACCTGCCCGCGGGTCGCGTCGCGGCTGCCTGCGCCCACCCGCTCCGCGGCCAGCATGAAGGCCTGCGGATGCGCTTTGAGCGCCGCCGCAACCTGAGGATGAGCGTTCATCCAGCCAGCCAGCGCCGGGTTGTTCGACATGAAGGCGGCATTGGAGATCAGGGCTGGGTTCACGCTCAACTTCGCATCGATCGCCCGATGGCTCTGGAGGAAAGCGTCAAAGCTCTCCACTTCCCCGGGCTTGACTGCCGCGTGAGCCATGGCGGCGGGCGGGACGTCCCGCGCTGCTATGGCGGTGGGTGCAACGGCTGGCGTGATGGTTGCGGTACCTGAGATGTTGGACGACGTGGCGGCCGTCGGCGCTACCGGAGTTCCGGCGGCCGTGGCGGCGGAAGTCCGTGCGGAGACTGCCACAGGACTAACCGCCGCCGGCTGCACCGTGACCGCAGCCGCAGCCGATGAGGTGGGCGCAACGGGAGTCCCCGCGGTAATCGCCACAGGACTAATCGCCGCCGGCTTCAAGGTGACCGCAGCCGCAGCCGATGCGGTGGGCGCAACGGGAGTCCCCGCGGTAACCGCCATAGGACTAACCGCCGCCGGCTTCACGGCGACCGCAGCCGCAGCCGATGATGTCGGCGCAATGGCGGCCGGCGCCGGCCTGCTGACGGCCGAGGCAGCCACCCTATCTGCAGCTCGGATATGTTCCACCTGCCGCCTGCGGGTGATCTGCTGGAAGCGGCTGAAACGCTCCAAGCGATTCAGTCGAGCCAAGCGATTCAGCCGCTCCAGGCGATTGAGGCGCTCGATCCGGGCCATCCGAACAGCGGCGGAACCCGGGCCGGCGCTCCACAGGGGCACTGAAACCGCCGCGCCAAGCAGCACGGCGGCTGAGGTCACAAGAATGCGTTTCATCATAAATGCTTCTCCTTCAAGATGAATTCCCCTCTGGCCCCGAAATGCACCTGTCATGCCAAGCCGGCCCGCTGACCTTTTAAGCCATTTAGAATAAGGCGGTTAGGGAGATGTGGGCGCTCGCGCCGAAGCGCGCCGGCTGGCATTTCTTACCAATTGGAAGGAGTTTTTGCCAGGTGGGGAGAGTCGTCGAGCTTCCTTAATCTAAGTCGTGGAGTCAATGACCCAATTCCGTCATTCCGCCGCCGTCGGGCAACCCTGCCGTTGCGGATTGACGACTGCTGATTGGTCCCCGCGCAGGCCGGGATTGCCGATTGAAAAAAGGCTCTCGCGCCGTGCCAGAGGTCAATCTCAAATCTGAAATCGGCAATCGGCGCCGCCTCATCGCCTGAACTGGCGGCGCACCGCCAGCAGGAACAACCCGATCAGTGTGGAGGTGAAAAGCGCATCCGGGAGGGGTCAACTTTGACCCTGCAGCGGGCCGCCGCACGCGTGAAACTGCGGCCGGTTGCCATTCGGCTGCCGGGCGAAGATATCGACGCCGCGCGCGGCCTCGCCGCCCGCAAGGGCATCGCCTACGAAACTTACGTCCGAATGTTATTGCGCGAAGCCCTGCAGCGCGAGGCGCGCCGACGGTAGGCCGGTTGCGGCGCCCCAACCTTCCCGCGCGCGGCACGCAGCCGCCGCGGTGCGCCTCAAACGCACTTGAACACGCCGACGCCATTATGGACGGCGCTACAGGAAAGGCCGTCACCATAAATGCGCAGTCCTCCGTAGTTTAGCTCCGGCGCGATGGCGACGACATCAAAATGAATGTCGTCGCCACCCGCGTAGCCCTGCCGAATCGCCGCTGGCGCTCCTTCACCGGTGATGATGTCACTGGAAATGACGGTGTTTGAAGTCAGGTCGCTCCCGGACGTGGGCCACTTTGTGCTCATATGAACGCGAATCTTCGAAAAAAGTGTGCGGTTTTGCGCATGCAAAATGCGGCTATTTGAAAGCAATTCGATCGCTGAAAACGAGCCAAAATGTGCTCATTTGAACGCAATTGTCCAAAAACGCTACACTTTTGTTTTTGGCAGGCGCCGCCCCATCGCGACTATCCCTGGGGCTTCGCCATGAATCTGGCTGACCGTATCGTGCGGGTCAGTTCGGGGGACGACGCGTCCGCGCGGAGTTTGCTGAAGCCCGGCGAAATCCGCAACGTGACCATCGATCTGGTCGGGACGGCCAACCGATTCGGGACCGGCCATCGCGTCCGGGTGGATATTTCGAGCAGCAACTTTCCCTTTTTCGATGTCAATCCCAACACGGGGGAGCGGCCCGGCCATCAGACCCACGAAGTGACGGCGCTGAACACCGTCTACCACGACCGGGCGCGCCCCTCGCACATCAATCTGCCCGTCATGCCGCCCGGGGCTGTGACCGGCCGCAATCCGTGAGGCGCAAGAGTGTCGTGGCGATGACCGCAGATGAACGCTGCTCAATGGGCGCGGCGTTACCGCAAGGATTTTCGTAGAAGGGAGACTCACATGGACAGACGGGAGTGTTTTCAGCGTGCGGTGGCGGGAGCGGCCGCAGCAGTCTTGCCGGCACGGCGCCTGGCGGAAGTGGAGCCCGCCTTTGGCTGCCTGAAAGGGATCGATCTTTTGGTGCGGCCCATCCGGCACCGCACCGAGCAGCGGGTGCCGGCGCACATTTTTCTGTGCCTGTTGGCCTACGATGTCGAGTGGCATTTGCGCCGGGCCTGGGCGCCGCTGTTGTTCGAGGATGAGGAGCGGGTGGAGAAACGGAAGCGCCGCGGTCCGATTCTGCCGGCCCAACCTTCGGCCTCGGCCCAAGCCAAGAAGCGCTCCCACCAAACCGCCGACGGTTTTCCGGTGCACAGCTTCGAGACGCTACTGTCGTAGCTGGCGAGCCGCGCGGCCGACTGCAGCAGCAGACGCGTTCCTGGGGCACGATGACCGGGGACCTGCTGGCGATGGCCGACTGGATGGCCGCCCAAGGGGTCAGGCAGGGGGCAAGGGAATCGACCGGCGTGTACTGGAAGCCGATCTACAACATCCTGGAAGGCCGCTTTACCGTGCTGCGGGTGGACACGCGGCCTCTGAAGCAGGTGCCGGGGCGCAAAAGCGATATCCGCAACTGCCAGTGGATCGCGCAACGGCTGCAGCACGGGCTGCTGAAGGGCAGTTTCATCCCGCCCCGTCCCCCGCGGGAGTTGCGCGACCTGACCCGCTACCGGACCCAATTGGTCGAAGAGAAGAGGCGAACCCTCAACCGCATTCAAGAGGTGCGGGAGGACGCCAACATCCAGCTGGCGTCCGTGGCGACGGACCGCCTGGGGGTGTCGGGCCGGGCCCTGCGGCAAGCCCGGATCGACGGCCAGGAAGATCCGCTCAAGCTCGCCGAGTTGGCGCAGCGGAAGCTGCGAATCCCCGAGTTGGAGAAGGCGCTCC
>DATJAQ010000179.1:0-10800 GCA_035516075.1 Terriglobia bacterium | reverse complement strand
TCGAACCCAGGTGTTTCTTGCTCATGGCTCGAACTCCGGTTCACCCTTCCGGGCCGGAGCAGGATCCTCATCAGGCTTGGCGGAGCGTCTGCGCCCTCAACCCCTCTCAAACGGCTGCTCCAAAGACGCGCTTTGTCCGGTGAATAATTCCGCGCCGTCTTCGGTGATGTGCATGTCGTCTTCGAGGCGCACGCCGAACTCGCCGCGAATGTAAATGCCCGGCTCGTCGCTGAACATCATGTTGGCGGCCAGGGGAAGCGTGTCGCCCTTCACCAGATAGGGCCATTCATGCCCGTCCATGCCCATGCCGTGTCCAAGGCGATGCGAAAAGTATGTGTAGCCCGGACCGTAACCGGCGTCGGCAATCACCTGGCGCGCCGCGGCGTCCACGGCCTGCGCCTCCACGCCCGGGCGGGCGGTGGTGAGCGCCTGGTGCTGAGCGCGATGGACAATGTCGAATACGCGGCGCATCTTGTCGACCGGCTTGCCCAGCACGAAGGTGCGGGTGATGTCTGAGACGTAGCCTTCCACCACGCAGCCGTCGTCGATCATCACAATGTCGCCCTCGCGGATGGTTTGGGGCTCGAGGGAGCCGTGCGGCAGGGCGGAATACGTACCCACATTGACGCTGACTTCGCCGGGAAAACCGAGTTGACCGTAAGCGGCGCCGATAAGCTGCTGGAGCTGGTGCTGGGTCATGCCCGGCTGAAGCGCGCGCCACGCCGCTTCGTAAGCGGTGATGGTGACTTGAGCGGCCAGGCGCATGAGCGCGATTTCGTGGGCGCTTTTGTGCATCCTGCAGCCCGCCGTCACCGGCGTGCCGCTCACGATGGCGAGCGCCGGCGCCGCCTGGGCCACGCCGTCGCTGAAGACGAATTGCACTCTCTCTTCCATGCCGAGGCGCCCGGTTGAGACGCCGCGGTCCCTCAGGCCTTGCGCCACCAGGGCGTAAGGGCTTTCGTCTTCCTGCCAGGTGCGAACGTCGGGGTTGGCCGCGAGCGGCCCGTTGGCGATCTGCTCCTCGGCGCGGCCGCGTTCGAAGGCCGGGCAGACGTAAAAGGGCTCGCCCTTGGCGGGCAGAATCAGGGCGAAAAGCCGCTCGCCGCCGTACCAGCGAAGGTTGCTGAAATACACCAGCGACGTGCCGTCCATCAGCATCAGGGCGTCGAGGCGATTCTCGGTCATCAGGCGGCGGGCGTTTTCGAGGCGGGCGCGGCGTTCGTCGGCCGTGATCGGCTTCGCCTGGTCCTTCATGGATTTGAGCGCGGCGATCGAGGGCGGCAGCGTGGCGGGTGGGCGTGGCTCTTGCTGGCCGGCCAGCAGCTCCGGTTTCGGGCTGGGAACAAACGCAGCGCCGAGTGAGAGCCCGGCGCCGGCGCCAAGTGAGCGCAGAAAGCTACGGCGAGAAGACATGCGAATCCTCCTGATGAGTCTGACCAACGGGCTCGAACGGCGCTGCCTGCGCCGCCGAGAGTCCGGAGTGTGATATTGTAGGCCCGCTATGAAAAAACATCACACTTTCTCACGCCGCTCGTTCCTGGCCCTGATGGCGGCGGCGCCGGTGGCGGCCGCGGCGCAGGCCACAAAGCAATACCCGGTGGGCCTCGAGCTCTACTCCGTCCGCAACGATCTCGAGAAGGACCTGATGGGGACGGTGCGGGCGGTGGCCAAGATGGGCTACCAGTGCGTGGAGTTCTACTCGCCCTACTACGCATGGACGCCGGACTACGCCCATCAAGTGCGCCAGGAGTTGGGCGATCTCGGTATCCGCTGCTACTCCACGCATAACGGTCCGGAATCGTTCACGCCGGACGGAATCGGCAAGGCGATCGACCTGAACCATATCCTCGGCACCCACTACGTGGTGATGGCCGATCCCGGCGAAGTGAGCGGCCTCGACGGCTGGAAACGCGTGGCGGAGACGCTGAACCAGGCCAACGACAAACTCAACGAGCACGGCCTGCACGCGGGCTATCACAACCACGATGCCGAGTGGAAGCCCATTGACGGCCAGAAGCCCATCGAGGTGCTGGCGTCGAACACCGATAAGAGCATCATGCTGCAACTCGACGTCGGCACCTGTCTCCAGGCCGGCAGCGATCCGGTGGCGTGGGTGACGAGCAACCCCGGCCGCATCCGCTCCATGCACCTCAAGGACTGGTCGCCCCAGCAGGGCTACGCAACGCTCTTTGGCGAAGGCGTGGCGCCGTGGAAACAACTCCTGGCGGCCGCCGAGAGCGTGGGCGGCATCGAGTACTACCTCATCGAGCAGGAAGGCAGCCGGTACTCCGAGATGGAAACCGCCGAGCGCTGCCTGGCGGCTTATCGCAAGCTGCGCGCTTGAAGCGCCGGCGCGGCGGGTCACTCCACGTAGCCGATCATGTAAACGCCGAGAAAGATCGCGAAAACGGACCAGAGGCTCGCTCCCCAGCGGCCCTTGAGATGTCCGGTATCCGCGGCGAGCTTGGCGGCCACCAATCCAAAACCGAAAAGCGAAAACCACAGGTGCTCGTGGCGCACCAGACTCATGGCCGCGAGCATTTGCTGCACCGCGGGGCTCGCCGCCCTGCCCGGCTGGCCCGCCTGATGCATGAGGTCGGCCATGCCGGCACCGCCGTGCTTGTGAAAGAAAAGGTAAATCGCGCCGAAGCAGCCGAGCGCGGGCAAGGCGTATTTGGCCATGAAACGGGACAACCTGCCGGCGGCGCGAAGCAACTCCACGAGCGCGATCAGGATGACCAGCAGCAGAAAGATGCGATGTTGCAGATCTTCGGCGTTATGCAGGCTGGCCCAGAAGCTCATCGGGCCCACCGGCCAGGCCTCCGGATCATTCCGGAAGAAGAGAAATTCCGCGAGGCCGAAGAGAGCCATGGGCGGAACGTAGCGCCACCAGGTGAGCCGCGGCCATTGCAGGCCCGCGATCAGCGCGGTGAGGCCCCAGAAGAGCAGAAACCATCCCGCCACGCGATGGTTGAAGGTGGACCACGCTGTGTCCTCGCACCAGGGATGAGTACTGGCCGCGTCCGCCGTCATGCCGGGCATGCCGGCCATCGCATCGGACCCGGCAGCAGGCTGCGCCGGGGCGGGCTGGGCTTCGGCGCCTGGCGATTGCGGCGCTTGGGCCTGAGCGCGGAGAGGCGGCCCGGCCCAGAAGATTGACGCGCTCAACCCGATGGTGACCAGTACCCAAAGGATTAATCGAAAGCTCCTCGTCACAACAAATCTCCCCATTCACCTGTTAGGCTACCTTGACGCGCCGGATGCAGTGGTGGCAGACGGGGCCGACGGCTCCCTCGCGATTGAGCGCGAAGGCGCCGGAATCAGGCGGCCGCGGCGCACGTCGAAGGCGGCGTCGCCCCAATAAACCCGGCTCGCGAACAGGCTCCCCAGCCAGACCACAAAGCCCAGGGCGTCGCGAAGCGGGAGCAGCCACCACTTCTGCGCGACAAGCCAGTCGCGCAGGCCCCAGGAGCCGAGCGTGAACGCCAGCGTCAGCCGCAGGACCAGATAAGCCGCAGCGAAGCCAGCGGCAATCCTCCACGATGGCGCGATGAGGGCGGCGGTGATGGCCCAGGGCAGGCCCTGGGCGAACCCGAAGCCCACGTGGCCCCACGGCTGCGAAGTTCGCGTCACGACGGCCCAGCGTAGATGGTGCCGGAAATAACTTCGAAAATCGTGCGTCGTGCACTCGGTCGCAACCGTGGCTTTGGCCAATTCCACGCGAAAACCACGCGCCGCCGTCCGGCGCCCGAGTTCGTGGTCATCGGCGGCGGCTTCAGCCAATGCCTCGAACCCGCCGATCGCAGCCAGGGCTTCGCGCCGTACCGCCATGGTTGCCCCCAAGGCGAATTTTACGCCCAGTTTTCGGGCCACCAGCACGCCGGCGAGGAATTCCGTGGTGAGGCTCAAATCCTCCAGCTCCGACCAGAGGTTGGGTTCAGCCGATCCGCGATAGAGGCAGGTGGCGGTCCCCACGCTGGGGTCGTGGAAGGTGGCGGCCACGCGGCGAAGGTAGTCGGGCTCCACGCGAATGTCGCCGTCGCTGATCACCAGCACGTTGTAACTCGCCTCGCGCTCCAGCCGGCACAATTTGTTTACCTTGTCGTTCGCGCCTTTCGTGGACGAGCCGATCACCAGCCGGATGGCCAGGCGGGGAAACTCCGCCATGAGCTTGTGGATTATCGGAATGGCAGGGTCCGCGGCGTGATCGACGCAGAAGAGAATCTCGTAGCACGGGTAGTCCTGCCGGCAGAAACTGGCCAGATTCCGATAGGTCTCGCGATACGGGCCGCGCATGGGCTTGAGAACGCTGAGGGGCGGCGTGAACGCCGGCGCGAGCTCATTCCTTCTTCGGAAAAAAGCCCACGTGCAGACGATGGCCGCGGCGTAGAAGATCAGGGGCGCCGTCGCTGCTGCCAAGATCAGCCCTCGGAGATCGATGAGGAACACCGCGGATCCTTTTCAGTCAGCTCAACGACACCAGCGCCACGCCGGCTGAAACCAGCACGATGCCCGCCCAACGCCACGGCGTGAGGCGTTCGCCGAGCAGGAATTTCGCGCCCAGCGCTCCCGCCACGTAGCTGAGCGCAGTGGCCGGTATGACGAAGCTCACGTCTGCCCACGAAAGCAGCGCCAGCAGCGAAAAGAAGCCGAGAGCGAGCAAGGCGATCCCGGCCTGGAACCAAGTTGCCCGAAAGGCGCGCCCCAGGAAGTTCAAGAGCGACCGCGGAGAAAATCTCTCCAATTGGCCAAGCCGCTTCATGGCGTGTGACACCGACAACTCGCCTCCGGAGGTGCCGAGCACTATGAGGGCCAGGCAGAGGACAGTGCGCATCCTAGCTCCAGCCCTCGCCGCTCGCCGGCGTGCGCGTCACGAGGGCCACGCCGAGGCAGATGAGGCCCACGCCCGCCCAGCGCTGGGCGCTGACCCTCTCGCCCAGCAGCCAGCGGCTCATCAAAGGCACCAGGGCGTAGCTCGCGGCTGAGACCGGCATCACAAAGCTGTAGTCGGCCCAGGAGAGCACCACCATGAAGGAGACAAGAAACACCAGCAAGCTGCCGATTCCGAGCCAGATCCAGCCGTTGCTGAACGTTTTCAGGAAAAATGCTCCTAGCGCAGCAAGGGACCACCCCCTGACGTCGCCGATTTGCTTCATCCCTTTGCCCAGGAGCACATTCCCGCTGGACGCGAAAAATACCATGGGCGCCAGCAGGGCGTAGGTTTTCCACTGCAGTGTTCGGGCAGCCGTCATGGGCGTGACTCTAGTTGGGGCCGACGCCGCCCGATGCGGGCGGAGCCGTGGGCGCTGCGATCAGAGTGCGGCGCGGCGGGGTCTTGCGTGCGTAGCGCCAGCGCTCAGCGCGCAATTTCAAAAACTCCACGCCTTCGTGGTAAAGCCGTTGCCGCTCCGCGGAGTCCCAGATCCCCTTTCGCACGATGCGCCAAATCACACGCGGGCGGAAATAGTAAGCGTCGTAAAAGCGGTTGACGGCCGCCATCATGTCTTGGCGGCTCAACCCGGGGTACTCGAGATGGGGAAGCTGGTGCCCGCCGGCGTCGGCGACCGCATCGGAGGTCATGAAGTGGTTCGCCTTGGCGTAGCTGTACAGTTCAGTGCCGGGCAGGGCGTGGGCGATCGACACCTGGATGGTCTCGGTGTCGAGTTCCTTGGCGAACTCAATGGTGCGCGCGATGGTAGCCGGGGTCTCGCCCGGCAAACCGACGATGAAGTCGCCGTGGATCAGAATGCCCGCCCGCCTGCAGTTTTTGGCGAAGGCGCGCGCCTTCTCCACCGTGACCCCTTTCTTGATGTTCTTCAGGATCTGCGGATCCCCGGACTCGAACCCCACCACGAACTTCCGGGCGCCGGCGTCCGCCATGGCTTTGAGGGTTTCGTAGTCGCTGTGGACGCGGCAGTTGCACGACCAGCGGAAGCCGAGGGGCTTGAATTTCCGGCAGAGCTCCAGCACCCGGTCCTTCCGGATATTGAAGGTGTCGTCGTCGAAGAAGAATTCCTTGGCTTGAGGGAACAGGTGGAGGGCCTGCCGCACCTCGGCCACCACGTTGTCGACGGAGCGGACCCGCCAGGCGTGGCCGGACAGGCTTTGGGGCCAGAGGCAGAACGTGCACAGGGCGGGACAACCCCGGCTGGTGTAAAACGACACGTAAGGGTAAAGAAGGAACGGCATGTTGTAACGCTCGATCTCCAAATCACGTCTATAAACTTCGGTGGCGAAAGGCAGGCGGTCGAGCTCGTCGGTGGTGAGGGGTGCCGGCGCAGGATTGTGAACCACGCCCCCGTCCCGCCGGTAGCTCACTCCGGGAATTTCGCGGAGGGGCCTTCCCCGTGCGAATTCCACCACGGCGTGGTCAAATTCGCCCCGAACCACAAAATCGATATCGGGTCCAGCCATCAAGCTTTCCGCAGGCTGCACTTCAACGTGCGGACCGACGAACGCCATCTTGAGATTGGGCCTGGCTTCCTTCATCCGGCGAGCAATGCGGAGATCGCTCTCGAAACCCACGGTGGAGGTGAAGATCACCACAAACTCGTAATCGCGGGAGATCTCGACGGTCTGCTCCTGAGTCACCCGGTGTGGCGGCGCGTCCAGCAGGCGGCTCCCCGGCAGCATGCCGGCGGCGTAACTGAGCCAGGTGGGATACCAGAAAGCCTCGGCTTCCCGGGTCGCCTGCCAGCGTGAGCCGGCGCCGCCGTCAAAGTTTTCAAAGCTGGGGGGATTCACCAGCAGAGTTTTCATTACGGAAGACATCGCGATGCCCCTTTCGCCGGCGCGCTGCGCGCTCGAACCCGTTGCCGCTCCCATTCTACTTGATGCCCGGCGATTCCCCAACGGCGAGCCGCTTGCGGCCGGCGACAGCCCGCAAACTCAAGCCGCCCGGTAGACGGCGGCCTCGACGCGGACTGGCCAACAACCAAGGGTTCACTTTGGCTGACGTTAGTGACAAATAATTCAAGCTCCAATCCCGGGTCCAGACGCCCTGCGTTCGAACAGGGCAGGTCCCGGAGTCCCACCATAGGAGTGTCTTCATGAGAAAATTGTGGTCCCCTTACTTTGCGGCGGCGGCGATGGCCCTTCTGGTTTGCGTCGCCTCGCTCCCTTTGCTCCGGGCGCAAGAGTCCTCCGAAGAGCCGGAGTCGAACAGTACCGATGTTCTCAAGAACCTCAAGTTTAGAAACCTCGGGCCCGCGGCCGCCGGAGGCCGCGTAGCGGCGGCGGTGGGCATCCCGGGCGACGCGACCACGTACTATGTGGGCGCGGCCGGCGGCGGCGTTTTCAAGAGCGTTGACGGCGGCCTGACGTGGAAGCCGATCTTCGAGCACGAGACTACGGCCTCGATCGGCGACATCGCCCTCGCTCCCTCGAACCCCAACCTGGTGTGGGTGGGCACCGGTGAAGCCAACCCCCGGAATGACGTGATCGACGGCGCCGGTGTTTTTTTCTCTCCAGACGCCGGCCAGTCCTGGAAGTTCACGGGACTTGGCAACGTGGGCCAGATCTCGCGCGTCATCGTCGATCCCTCGGATCCCAACGTAGTCTTCGTAGGCGCGCTCGGCCATGTCTGGGCCCCCAACCCCGACCGCGGCGTCTACCGCACCACCGACGGCGGCAAAACCTGGACGAAGGTGCTCTTCGTAGATGACACCACCGGGGTCTCCGACCTGGCGATGGAACCGGGCAACCCCAAAGTGCTCTACGCAGGGATGTGGCACTTCCGGCGTTACCCGTGGACCCTGGAGGACGGAGGCGATTCCACCGGCCTCTACCGTTCCACCGATGGGGGTGAGACCTGGAAGAAACTCACCGAAGGCCTCCCCAACAAGGGGCCCCTTGGCCGCATCGCGGTGGCCATCGCACCCAGCAATCCGAGCCACGTTTACGCCCTGATCGGAGCCAAGCATGGGATGCTGTGGCAGTCGATGGACCGCGGCGATCACTGGAGGGAAGTGAGCGATAATCACGCGCTCGACGTGCGGCCCTTCTATTTCTCGCGCTTCACGGTGTCGCCGGCGAACGAAAACAAGCTCTACTTCCTCTCGCTGCAGATGATGGAGTCCGACGACGGGGGGAAGACCGCCCACCCGGCAGATCGCGGCGTCCATTCCGACCATCACTCTATTTGGATCGACCCGACCAATCCCAACCGCATCTTTCAGGGGAACGACGGCGGGGTGAACCTCTCGCTCGACGGCGGCAAAACCTGGCGCTTCCTCGACAGCCTGCCCATCGAACAGTTTTACATGGTGGCGGCGGATTCCGCCGTGCCCTACACGCTCTGCGGCGGCCTTCAGGACAACAACGCCTGGTGCGGGCCTTCGAGCAATCTCGGCGGAAGAAGCGTCTCGAACGCCGACTGGTACACGGTGGCGGGTGGCGACGGCGAATACGCCGTGCCGGCGCCCAGCGATTCGAACATCATCTACGCAGACTCCCAGGACGGATCCATCCGGCGCCTCGACAAGAGCACCCACCTGTCGCACGCCGTGCGTCCGTACCTCGAGGGCGTTGAAGAGGTGAAGCCCGCCGATCTCAAATACCGCTTTAACTGGACCTCGCCGATCGCGGTGTCCAGGACCGACGCGAACGAAATCTATCTGGGTGGCAACGTGGTTTTCAAGTCCACCGATGGCGGAGCCAACTGGACTGTCATCAGTGGCGATCTCACCCGCAACGACAAAAGCAAGCAGGAGATTGCCGGCGGACCGGTACAACACGACATCAGCGGGGCCGAAAGCTACGACACCATCCTCTGCATCACCCTCGCTCCAACCGACCCGAAAGTGATTTGGGTGGGCACCGACGACGGCCAGGTGCAGGTGACGCGGGACGCGGGCAAAACGTGGAACAACACCACGCCCAACATTTCCGGCGCGCCGGAGTGGGCACGCGTCTATCAGGTTGGCGTGTCGCCTTTTGACGCCGGCACAGCATACGTTTCCTACGACGCCCATGAGCTCGGCGACCACCACGCCTACGTTTACAAGACGAGTGATTATGGGAAGTCCTGGCAGAAGATCAGCAGCGGCCTGCCGGACCAGCCCGTCTACGTGCTGCGCGAAGACCCCAACAAGCGGGGCTTCCTCGTGCTGGGCAATGACGTGGGCCTGTTCTACTCCTCCGACGCCGGAGAGCATTGGCAGCCTTTGAAGTCGAATTTTCCCACCGTGCCCGTCTATGACGTGAAGTTCAAGCAGGCGCAACACGACCTTCTGGTGGCGACGCACGGGCGCGGCCTGTTCGTCCTGGACAACATCCGCCCGCTTGAGGAATTGACGCCCGAAGTAGAGGCGTCCGATTTCCACCTCTTCTCGCCGGCTCCCGGCACGTCGTTCCACCACTGGTTCGGTGGCGGCGGGCGGGACAGCTACAGCGCCCCGAATGCGCCGGAGGGCGTGCTGATCGACTACTTCTTGAAATCGAAGCTCGAGGTCAACCCGGAGCAGCGAAGGTCGCACCAGTCGCCGGTGAAGATCGTCATCACCGACTCGAGCGGCCAGACGGTGAACACGCTCTACGGGCCGTCCGCGGCCGGAGTGAACCGCTTCGTCTGGAACATGCGTTATGAGGGCGCCAAACAGATCGAATCCGAGCGTCGTCCTGGAGAGGAGGAGCAGGGCGGTGGCGGTGGCTTCGGCTTCGGGCGCGGGTTCGGCCCGGCGGTGCTTGCTGGGACCTACCACGTAGCAGTTACAGTGAAGGGCCAGACCGAACAGGCTGACGTGCAGGTTGATCCCGACCCCACCGTTCACATCGATCCGGCCAACTTCCGCGCCCAGACGGAGGCGGCGCTTGAGGTGCGGAGCAAGGTGAACGCCCTGACCGAAATGATCAACCGCATCGACACGATGCAGAAAGAACTCGGGGCCTTTCAGGGCACCGCGCAGGCTGACCCGGATCTGAGGGAGAAATACAAGGCTATCCTCGGGCAGGCGCGCGGCCTCGACGGAAAGCTGAAGTCGCTGAAGGCTACGGTCTACAGCGCGACTCTGCAGCGCGGCGTGGGAGAAGACGACATCCACGAACTGGCGGACTTCCACTCCCGACTTCAGGGTGCGCTCGGCTTCGGCGGGTACGGCGATCCGCCCAACGAAATGCAAAAGGCGCAGGTGGCCGAACTTTCCAAGCAGCTTGACGAACACTTGAAGGCGTTCAACGAACTGCTTCGCACTGACGTGGCCAGCTACAACAAGGCCGCCTACGCCGCCGGCGCGCCCACGCTCTTCGCCGGAGAACCGGTGACGGTGAAAGCGCCCCCGAAACTGGTGGCTTCCGGAAAGTGAATGCCGCCTGGCATCCAACTGGCTTGTGGTGCCGGCTGCCAGCCTGCCAATCCCGCCAGAGATGGAGGGCGCGGGCAAGATGCCTGCACCACAAGCGCCGCTATTCTCAAAGCAGCTTGACGACATATTCGCGGCTTCGCCGGTCCCCGGGGCCGGCGAAGCCCGGACCGGCTACAGCGCGCCCGGCCGCAGACAGCATTCGCCGCGCGGAATGGGGTCGCCGTGCGGGCAGGTGCGGGGGTGATGCAGGAAGATGCAGATTTTTTCGGTGACCTCGGGGCTGAGCACGGGATCGATCTTCAGCGCGTTTTCGTGCAGCAGGTCTTCGTCAAGGCCAAAAGTCTCGTAGAACAGGCGCTCCGCCAGGCGATGACGCCGCACGGCGTAGGCGGCGCGCTCCTCCCCGCGCGGCGTCAGTTCCAGGGCTCCGTTGTGCAGGCGCAGCCAGCCGCGTTCGGCCAGCAGGTTGAAGGTGGCACGGTTGTGGGCGAACTCAGGC
>DATJAQ010000178.1:0-7284 GCA_035516075.1 Terriglobia bacterium | reverse complement strand
ATCATTGGTATGAGCATTCCGGCATCGGCAGAGTCGCGATGAAGCGGAAGCGCGTGAAGCAGCGATGATCGTCAAATTGCGGCGGAAAATTGCGCGGTATCCCGATCTGGCGCCCCGGCAGCCTTACGTCGTCATCGGAATCGAAGCTGACGATTATCGAATCCCGAATGACGCCGGGCGCCCGTATCTCTACCATCGCGCCTTGTTCGAGGTGCTCGATGCCCGCGAGCCCAGCGATTGGATGAGTGAGTACGGTGAGGATGGCGAGCGGTACGCCTACCCGGCTCCGCTCAACGGGCCGGGGTTTTTCGAGGACTTTTTTGACGACGAGTCCCGGGCCATACGAACCTTCTGGCGGGTCGTAAATCAACGGCTCGCCACTGTCGGCGCGGTCGCATAGCCCATTGCGAGGCGGCGCTGCCTGCTGCTTTCTATTTCAGCTCAATCTCCACGATCTCCCCCGCAGCGGCGCCGGCGTTTTCGAGCGAGTGGGTGACTTTGGCGTCGACCCAGTGAAAGTCACCGGCCTTGATTTCATGCGTCATGGAACTGCCGTCCGGACCAGTCATCTTCAATTGCATGGGAGTGACGGCGAGAATCAGGTAGGGGCGCTCGTGCGCGTGCATCGGGGTGGCGGCGCCGGGCGCGAGAGTCCACCGGTAAACGCGCGCGCTGGGATTCTCGGCGGCCACGGCCGCGGCGGGCGTCGGCGAGGGATGCTCCGGGCGGTGAGGAAACTCGACGTCGATCACTTCGAACGTGGCCGGCCCCAGATTGTGAAGCCGGTGGGTGTAGGGTCCGGTGGTGGTGATGGCGGAGATGTCTCCGGGATGGGTAAGGCCCGGCTTGCCCTCCGGCTGGTTCGGCTCCTGCAAGGCCAGCGTGGTGCTGGTGAGCGCCACGGACACGCGGTCGCGCGAGTGCGTGTGGTAGAGCGTGCTCTCGCCCGCCGGCAGGACCACGTGAATTACCACCACGGAGCCGTTCTTCAACACCACGTGGTGATGCGGCTCCTGCTCCACCGGCACCGGAGCCTGCAGCGCCGCGCCGGTTCCCGAAATCGAAATCAGTAACGCCCAAACGCCTCCAGTGATCATCAAGACCTCATGAACCGCCGGCACCCGCCGCCCGGTCTGGACGGCGCGCTGCGATCTGGCCGGGCACGCGGCGGCTGCCTCCGCTCCGGCTGGCGCGGCTTGTCTCGCTGCCCACCGGTACTATACGTCTACGCGCTCGCGCCCGCAACGCACCGCCCCGCGGAAAGCGGCGGCCACAAGGGTCGCCCCTTCCTCGACGCAGTTTTCACTTGACTTCCGACGGCCGAGTAACATACAGTCAATACCACTGTGTTTAATAATTCGAACCCGGCTCTGCCGACGGTCCGGCCCGAAGGCCCTCGCGGAATCCTGCGCAGGGGGGCGATGCCACCCGAAGCCAATTGGGTTGACTCTTTTACTTTCAGTCAGATAGCGCGAAAACGGCGCAGGCGAAGCCAATCCGGCTATCTTTCTTGTTTTCAAGCGATTACGTCGAATAAACGGCCCCAAAATGGCGACCAGCCAAGGATGGGCGACTTCTCAAGGATTTGGGCTATTTCCCTGGGTTGTTCGTCCGTTCTCCCTTTCCCTTCGT
Organism: Terriglobia bacterium; assembly: GCA_035516075.1. Lineage (GTDB taxonomy): Bacteria > Acidobacteriota > Terriglobia > UBA7540 > UBA7540 > Gp13-AA77. Next base: position 5,652 of record DATJAQ010000178.1, on the reverse strand, counting down.
TGCCAGTCCTTGCCCGCCTCTCGCCTCGCGTCACTGCTTGCCGATCAACCGTCGCTCTTGCTCCGTCGTCCGTGGGCGATGTGCGATTTAGTGAGCCCAAATCAACGAGCGAAGCCGGAATGTTTATGAAAACAAGAGCCTTAAAAATATGTCCCCGAGAAGCTCAGAGAGACGGAAAGGTCCCGAACTCCCAACCGGCGGCTGGGACGCACGCAGGTGCGCAATCGCTGTTAACGCCTCGTTACCGGCGTCGCAGATTCGGACAGCTCGGCCCGAAACCGGACAGCGGACCCGCCGCGCGAGTTGGCGCATCGTTCGCATCTCGCTGCAAATACGTGGCTTGCCCTAGGTTCGAGTGGAGCGAGAGTTGCTTTTGAAGGCCGGGAGGATTGTGCCCATGCAAACGCTTTTGCAGGATGTTCGTTACGGTTTGCGAATGCTGGTGAAGAACCCGGGCTTCACCGGCATCGCGGTGCTGATGCTGGCGCTCGGCATCGGTGCCAACACGGCCATCTTCACCGTGATGAATTCGGTCCTTCTCAGCACCCTGCCCGTGAAAGCGCCGCAGGAGCTCGTGGTGCTCACCAACCCCGATGCGCACGGCATGAGCGACGGCAGCGAAGACGGCGACCGCGACCTGCTCACCTACCCCGAGTTTCAGGACCTGTCGCAGCACAATCAAGTGCTCTCGGGCCTGCTGGCCACCGACAGCAACGTGCACCAGCTTGACGTGAGCGTGGTGGATTCCGGCCAAAGCTCCGAAGGCTCCCCAGCGCAGGTCGCGATGGTGAGCGGCTCGTACTTCGGCGTCTTAGGCGTCGAGGCCCTTCGGGGCCGCACCTTCGGCACCGAGGTTGACGAGCAGCGCGACGCGAACCCGGTGGCGGTGATCAGCTACAACTTCTGGCAGAGCCGTTTTGGCGGCGAGGCTTCCGTCCTCGGCCGGAAGATCCGCATTCGCCGAAGCGCTTACGACATTATCGGAGTCACCCCGCCGCGCTTCTTCGGCGTCACCGTGGGCACGGCTCCCGACGTCTGGGTGCCGCTCACGATGCAGGCGGAAGTCTTTCCCGGCGAGGACTGGCTCTCAACTGAAAAAAATCCGGTGGAAAAGACGATGTGGCTCCAGGTGCTGGGGCGGCGCAAGCCGGGCGTGAGCGTGGCCCAGGCCAAGGCCGGCGTCGAACTCACGTTCCAGCAGTATCTCAAGTCTCAGATCGGCTCCGGCATCACCGAGAGCGCGCGCCACGACTTCCTGAACCAGCATCTCGCGCTCACCGAAGGCAGCCATGGCGCCTCCACGCTGCGGGCGCAGTTTGGCACGCCGCTGCTGATCCTCATGGGCGTGGTCGGCCTGGTGCTGCTGATCGCGTGCGCCAACGTGGCCAATCTGCTGCTCGCCCGGGCGGCTTCGCGGCAGAAGGAAATCGCCGTCCGCGTGGCCATGGGCGCCGGGCGGGCCCGGCTGTTCCGCCAACTTCTCACCGAAAGCGTCCTGCTGGCCGCCATCGGCGGCGTGCTCGGATTGTTGTTCGCGCAGTGGGCTGACGCCGTGCTTTTGCGCCTGGTGTCACGCGGCCCCTTGCCGATTCCGCTTGACACTCATCCGGACGCGAAGATCCTCGCCTTTACGCTCGGGGTGTCGCTGCTCACCGGCGTTCTCTTCGGCCTGGCGCCGGCGTTCCGCGCCGCCAAGGTGGATTTGAACTCGGTTTTGAAAGGCACGTCGCGGGCCGTGATCGGGGGCTCGGCGCAGGGCGGCAAAGTGCCCGTAGGCAAGATTCTGGTGGTGGCGCAGGTTGCCTTGTCGCTGCTGCTGCTGATTGTGGCCGGCCTTTTCGTGCACAGCTTCCAGAAGCTCACGGAGGTGAAGCTCGGATACGACCGCGATCACCTTCTTCTGTTCGGCGTCAATCCGATAACCTCCGGCTACACGGAACCGGAGATCGCGCCCCTCTACCAAGATCTACTCGAGCGTCTGCGCGCCGTGCCAGGGGTGCGCGGGGTGACGCTTTCCCAGAACGGCCTCTTCAGCCACAGCGAATCGGCCGACCAGATTTCCATTGAGGGCTTTAAGCCGAAATCCGGCCAGAAAATGGGCGCCCGTTTCGATGAAGTCGGTCCCAATTATTTCACCACGGTCGGCATTCCCGTGCTCATGGGCCGCGATATCGGACCCCAGGACGAGGGCTCCGGGCAGCGCGTGGGCCTGATCAACCAGACCATGGCGCGCTACTATTTCGGCAACGACAATCCCATCGGACGGCGCATCTGGGACATGTTCCCCACCACCCACACCGACTTTATCGTGGTGGGAGTGGCGGCGGACGCCAAGTACAACAGCGTGCAGGATGAAACGCCGCGGCGCTTCTATGTGCCCTTCTTTCATCCCATCGGCGAGGCCACGGCCGCGAACTTCGAAGTGCGCACCACAGGAGACCCCGCCGCCGTGGTCGGCGCTCTCCGCGCGGTCGTGAAGAAGGCTGCGCCCAACCTGCCCCCGCTCGACATTCACACCATGAACGATCTGGTGAGCGCCTCGCTCACCACCGACCGCATGATCACCAAGCTCACCGGCTTTTTCGGCGGCCTGGCGGTGCTGCTGGCCTGCATCGGGATTTACGGCATCATGGCCTACGCGGTGGCGGGACGCACGGGTGAGATCGGCATTCGCATGGCGCTGGGCGCCCGGCGCGCCGACGTGCTCTGGCTGGTGCTGCGCGAGTCGCTGTTGCTCGTGGTGATCGGCGTCGCCATCGGGCTGCCCGCAGTGATCGCCGCGGGAAAGCTTGTGGCGAGCCTGCTGTTCGGATTGACCGCGGCGGATCCGGCGACGCTCGCGCTGGCCACCGCGCTGATGTTCGCCGTGGCCGCGCTCGCGGGTTACATTCCGGCAGTCCGCGCCGCGCGCACCGATCCCATGGCGGCGTTGCGGAATGAGTGAGGCGGACACATCATCGAACCAACGCCGGTCAACTCCAGATCAGCGTGGTCGATGAATCCGCCGCCAGCGCGGCCTGGGCCACCCCGCCCGCCAGTTGGATTTGAACGGTCCGCGCCGCTCCGGGGTTCGTGAGCACCAGCACGCGGCTATCGTCAGGGTTTTCGAATGCCACGTGCTGCACCTCGGGCACGCCTCCCTCGGAGTCGAAGCGGCGGGCGCCGCGGCGAATGGATCGCGCGAAATGATTCATGGCCCAGAAATGGCCGCTGCGAACGATCTCGTGGGTCTGCGAGTGGATGGTCACGGTGCCGCCGCAGTTGAAGGGGCCGATGTTGGGTTTGCCTTTTTCGTCGAGGGCAAGATTCCACCCGATGATCGTGCGGCACCAGTTGCGCAGAACGCCGGTGAAAGTTGCGCCCCACTTGGCCCAGTCCGTAAGGTAGTCCGGCTGGGTGTAATCCGGCCCGCCTTCGGTCCAGAACATCTCCACCTCGGGGTGCGCCTCGTGTACTTTGGTCATCATGTCCGGCGTGCCCACGTAGCCGTGCCAGGCCACCGCCTGGCAATATTCGCGCAACGACGGCTCGTCGAGCGAGCAGATGGCGCGTCCCCACAGATTGTAGTTGTGATCGAGAAGCCAGATCCTGGTATCGATTCCGTTCCGGCGCAGCGCGGGACCGAGGTGATCGCTCACGAACGAAATCTCGTACTCCTGCGGCCAGGCGCACGCGGGCATGCGGCCGTCCTGCTCGGTGTCCACTTCGTTCTGCGAGGTCACGGCGTTGATGGGCACGCCTGCGTCCTTGTAGGCCTGGAGGAATTTCACAAAGTAGTTGGCGTACGCCGGCATGCTCTGGCGATGCATGCAGCCGCCGAGCATGGACCCGTTGGGCTTCATCCATCCGGGAGGGCTCCAGGGCGATGCCAGCAGAAACAGGTCGGGATTCACGCTGCGCGCCTGCCCCAGGATGGGAACGATGTAGGCGCGGTCGTGATCGATGGAAAAGCGCGCAAGCTGCGGGTCTGGCGGGCCCTCGTCGAAGCTGTAGACGTTGCGGCTGTAGTCGCTGGAGCCGATGCAGATGCGCCCCGCGCCCAGGCCCATTTCCGAAGGGTGAAACATCTCGTGAAACAACTCTTCGCGCGCCGGGGCCGCGAGCTGACTGAAGGTGTAGCAGGCGCCGTCCGTAAAGGCGCCGCCGATCCCGAGGTGCTCCTGAAACTTCGTGTCGGGGTCGAGCCGGATGGCGCCGCGCGCAGTTTCGTCTGTCGCGGGCTGCCAGGCGAGCGGCTCCGCGGCCGCGAACTTCCGGCCGGCGTCCGTCACGCGAACCTCAATCGCGCCGGCCGAAGGAGCCTCGAAGCGCAGCGGAGCGCCGAGTGACGCTGGAGCTTTCCAGCTGGCGGCTGCAGCCACACCGGCCGTCGCGGTCTTCAAGAAATCGCGTCGAGTTCCGCGCTGGGACATGTTGCATTCCTCCTCAACTTCGCTGCTTGAATACCTTCAACGGTGACCCTTCAAATCGCCACCGGCAAGATCGTGCGGTCACTTGCGCACCTCGGAATCGACGAGGCTTCCTATCCAAAGCTTGAAACTAACCCCAATCTACCGGGGCGGGCAATGGCGCCGGGGGGCGGAGGCGATTCGCGCGGGGTTAACGGAACGCCCGATTCCACGTTAAGATGTTTCTTCAGGGCAGCAACCCAACGCACCAAGCCGGAATAGACCCGTGAACACCGCCCGACATCACGCCCAGCTTCGCAACGTCTGGTACACGAACGACCGCACCAAGCACTTCGAGTTTCAAACGGCGAACGGCAGCCAGTTTGACTTTCGTCCCGGCCAGTACATTTCGCTGGAATTCCGCAAAAACGGCCGCCGGCTCAAGCGCGCCTATTCGGTGGCCTCGTCGCCTCACCATGATAACCGCTTCGATCTCTGCCTCAACATCGTGCTGGGCGGGCACTTCTCGCCCTCGGTGTTCGACCTGAAGCCGGGAGACTCCATCGAGTTTCGAGGCCCGTTCGGCCAGTTCGTGCTGCGCGAGCCGCCCGACCCCGTGTCGGCCTTCATCGCCACGGGCACCGGCATTGCCCCGCTGCGCTCCATGGTGCAGTACCTTTTCCAGCGAGGGTGCTCGTCGGAAGTCTGGCTGATCTTCGGCGTCAGGGAGGAAGCCGATATCCTCTACCGCGACGAGTTCGAGCGGCTCGCGCGCGAACACGCGAACTTCCACTTCATCCCCACCCTCAGCCGCCCCTCGCCCGCCTGGACGGGCCCCACCGGCTACGTCCAGAAGCAGGTGGAGCGGTATCTCCCCGGCAAGCAGGGATTCCACGCCTATATTTGCGGTCTCAAGAAAATGGTGAACGGCGTACGCCACCAGTTGCGCGTGATGGGCTACGACCCGAAAGCGCTCAGTTGCGAAAAATTTGACTAGGATGGCGCGGGAAGCCGTGGGGTGGCAGTTGCCCGTTGCAGGTGGTGCCGCGCCCGTGGCCGGCTTTCTGATCCGGCGCCGCGGAAGAGGCGTCTCGCCCCCTGCGCGAAAGGAAGTGGCGAGAGTGTTTCCGAGCACGTCTTGATTCAGCCGTGAGAGCCGCCGCACCGGCTCAGTAGACGAACGGAATCAGCTTCCAAGTTCGCGCGGCGTACTCATCGAAGGCCGCGCCATAGTGATCGTGCAGGTGGGAGTCAAGCATTGGGG
>DATJAQ010000177.1:0-4362 GCA_035516075.1 Terriglobia bacterium | reverse complement strand
ATGCGGCGCGCGGAAGGATTCTCATCCCCACCGCCGCGCTCATCGGCATTCGCAAAGGCGGGATGCGGGGAGAGCCGGCCCCAGCCCACGGCGCCCGCCAGGCAGAGCTGATCGAGGACCTGCGGATCGTAATCCGTAACGCGGCGAGCCAGAATCTGCGGCTCCCAGGCGCTCGCGGGGGCTTCGAAACCTTGCAACTGGCGGATGACCTCCAGGGTCCCGCGCTCAGCAGGAACTTGCGTGCCGGGAGCCACATGCTGCCAGCGCAGCAGCCAGCGCATGAACTCCGCCGGGGTCACCGGTTGAATCTCCCGGCGCAGGATGCCCAGGGTCAGCCGATGGATACGCATCAGGAGGCGGCGGTCGCACCACTCAGTTTCCGCAGAGCCCGTATATTGGCCGCGCAGGATTCCTCCTTGCGCTTCCAGGTGCAGCACAGCTTGCTGAGCATCCACCTTGGACAGGCCTAGCGTTTTGGCCAAAGCCGATTCGGCGATCGGCCCCAGATGCGACATCCATCCCTGAACCATGTTCCGCAGGGCTTCTTCACGAGAAGGAACAGGCACGTCGAGGGGCGCGATTTCGGTGGCAAACGTGGCATTGGGATAGATCGTCGCGAAGGCCTGCGCCTGTGACGCTGGAACCCAGTACGTCTGACCATGCTCAACAGCTCGCGTCGCGCGGCCCGCCGCCACTAATTCGTCGAAAAAGTGCCCCCATGAAACCGCCACGCTTTCGCTTGTGGAAGGCGCAAAATCCTCACGCAGCGCCACTAGGGTCTGAAGCGTGTCCTCCAGTTCGTCGGCGTCGCGGACGTCCGGCCAGGCTTCCTTGCGGACTTGATCGATGGCCTGGGGATCGAGGCGGCCAATTTCCGTGAGCACCGCCTCAGGCAGTGTCCGCCGCATCGAGACGGCGCGCGCCCGCCGCTCTTCGAGCGGGGCATCGTCCAAATAGGCGAAGGGATTGGCGTTCAGAATCTCATGCGAGAATTGCGACGGCACGGGCGTGTCGACGCTCACGCACCGGATGCTACCGTCCCCAATCGCGGCCAGCACGCGGCGGAGCCCGTCAAGGTCCATCGCCTCGGTCAGCACGTCTTTCATGACTTCGCGAACCAGGGGATGGTCGGGGATGCGGATGTCCCCCTCGATGTTTTCCTGGCAGGCCGCCGCATCGGGGAAGACCGCGGCCAGCAGGTCGTCCGACATCATGCGCTGGATTTGCAGTGCCAACCTCTTCCCGCTGCGGAAGCGCGGCAGCGCCAGCGCTCGCGTAGCGTCCCAGCGCCAGCGCGTGCCGAACAAGGGCGAGGCCAGAGCCGCCTGCTCGAGAACCGGCTGCACGGAGGACGGGGAGAGGAAATGGAAAACGTCCGCCAGGGGGAAGCTGTGCTGCTCGCCCAGCGAGATATTGATGCCCTCCTCGGTGGCGGAAGCCTGAAGCTCGAAATTGAACGACCGGCAGAACCGCTTGCGCAGTGCCAATCCCCAGGCCTTGTTGATCCGTCCCCCGAACGGCGCGTGGACGACCAGTTGCATTCCACCCGCTTCATCAAAGAATCTTTCGGCAATCACGCACTCTTGAGTGGGAACAGCGCCCAACACCGTCCTGCCGGCCGCGAGGTAATCCACCAACTGCTCGGCTCCCGCATCGTCCAGCGCGCACTCGTCCTTAAGCCAGGCCAAGGCTTGGGACGTTTGCCTCGCGGATATAAACTGCTCGACTCTTGCCCGCACCTCCGCCACCTGCCGGGAAAGCTCTTCGGTGCGGGCGGGAGCTTCGCCGCGCCAGAAGGGAATGTTGGGAGCCGCGCCCTTGGCGTCCTCCACCAGGAGCCGGCCCGCGGCGCTCTCGATGCGGCGGATGCGCCAGGACGTGCTGCCGAGCAGCATCACATCTCCGCCCATGCTTTCGACGGCGAAGTCCTCATCCACCGTGCCGATCATGACCCCGGCGGGTTGGGCGATGACGGAATAAAGCGCCGCTTGGGGAATGGCCCCCGCGTTGGTGATCGCCGTGACGCGACTGCCGCGCCGGGCGCGCACCCGACCGCCCACGCGGTCGCGGTGCAGGTAGGCGCCGTAGCGCCCGCGGCGGGCCGAGATACCCTCCGCCAGCATGGTCAGCACGGCGTCGAAATCGGCGCGCGCCAGATCGCGATAGGGATAGGCGCGACGGACCAGCGCGTAAAGCGCCTGCTCATTCCAATCCTCGCAGGCGCAGGCGGCCACGATCTGCTGGGCAAGAATATCGAGCGGGGCTTCCGGGATGTTAATTCGATCCAGCTCGCCACTGCGGATGGCCCTTACCAGGGCGGCGCATTCCACCAGTTCATCGCGCGTCTGCGCAAACAATCGTCCTTTGGGGACGGCCCCGCGCCAGTGCCCAGAGCGCCCGATGCGCTGAAGGGCCACGCCAATCGAGCGCGGCGTGCCGATTTGGCACACCAGGTCCACCGTGCCGATGTCAATTCCCAATTCCAGGGAAGCCGTCGCCACCAGCACGCGCGCTTCGCCCGACTTCAGCTTGCGCTCCGCCTCCAGGCGCAATTTGCGCGCCAGGCTTCCGTGGTGAGCGGCCACCGCCTGCTCGCCCAGGCGCTCCGCCAGATGATGAGCAACGCGTTCGGCCAGACGGCGCGTGTTCACGAAGACCAAAGTCGAGCGATGCGCGCGCGCCAGGACGGCCAGCCGGTCATAGACCTCGCCCCACATCTCGTTGGAGGCGACCGGGCCCAGTTCGCTATTAGGGACTTCCACCGCCAAATCGAGCGGGCGGCGGTGCCCGACATCCACGATGGCCGGTTCGGGCCGGCCGGCGCCCACCAGGAAGCGGCCCACCAGATCGATGGGCTTCTGCGTGGCCGAGAGTCCGATGCGTACGGGCGGCCGGCCGCGCTTCGCGACGACCAGATCTTCCAGGCGTTCGAGCGAAAGCGCCAGGTGCGACCCGCGCTTGTCATCCGCCACGGCGTGAATTTCATCCACGATGGCGGTGTCAATTTCACCCAGAAGCTCGCGGCTCTTCTCGGCCGTCAGCAGGATGTAGAGGGACTCGGGAGTGGTCACCAGGATGTGGGGAGGACGCTTCAGCATGGCCCGGCGCTCGGCCGGAAGCGTGTCACCGGTGCGGACTGCCGTGCGAATCGAGGGCAAGTCCACCCCGCGCTCCGCCGCGAGTTGCGTGATTTCCGCCAGCGGGGCCTCAAGATTCTTCTGAATGTCGTTGCCCAGAGCCTTCAGCGGCGAGACATAAACCACCGAGGTCGAATCCCGCAACTCGCCCCGCTCCGCCTGCCGCACCAGCCGGTCAATGCAGGCCAGGAACGCGGCCAGGGTTTTGCCGGAACCGGTGGGCGCGGAGATCAACGTGTTCCGGCCCGCCAGGATGTGCGGCCAGCCTTGCTCCTGCGGCTCGGTGGGAACACCGAATCGGCGCAGGAACCATTCCTCCACCAGGCGGTGTGCCCAGGGAAGGCGCGGGGATCCGGTCTCGGAGTTCATAGTTCATTTTACCCTGCCAGCCAGCCCGTGGCGACGGCCCAGGCGGAATCGCCCTGACCACAGGAGGGCAGAAGGGTCAGGTCAAAAGGCAAAGGGCATAAGTCGAAACGCAAAAGTGAAGTACAGGTCTGATCGCCTCAAATGGGTGCTAATATTTAATGTCCCATCTTAATTCAGGGAGGGCGTCATGGACCTGACAGGAAAGAAAATTGCCGTGCTGGCGGCGGATCTTTACCAGGAATTGGAAATTTGGTATCCGCTCCTGCGTTTTCGCGAAGACGGAGCAGAGACCGTCGTCGTGGGGGCCGAAAAAAAGGCGACCTATTCCAGCAAGAAAGGCTACCCGGTGGTGGCGGACCTGTCGATTGCCGACGTTCGCGCTCAGGACTTCGACGCGGTGGTCATTCCGGGCGGCTGGGCTCCCGACACCCTGCGCCAGGACGAGCGCATGCTGGGCTTCGTGCGGGAAATGGACAAGGCGGGCAGGATCGTGGCGGCGATTTGCCATGCCGGCTGGGTATTGTGTTCGGCGGATATTCTGCGCGGCCGCAAGGCGACCTGCTTCCGAGCCATCAAGGACGACGTGATTCACGCCGGCGCGCAATATGTGGATGAAGAAGTGGTGGTGGACGGCAACCTGATCACCTCGCGCACGCCCTGGGATTTGCCGGCATTTTGCCGGGAAATCGGCAAGGCGCTGGCCGCGCAAGGGGCAGGTCACGCCAAGGGCCACGCGGCGTAGCAGGCTGCGGAAAAACTCGTAGGGGCGGGTGTATCCCGCCACCTGCGCATTGCAATGAACCGGATTGTGGCGACATAAAGTCGCCGCTACGAGGCAAATCATGAGTTTTTCCGC
>DATJAQ010000176.1:0-16680 GCA_035516075.1 Terriglobia bacterium | reverse complement strand
GAAAGTCCGTTGCATCTGGCGGCGCTGCCGTTCAAGTTCTTCGCGGTATTGCGAGAAAGCGGCCTCCACCGCCTCGCTGACACGTTCTTCGGCAGCCCCGTAATCGGTGTCTGAAGACAATGAAACGGTGATTTCGTGCCAGGCGAAATTCGTGCCGGGTATCTGTTTGAACAGGCCGGCCGTTGCCTGAAATACAACCGAATTCGGGAACGCCACCACACGGCCCGTCGGGGTTTCCGCTCCGGCGCCGCCGAGTTCCATGACGTGCAGCCGTATAAGTCCGACATCCACCACTTCGCCCGTCACTCCGGCGATCTGCACCCGGTCTCCCACCCGGATGCCGAATTTTCCGATGAGAAAGAAATACCCGGCGATGGAGAGGATTAAACTCTGCAGTGCGACCGCAACTCCGGCAGTGATGAGGCCGGCAAAAGTCGCGACCGACCCGAGTTGATTGGCGAAAGCGACAGCAATAATGACTGCAACCGAAAACCACAGCACGATCTTTCGGAGCAAGAGAATCTGGTACCTTCGACGTCCGTCGTGAATGTAGCGCAAGACCGCTCGTCGCGATAGTTCTCCGAATCCGACTGCGACCCCCAGAATCACGCCGAGAAAAGCTATCCTCACCAGCAGGCTTTTCAATTCGGAGTCGTATTGGCTCGTGGCCCCGCCTTGCCAATCGGTCAGGCTGTTCTTGTAAAGTCTCAGCAGGACCGCTTGTTTGCTCAAGGGCAGTGCAATGGCTGCGGTCCGCCTGAACTGGGCGGTGAGCCCATCGAGATCATGCTTCTCCTGGGCGAGCTCGCTTGGGCCGGCAGAATCGGCCTGCTTCGCGAGATCATCGCCCCGCCGGGATAGATCCCGCAGAGTATCGACCAGCGGTTTCTGTAACTCATTCGTAGTTTGAGCAAGAGCATCCGTCAGTTGAATTGCCTGGCCCGCCGCGCGGACTCGCGAGGAAAGCGTCCAAAGGTCCGTCGCCAGGCCCAATATGCCGGAGGGTTCGGGCGCACGCGGCATCGAGGCTGCAGGACGATTGAGCTGTTGGCTGGGTGAGCTGCCACCTTCCTGGCCGTTGACGCGCTCGGGCACGACCTCGGGCACGGTGCGTGCCAGCGCTTCGATTTGGGCCCGCAGTCCCGTCGCTCCTTGGGCATTGACGTCGGCTCCTCCCACAAAATCGGCCATGCTGCGGACGGCATCTCTTCGCGCGTTGGCAAGGTCCAGCTCGCTTTGCGTCTCGGCGAGATTTGCTTGTAAGGCTGGCCGTTCCGGCCCTGTGGCCGCGGCCAGCTTCTGCCGGACCGCCTCGATTTCTCCCTGCAATTCGTGCACGTCACGGTCCAGCTTTTTCGACAATTGCAGGAGCGCCTGATAGCGGGACGAATCAGCCGTGGCTTCCTGGCTTGGGCCGGCGGGCGACGTTTTGGAACTGGTCTGGGCTCTGGCAAAATCAAAGGCGAGCTGGACGATCTCGGTGGCGAGCTCGTGATTCCTGCTGAGGGTCGCGTCGGCGTTGGGATCTCCTGCGAAGAGGCGCTCCGCACCCGCTTGGTGGTACCAGGCAATCGTTTGTTGCAGAAACTGGATCACGCCGGGCGTCTGCGCAGCGGCCGCAGATTGGTTTGAGGGCGATCCAAAGGCCGCCCGGAGACAGACCGTTAATCCGAGTAACACAGCGCAAGGCAGAGCGAGTCCCGGCGAGAGCGTTCGTCCTCGCCTGAGCGCCGCGATCGTCTTACTGTTCGCTGCAGTTTGCATGTTGGGTACCAGTTTCTCATCGCCACCGCGCCCGCTCGCTTTCTCCGCCTGTCACATGACCCACGCTCACTGCAAAGAGCGCACTTCGGCCAACATGTTCTCTGGCTCTCGGCTAGGTAACCAAACTGCACGTAAGGTGGGTGCAAGCGGCTTGCCACCGCCGTGCTCGGCGGAGAACCTGCGTTCTTGCAGTTAGTTGCGGTGAGCGAGGAGGGAACCAGAGAACTGGCTGAGCACCGGTGACAGTGTAAAAACTTCCACTTCGGAGCTATGCACAGGCCCGCAGCGGAAATGGGAGTGTCCGCGTACCTGCACCCCGGCCTGCTCCACACTTGGAGTTAGACTGAGGGCGACGAAGTGGCCGGAATCGGCAGGGAGCGATGGGCCTGCCGCGGCCTGACGACGGTAGCTCGGGGGACAGCCAAGCGGCCCATCGCGCGGCAAGCGAATCGCGCCGATGGCGCGGCGCGCGGAGCTCTACGGAGGCGGACAACAGGGGGTGGGCGGGTGAAATGGAAGCCTCAGGAGCACATGAACAGCATGAGGTCAGGCGGAAGAAATCCCGCCTCCGCTCGTGGGTCGTCGCTAGGCTGCCGGCCTATTCGCCCGGCGTATCGCCTGGCACCGTGGTGCGCAGCGTCTGGGCCAAAAGCGGCGCCGATAACTGTCTTGGCGTCGCTGCCCAGGTGGCTTACTTTTTCGTGCTGGCGGTCTTCCCGTTTTTCATTTTTCTGGCCGCACTCGCCGGTTACCTGCCCATCACCGGGTTCTGGCGTGACTTTGTCGCCTGGGTGACGCGTTACTTCCCGCACGACTCCCAGGTTCTGATCCTGAACACCGTACTGAGCCTCACCCAATCCCGGCAACGGTTCCTCTCCATGGGCTTTGCGGGCGCCACCTGGGCGGCGGCCACCGGCGTCGTCATGCTCATCCGAGGCCTGGATACGATATACGGGGTTCGAGAGAGTCGAGGCTTCTGGAAGATCTACGGATTGGCTGTGGTGATGCTCTTCGTGCTCTCATTTTTCTTCCTAGGCTCGTTCGCCGTGTTCGCTGCCGGCGACCGGCTGGATCTCTCGCTCGCGGCACGATTGAGCCCGCGTTTCCCCGCCGAGGGCATCGCAGACGTCGCCCGCGTGGCGGTGTCGTTGCTGCTGCTCAATCTGGGCGTGAGCCTGATGAATTATGCCCTCCCCAACGGAAAACGGCCCTGGCGCTGGGTGAGCGCGGGCAGTATCTTTGTGGCGGCGGTATTCATTCCCGCCTCCGCAGGCTTCGGGTTTTATGTCTCCCACTGCAACTACTACCCGAGGATGTATGGCGCACTGGGGGCTTTCGTGATTTTTATGGTCTGGACCTATCTCGCGAGCTTGATCCTGTTGGTGGGCGCGGAACTCGATTCGGAGATGACCCGTTTACCTTTGAGGTCCGAATAGCCGTCTGCGCTTCAGGCGTGTGCCGGCCGTTGGCGGGAGCACGTCTGGCGCCCTACCCCCGCCCTTATAGGCGTTACTCCGGCACAGCGGCGCCAGTCCCAGGGGGGCCGATTTTCCCAATCTCCCGCGCGCCAAGGCGCCCTGCAGCTATGTAAGTCCTTTGAAGTGAACACGGCCTTAGCGAATGTGCTCGTTTTTCGGCCCCGCTTGAAGTGTATGATTTTTGGACACTTCAGGGTTCGCCGCTGCGAATCCTGCACCCGACCTGGAACCGCTTCCATCAACCCCATCTACGATCCAGCCCCGTCCGCCTGCCGACAGCCGGAGCATAGAGAATTTCCCTTGGGGAATTCACCCGATTGACCGGCCCTATTCCGGCAGGCATGATGCTGCTTTCGGCAGGGGTTGCAATGTGCAGCGGCGGCGGCAAACCATGACGCGCTTTGAGTTATTTCGGAGAATGGGCGATGGCGACGTAGTATGGCTGGGCTCCGTCGGTAACCGTAAGGAAGCCATCGAGGCGTTATGGTTCCTCTCCGAGTGCACGGGACTTCAGTACTTCGCGTTCGACCTCTCGACGCGCCGGAAAGCTCCGAAAGCCCGGTTGCAGACGAACGATCAGAATCTCGCAGTGCGGAAACCCACCCCCGGTTTCCGCACACGAGCGGCGGTGCGTTGGCCACACAATGGCCGGCGCCCTCTTCTTCAAGGCGGTGAGCCGGCCTGACGCCTCGTCGGGTCTGACTCACCGCCGTTTTTTTCGGAGGACTGAATTCACGGCGCGGTCCGTCATTTCTGATGTTACCTGTCCACGATTCCCTGACGAACTGCATAACGGACGAGGTCGCTGAATGAACGCAGCTTTAAGCGCTGCATGACGTTGGTCCGGTGGGCTTCGGCAGTCTTGACGCTGATCCCCAGGCCGGTCGCCACCTCCTTGTTTGTTCTTCCCTCAGCCAGGAGCCGAACCACTTCGCGTTGCCGTGCCGTGAGAAGCTGCCCGTCCGCTTCGCGCCGAACCGGCTCTGGGCTCAAGTAATCCTCGATGACAATCTCAGACACCTTCCGGCTGAAAAAGCGTTCGCCGTGGCCCAGCGCTCTTACGGCCGCAACCAGGTTGCGATCGAGATCAGACTTGAGGACGTAACCCTGGGCGCCGGCCTTCAGCACCTCCCGCACCGCCTGTCCGGTCTCGTGCATGCTAAGGATGAGGACGGCAGCCTCCGGAACTTCCGACCGGATCTGGCGCGTAGCTTCCCAACCGTTTAGCTCGGGCATCGTAATGTCCATGACGATCACGTCGGGCTTGAGTTTCCGTGCCTTGGCGACGGCCTCCGCCCCGGTCGCCGCCTCACCGCACACCTCCCATCCCGCCTGGGCTTCGAGCAGCGCCCGCACGCCTCTGCGCACGATGCCGTGATCGTCAGCTACCAGGATGCGAAGCGGCGCCATACTCGACCTCCGGGAATTCGATCGGGCACCGAAGAGGTGGTTTCCGCGCGGCGGGATGCCCCGCTGCCACCGGTCATGAAGCGGCGGCCGGGACCGGCAGAACCGCTCTCACGATGGTTCCCTTGTTTGCGGAAACGATCTCAAAGTGGCCCCCCAGTTGTTTTACACGTTCCCGCATACCCGCTATGCCCACGCCCATTCTTGTTTTGCCGTCTTGCTTCGTCGAACCTTCTTCGGGGACGGGCTTTAGTCCCTTGCCGAAATCGATGATCTCAAGCGTCACCGCTCCGTTCGCCACCGTCAGGCGGACCTTGGCCTTTGCACTGCCGGAGTGAAGGTGGACGTTAGTGAGGCTCTCTTGCACCAGGCGGTAGCACGCGGTCTCCGCGTCCTGGGGTAGGCGGGCGAGATCGGCCGGCAGGTCCAGACGGACGTTCAGCCCACTGCGCCGGGCGAATCCCTCCACATACCACCGCAGAGCCGAAGCGAGACCCAGTTCGTCGAGCGTGGGAGGGTGCAGGAGATAAGAGACCGTTCGAATCTGGCGAGAACACTCCTTGGCCAGGACCAGACTTTCATTGAGGGCTTCGCTTGCCTTGGCGCCCAGAGAGCGAGCCGAGCTGCCCGCCAGGGTGAGGTTCGCCACCAGGGCGGTGAGCAGGGGTCCGGTGGTGTCGTGCAGCTCGCGAGAGATCCGCCGGCGCTCAGCATCCTGGAGCTCGAGGAGTTGGCCCGAGAGGCGGCCCAGGGCCCTCTCCGCCTCCTTACGTCGGGTGACGTCGCGGATGGCGCTCGAGACCAGCAGTCCCTCTTCGGTTTCGAGAGGGCTCAAACTGATTTCCACTGGAAACTCCCGGCCGTCCTTGCGCAGGCCGTACAGCTCCAAACCGCTGCCCATCTCCCGCACCCGGGGTTCAGCAAAGAATCCGGCGCGGTGCGCCGGATGCCCGGCCCGCAATCGCATCGGAACCAGCATTTCAATTTCGCGTCCCACCACCTCGTCAGACCGGTAACCAAACAGCTTCTCAACCTGGGCGTTGGCAAAGACGATCTTCCCGTCGCTGTTCATCACCACCATGGCGTCGGGCGCGGATTCGAGCAGGCCCCTGAAGCGGGCGTCCGCCTGCCTGCGCTCGGTGATATCCAACGCGATGCCTTCGATCTCAGCGCCCGGTCCTTCGTCGCCGCCCACCAGCACCGCATTCATCAAGACCCAAACCGGGGTCGCATCCTTCCGGCGCATGCAGAGCTCGAGGTTCGCCACCTCCTTCTGCTTGCGGATAAGGCCGAGAAAGGCGTCGCGGTCCGAAGGATCGAAATACAGATCTACCGGGCGTGCGGCCAGCACTTCGGCAGGCGATTCAAACCCGAACATTCTGGCGTACGCAGGGTTGCAGTCAAGAAAGCGCCCGTCGAGAGACTTGCGGAAAACCCCGGCCAGATTTCGCTCGATGAGCTGCCGATGGCGCTCCTCGACCTCGCCTAGCGCCTTCTCCGTCCCTTCGAGGGCGGCCTTCAGCGCGGTAATGTCCACCCAGGTGATCACGGCGCCGTCAACTTCATGGTTCGCTGTAATGTAAGGATGGATCCGCATCGCATACCAGCGTCCCCAGCGGTCTTGCACCTCGTGATCCTTCTCTTTCGCCTCTGCCAAAGCGTTCAACACCAGCGGCTCCAGCCCCGAGACGTTTAAGTTAGTCCGGAGATGATGGATCGGCCGGCCGATGTCGGCAGGAATAATGTTTAGCAGCCTTTGCGCCGGCGGGGTAAAGCGGCGGATGCGCAAGTCGCTGCCCAACATCAGGGTCGGAATGTTGACGCTGGCGAAGAGGTTCGACAGATCGTTGTTGGCCACACTGAGCTCAACGTTTCTATTCTGCAACTCCTTGTTGAGCGATATCAGTTCTTCCGTGGTGGACTCCAATTCCTCCCGGGCCACCGCAAGTTCCTGCTCGGGCGGCGCTTTCCCCGCGCCAGGCCTCTTCACGAAAATCTTCACCCGGCGATTTACCACCGCGAAATGAGCCGTAAACTCTCCCAGGGTTTCCGACCTCCCCAGAATCAGATATCCTCCGGATTTCAGCGCGTGGTATAGATGGGGAAGAATTCTGTGCTGCAGGACAGATCCCACGTAGATCGAGAGGTTCCGGCAACTGATCAAATCCACCCGGACCAGAGGCGGGTCCCGCAGGATGTCTTGCCGCCCGAAAACGCACAAGTCACGAACTCCGTGGCTGATCTCGTAGCCTTGCCCAGTCTCGGTAAAGAAGCGGTGCAGCAGTTCCGGCGGGACCGCGCCCACGATATTCCTCGTATACACGCCGGCCCGCGCGTGTTCCAGCGCACACTCGCTGCGATCGGTGCCAAAGATCTGGATTTCGCGCGGCCGGGCGGCGCTTCCCAGGCACGTCAACACGCTGATCGCGATCGAATAAACTTCTTCTCCCGTCGAGCAGCCGGGAACCCACAGGCGAAACGATCCTCCTGCCGGCTTGCTTTCCAAGAGAGCCGGGAAGACCGTGCGCTGCAACACGTCGAAAACCTCAGGGCCCTCAAAAAAGCGGGCGGAATGCGTGAGGATATCCTGGCACAACGCGTCGAGCTCGGTGCGGTCGTCTTGCAGCAAGGCGAGGTAGCTTCTGGTGCTTTCTATCTCCCGGAGCGCCATGCGGCGCCCGATCTTATGCCGGATGAGGGTGTGATGGTAATGGGCAAAGTCCGTGCCTGTTGCCGCGTGCAGCAGGGCGAAGACCTGCCCGAAGTCTTCTTGCCCTTCGCGCAAGGGAGCGCCGTCATCGGTCGGCCGCATCGGCGGGGCGGCTTCGGGCTCCGGAGCCTGGGCCTTCGGTGGTGGCGGCCGGCTGGCGCGCTTCATGGTGGCCTTTCAGTGGACCAGGCTCGCGTGCTCCCCAGATCGATCCTGAATAATGCCTGGCCACAGGCGCCGGTTAGTGTCCTCCAGCCTGCTTCCCAAGTCAAATGCGCGCAGGAAGCAGAATCTCACGATGCGGGCGCCCATGGTCCGATGCACGCGGCTGTCCCATGGATTCAGCAAGGGAGTCGACGATCACGCTTAACCCATCGCCCTGCATGACATGCACTATGATCCCGCTCGGGTTCACAAGACTATCCGCGTCGCTCCGGCAGTGGGGGCGGGTGACCGGCCGGCTCTGGCCGGTGGCGGACATCGCAGAGCTCTTGGGTTAACCCTGCGGCTTCGTTGGAGGAGGGAAGAATCTCATGATCTCCGTCTCCTCCTTGAAGCTGAAAATGAAAAACTCAACGGCTTCGGTCTCCGCGCACTCCCTGCCTTTACGTTTGGCGTCATCAAGACTACTAAAGAACTCGCGCCATAACGGACCGCCCTCGCCGTCGCTGAAAAGTGCGAACTGCTTCAGCGGCATGCCGGCCCCCTCCGCTTGGACCCCGGCAGTATACTGCTGAACCGTCAAGGGGGCAAAGTCGGGTGGAGGCAGGCTGGAAGCGTGGTCAATGGCGTGAGTTCCGGGGCTCGGCACCAAGTTCGCGGGCTACTTCTGACATCATCTATATTATTTATCAACAAGATGACGGGATAATCGGTGTAAAGCCACTATTTTCAGTCAGTTGACGGGTTCGGTCGAATTCCAAAAATGGAATATGTTTGTTTTCAATAAGATGACGGGTTCGTTCGTCACATTTTAGATTTTCGCAAGCGTGCCCTTCCTAGCATCCGATCCCCCCGGCGGTTAGGGGTGCAGAACCGCCAAGCAGACTTGGCGTTTACTATATCATACTCCACCCATTTGCTAAGAGGTTTCACGCGCCCGCTCTCGGCCGGCCGGGCGGGCCTAGGCGAAGCAAGCCCCGCTTGCCCCCCTCCGAGAGGCAACTTCGGCGGGAGCTGCGGCGCGGCAAGGCCGCAGGCAGATCGGGCATGGCGGACGAGAGAACAAGTCTGGAACCGTGTTCTAGCTCGATGCCACAGCGCGCTCGGCGCTCTGGAAGTGCGAGCCTTGGGCGCGAAACAGGACTTTGTTGCTCGCGGCGATCATCACGAAGAACCGGCTGCGCGAGCCTTCAACGATGCGGTCCAGCCTTCCGAGCAGCACGGCCACTGTGGGGAACTCTCCCACCAGGACCTTCTGACCGTCGGGGCGTTCTTCGAGGATTCGGTATTTGTTGCGCACGGTTTCCCTCCCGGGTTCCCAGCGCTGCTTCCCGCGCTCAGCGAAGAGAGCAGCTACCAGGCTCTTGGGCTCGGTATTTTGCGCAGCCGCGCGCGCGTTCCCGCAGCGGCCATCGCGGCAATCGTGCCGGGCTCCAACCCTTGATCATTCAGCCGCACGGCTTCCGAGCCTTTCCCCCTCGACGCTTCAAATGGAGCTGCCCCCAAGCCCGCGCTTTCGTCTGCGCCAGTGCGTTGGCCCACAGGCCCGAGCGCAGCAGCCGGCTCCCGCCCTCGATCGGTTTCCGAAAGTCCGTAGCGGACGGCAAAGAGAACAAGCCCAAGCTTGTTGCTGACTCCCACCTTCACGAAGATGTCCTGGAGGTCACGTTCAACGTCCTGGACGCTCAAGAACAGCCGGCGGGCAATCTCCTCCTCCGTGTAACCCGCAACCACCGCGCGGATGATCAGGAACTTGCGATGGGACAAGCCGAAGCTTTGTTGCGATGTCACGTTCACGGGCGCCTCCCTCCGCCGGGCTCGCCCCGGGGCTGAATCCGGCTGCACCGCGGATCGCGGCCTGCCTAGGCGGCGCCTGCCGGTGCCCGCAGCCCGTCTGCGCGTCGCGGGCGGGACACTTCAGGGGCCGTCCATCCCGGCGGGCCGCCCGGCAAATCCTGACGCGGTGGGCCCTTTGATTCTTATCCCCGTTGGGCGGCGTGGTAGTTCCGCTCCCAGGGCGTGCGAACCGAAAGCTTACGGGCGCTCGACGGCGTGCGGCTCCGTCGCGCGATGACCGCGAGGAATACCGAGCGAACAATCTGCGCGACTTCACTGGCCGCCAAAGGAAAGACGATGAGATCGAAGGCCCCCAGGTCCATTGCATCGAGATAGACCCGGATGCCTTCGGAGTCGAGGAAGGGCCCTTCCTGATCCAGGGCGAGCACCACCTCGGCGGGCGGCAAGACCGCGCGCGCCATGCTCATGACCTCGCGCCACGTGCCGTCCGGCAGGTTCTCGCCGGTAAACACCACGTCCGGCGCGGTCCGGCGCGAAAGCGCCGCTTGCACCTCCAGACAGGTGTGTGCGCATCGCGTCACCACCCCGTGAACTTGCAGCACGCCGCGTAGATGTTCCATCACGTTCTGATCGTTGTGCACGACCAGCGCCGAAAGCTGTTGCTGCATTCCAGGCCTCCGCGCGAACTGAGCTTGGCCCCCTCAACGGTCTCTTCGAGTTTAAAGTTCACCGGCGCGGCCAACCAGCCAGCGAGCCGCCCCCGGCCGCTTAGCCGAATCGCGAAGTGCCCGCGTATTCAAGGGACTCCCGATGGCTGAGTCCAGGCTGGCCGAAAAATTCCGCATCATCCGGCACTGTGTGCAACTCGGGCCGCTCCGGGGTGCTGGCCATAAGCACAGTCCTCTCGTTCAGGTCGCAGATGTAGTAGGCGGCAGGGTCGTCTCGCTGCAACGCGAGCAGGTTCCCCTTTGCTTCCTGCAAGCTGGCGGCGCTGCAAACCCATACCCGGGTGCCACTGGGCAGTTTCTGGAAGATATCAAACGAATTCATCGTAATGTCCCCCGGCCGCTCGGCGCGCGCCGCCACGGCGGGAAACGAGTTCTCGCGCGCAACGTGCACCGGTGGGTGGGCCTGCTTCGGTAGCGAGCAGGGGGTTCGTGTGAGAAGCAGGCCAACCCACCCTGGACGGAGCAAAACCAGGAGCAGCAATCAGGCTACGAATGCCCGCTCGACGCGTCAATCGGGTGGATTCTCTATGGCGGCCCTAGGGAACAATCCTAATCCTCGAAAAGTATTGAGGCCAGAATCCGCGAGTCGGCCGCCGGGCTGGGGAAAGCCTATTCGGAAGGGTAAAGAGCTGACCCTCACGGCTTCGGGAAGCGAGCGATGCGACCATTTAGCCTCGAACTGCCGACGCCCGACTGATCCCGGGCTTGAGGCGGCGCGAATAGCGGAGCAAGGGGAGCCGCCTCGTGATGTCGTGCGACGGCTTGTTCCTGGCAAAGCCCACATGGTTACTTGCCGGTAGTCTCCATATGCGAATGCAGTTCGGCAAGTTCTGACCCGAAGACGGAAACGCCGGCAAGCTAAGGACTGGCGGGACAACACAGGACGAAGACATCGTCCTCACGAACACAAGCACGGCGCTCGATTCACTCGGTGAGTGCCGGGCTGCACTCGGCCACGCCGAAGCCGAAGCCGGAGTAAACGCAACCCGGCACCAGACTCAAATTTACCGAGCGGTGCGTTACAGCGAGTCCGGGTTAGGCTTGCTGGCCGGCGCCGAGTCCGTGCCGCGCGGAGTGTTGCTCGAGGGCGAGCCGGTTCCCAGCGAGGGTGCCTCACCCTTGCCCGCGGGCGAGTTGCCGGCCGGCGAGGAATCCGAGGCGCCGCTCGGGCTAGTGGCGGATGCCTCGGCCTCTGAATACTTCGGAACGCTCAAGTAGCCGTGGACCCTGTTTTTCGAGATGTGGTTCACCACCAGTTCCATCGCCTGCTTGCTGTCCGACGGGTAGATGAGCACGGGCTCGAAAAGGCTCACGTGCTTCTTGTCGAGGGCGAAGTCGTTGACCAACATCGCCAGGTCAAAAAAGTCGTGCTTGGTATTGACCTTGTGCAGCGCGACACCGATGGGACCGACGCGCTGGAAATGCTTGGACTTCGTCAGGTCAAACTCGAAGTAGTTGCGCTCGCCTTTCTGCTCGAGGGACACCAGCTCGTCGTGGGTTCTGGCGATCGAGCCGCCCAGCTCGTCCCGGGCTGAAGCCAGGTTGCCGGCCAGCTCCGAGCGGGCATCGGCCAGATCCTGCTGGGTTGACTGCAGGTTCTGCCGGGTGGAATCGAGCTGTTGCTGCTGGTCTTTCAATTGTTGCTGCAGCTTTGTCCAGTGCCGGTCTTCCGCCAGGCGCGGCCGGCGGGTGGTGCGGGGCGCGGTGGTTGAGGCCGCGGGCGCCCCCGCGGGCGCTGGGGCTGGCGGCGTGCTCAATGAATTCACTTTCGCGGCCAGCGCGTCGATCTCGGAGCGCGCCTGGCTCAGCGACGCCGTCGTCTGGTCCTGCTGCAAGGCGAGGTTCTGCGCTGTAGCGCGCTCGCGCCAGGCGTAGACCAGACCTGCCACGAGGGCGCAGGCGAGCACAATGGCAACGGCGCCCACGCCGCGGCCGCCCGCCGGAGCTGCAGGGCGCCCAGGCTCATCGGCTTGATCGCGGTGTAGATTCTCGTTCTCGTCGTTCATGGTTGCCTCCTTAAAATGGCGTCTGCGTCCAGGCGGCGCTTGGGCCGCGAGCCCCCCAGAGGGCGTCGCACAAGGCGCGCGCCGCCTGAGGCAGACAGACTAGAACCCGGGCGCGGAAGACCCTGCCGCGTCCGGAGGGGTCGTGTCCTCGCTTCCCGCCGCAGGCAGCATCAGGTAGCCGGTGACGCCGTTCCCGTTAACTGAGGTCACCACCAGGTCGTAGGCTTCATGGCTCTCGCGCGGATAGAAAACCACCGACTGCTGGGCGTTGACTCCCGAGAGCCACAGGGTGCGGCCATCGCGTTCCAGGGTGAGATAGCCGCCGTAGCGCTGGTAGCCTACATCTGTCTTGGTGACGGTGACCGTGATGCCCGGCACCACCTCGTGCGGCGCCCCCTTGGATGCCTCAAACGTCACCTTCTGGCGATCCAGCCTTTGATTGAGGGCGTCGAGCGCGTCGCGGTTCTCACCCATCTGTCCGTTGATCACTGCCATTTCGCGGCCCGATTCGTTCTGGCCCGCCGCTACGTCCCGCTTCACTGCGCCCACCTGGGTCTGCACCTCGGCCAACTGCGCTGCCTGGTCGTGCACGGTGGACTCGAGCTGCGCCATGCGCGTGTCGAGCGCCCGATCGCGCTGATGCATTTCGGCCTCAATCCGCGCCTGGGCGGTATTCACGAGCTCCTCGGTCTGCCGATGGGCCGCCTGAAGGCTGGCGGCGACCCTTCGATCGAGGCGGGCCATGCTCGTCTGAACGCCGCCCCAGCTCGCGGTGAGATCGCGCAGGCGGGCCTCGGCGCCGTCCATGCGCCCGTTGAGTCCGGCCATGAGCCGCTGCATGCCGGGAAGCTGGGCAAGCGGCACATTATTCCGGCGCATGGCAACTCCTCCGTACCAGGCGAGACCGCCGAGGGCCAGCGTCAAGATCACGACCGCCGCCCACAGGCCGCCGGAACCACGCCGGGCGGGCTCTGACGGCTTGGCCTTTGCCGCTTCCGTAGCTGGAACCTTACCCTTGTGCTTTTCTTCTGCCGGCTTCGCGGGAGGCGCTTCGGCAATAGCGGTCGCATGGACCTGAGCTCCCGAGGCTTCAGACCCGGCGGCCGTTGGCCGGGCCGTCGGCGCCCCGCCCAGCGGAACATCCCCGATCGACGCGCTCGGCGGCGTTGCCCGGGCGCTGGAGCGATCCATCAGATCGAGGATGCTTCGTGAGCTCTTGCCGTCTTCACTGCCATTCATGGCCACACCTCCCGCCGGCGCAGGCACAACGGCACAGTGCCGCCCTGCACGGTCGCAGCAAACCGAGCGCCAAAACTGATGCAGGATTACATCGTGTTCATGTAGAGCGGGTTGGCCGCCGCGACCATTCCGGGAGGTTGGGAAAAGCTTGCGCGTCAGCGGGTAGATTTTTCAGGCAGGCGCCGATTGCGAGCAGGAGCGAAAGGGAAAAATTTACATGATCCGGAGGCCAAATCCCGCCACGGCGCTGCACGTCGCGTTTGCAGATCAAGCAGGCTCAACAAGTTGGTTTCGCCGTATTCGGCACAATTCGTGCTCGGTTTGATTGCGGTCTGCGGGCTGGAAGCTCGACGCTTGCCACCCGTCACGGACACGCACATGGAGCGCAACCGACGGCCATCAACTCGCGACTCCTCTGTCCTTCCAAAATTGCCGGGGATCGGCATCTTCCCAGGCTTGCCAAGGCTGGAGGCGGCTTTCCTCGCTGCTGAACTGGCGGTTTTCGTCATTGGAATTTGTTTGTTCGTCCATTTTTCGAGGGATCTCAATCGTTACACGGACGCGCGTTTATTAGAGGGAGGCGGCGCCGGAGGGCCGGCAATTATTCTTGCTGCGCCCGCACAGGTTTGGGTGGGGGAGACGGCCACGCCGGCGGCGGTTGCGGCGCGCCTGCGGAATGGGCTCTACGCGGAAGGCGAATCGGGTTCGGCCGTCGGCACCTTCAGGCTCGCGGCCGGTGGGCTGGAAATCCACCCCGGCGCAGCTTCCTTTTTCTCTCACGGCCAGATTCGAGAGGGCCCTGTCGAGCTGAGTTTCCACCATGGCCGCATCACAGCCATCAAGTCTCTGGACCACAAAACTGCCTTCGCAAGCTACGGGCTTGAACCTGAAGTCATCACCACCCTGAGTGGATACGCCCGCTCCGAGCAGCAGTTGGTGCGTTACCAGGACGTGCCGAAGGTGCTGCTGGACGCTGTCATCGCCACGGAAGATCATCGCTTCTTTTCGCATCACGGCGTGAATGCTGTTCGTCTCGTGAAGGCAGCCCTCGCCGACCTGCGACGCGACGGGCGCCTGCAGGGCGGTAGCACCTTGACCATGCAGTTGGCGCGCAACCTGTTTCTTACGCCTCGCCGCACCCTCGGGCGCAAGGCGGAAGAGATTTGTCTGGCTCTGTTCCTCGAAACACGCCTGAGCAAGCAAAAGATTTTCGAGCTCTACGCCAATCGCGTGTATCTCGGGCAGCAAGGCAACTTTGGAATTTTCGGCTTTGGTGATGCCGCCCAAGCCTATTTCGGCAAGGACGTGAGCAGGCTCAACCTGCCGGAGGCGGCGTTTCTGGCGGGTCTCATCCAGGGACCCAACCTTTATTCGCCCGGTAAGTATCCGGAGCGAGCCCTCGCGCGGCGCAACTTCGTGCTGCGGCAAATGGTTGAAACAGGCTTTATCGATCCGGCGGAAGCCGGGCACGCCATCAGCACACCACTGAAGACGGCCAAGCCCACTCTCGCAAAAGCGAGGCAAGAGGGCTTCTTTGAGGACATGGTCACCGGGGAATTGCGCACCCATTTCTCCGAGCGCGAACTTCATTTCCGCGGTCTAAGAGTGTATACCACTCTCGACCTTGACGTTCAGCATGCGGCTTCGGAGGCCGAGCGCATCGGAACGGCCGAACTCGACCTTCAAGTGAAGAAGCCAGGATCGTCGAAGCAGGCGGCCCCAACCGGTTCCAAGCAGCCTCAGGTTGCGCTGGTCGCTCTGGACCCCCATACCGGCGACGTACGAGCCATAATCGGCGGGCGCGATTATGGCGCCAGCCAATTGAATCACGTGATGGCGCGGAGGCAGCCCGGATCGTCATTCAAGCCCTTCGTGTATGCCGCCGCCCTGAGTTCGGGTGTGGACGGATCAACCCCTATCATCACTCCTGCCACCCTCCTGAACGATGAGCCGACCCAATTTCGATTCGGCAACAAGTGGGATAAGCCCTATGAGCCCAGGAACTACAAAGAGGATTACCACGGAACGGTGACGGTGCGTGAAGCCCTCACGGATTCCCTCAACAACGCCACCGTGAGCCTGGCTCAAATGGTCGGCTACTCCAAGGTGCGCGATCTGGCGATTGCGGCCGGATTCAATTCAGAACTTGGAGCGACGCCTTCGATTGCTTTGGGCGCTTACGTTGCCACCCCGCTTGAAGTCGCGGGGGCCTACACGATATTCGCCAATCAGGGCCAGTTCGTCGCGCCGCGGTGCATTGTGGAGGTCGCTGATGACTCGGGCGCCGCAGTCTGGTCCAGCCCGGTCACCACGCGCCGCGTACTCAACCCCCGCGTCAGCTACTTGATGGTAAGTCTGCTTGAAGGCGTCATTGATAGCGGAACCGGGGCGGGCGTCAGGGCCCGCGGTTTCAGGTTGCCGGCGGCGGGAAAGACAGGCACGTCTCACGACGGCTGGTTCGCGGGATTCACTTCCAACTTACTGGCCGTGGCCTGGGTGGGTTACGACGATGACCGCGAGTTAAACCTTAGCGGAGCGCAGTCGGCCCTACCGCTCTGGACTGAGTTCATGAAACGGGCCATGGACACTCCGTCTTACCGGAACGCCCGGCCCTTTACCGTTCCGCCCGGGGTGGTCAGCGTCCCCATCGAGACGCAGGCAAGCTCGCCGGATTCAGACATCGCCGAGTCGCTCGCGCCTCGATACGAAGTCTTCGTTAAAGGGACCGAGCCCCAGCCGGCAAGCCCCGCAGAGCCGTCAGGAGGAGTCGCGGCTGCTCGAGCGGAACTCAGCCCTGGCTCTCCGGCCGACAGTGGTGCCCAACCGCAGGGTGGCGAACCGCAGGGTCAGCAGGCTCCACCCTTGACGGTGAGCCCTGTTTCGCAGAGTCCTGTGGCGGCAATTCCACTTAATGATGCCGCGCTCAAGACGCCCCCGGTTGAGGAGACCCGGTTAGGGTGGTTGCGAATTCAAACCGACCCAGCCAGTCTCGAAGTCTTCGTCGATGGCAAGTCGGCCGGGCTAAGCCCCGTGACCTTATCGCTGCCAGCCGGCGAACACGCCTACAAAATCGAGCCACCGCCTGGGGATGCTCCGATCGAGCGCACGATTCAGATTACAGCCAGTGCGACTGCAATGATCAAAATCCATTACTGACCGAAGGGGTAACGAGACGTGGGAGCCATAGGCCGGAGTTCACTCCAAGCGGCGGGCTCGCACTACGAATCGGTTGGGTGCGGATCCGATGTTGTGCCTGCCAGAAACCTCATCTGTATTGAATCAATTGATGTTGGCCTGTTCTGCTCGTGAACTCTCACCCCTACGCTCGCCCTTCTTGCTTCCGTTTTTGCCGCCCTGTGTTCCTCCTTCCGGACTCGGGCCGCTCTGCA
>DATJAQ010000175.1:0-12820 GCA_035516075.1 Terriglobia bacterium | reverse complement strand
TTCGAAATCGGAGGAGTTGCCCATCCCCGCAGGAGCGGAGGAGACCCTGCGAGCGGCGCTCCTGCAAGGAAGCCATCCGGAGGGATTGGCGGGTATTGTCGCTTTGCCGGGCGGGCCCATGATGGTGGCTGCGCAAGCCATCCGCACCACGCAGGGCGCGGGCCCAAGCCGGGGATGGCTGATCATGGGACGCTGGCTCGATGCTTCCCGCATTGAGCGGCTGGGCTCCACAACGCTGCTCTCCGTGAGCTCCCAGCCGGCCGGCCCCGCCGGTCTGGCGGCAGACTTTCGGGCGGCGCGCGCGCAATTGCAAGGCTCAACCCCCCTCGTGGTGCGGCCGCTGGGTAGCGATACCATTGCCGGCTACACCCTGCTGCGCGATCTTGAAGGAAAACCGGCGCTCCTGCTGCGGGTTGACGCGCCCCGCCGAGTCTACGCCGAGGGCCGCCGCAGCGTGAAGTACTACCTGATTTCGATCCTGGCGGTGGGGGCAATCTTCGGCGCGCTGACGCTGTTGCTGCTCGAAAAGAACGTGTTGGCCCGCCTGGCCCGCCTGAGTGAGAGCGTTCTCCGCATCGGCCTTAAGGGTGACCCGTCGGAGCGCGTGTCGATGAACGGCGACGATGAGTTGACCGTTCTGGCCGCTTCGATCAACCGGACCCTCGAAAATCTGGAGGACGCCCACCGCCGACGGCGGGAGTCTGAGGACCGGCTCGGCGTGCTTTTCCGCAATCTCCACATCGGCCTGATCGTGTGGGGCGCAGACGGAAGAGCCACCCTGAGCAATGGCGCGGCGCTCGAGATGCTGGGGCTGACCCCGGAAGAATTGACCAGCCGCACCTGTTCCGACGGCGGCTGGCAAATCGTGGGGGAAGACGGCTCGCCCTTAACGGCCGCAGATCGCCCCGCCAGCCGGGCCCTTCGGACCCGCCAGCCGGTGCGAGACGTGATGATGGGGATTTACCGTCGGCGATCTGACGACTGGGTGTGGCTGCTGGCCAGCGCCGAGCCCCAGATGGCTGAGGACGGCTCCATCCGCAACGTCGTATGCACGCTGAACGACATTACGGCGCGCTGCCGGGCCGAAGAAGCTCTGCGCGAGAGCGAGCAGCGCACGCGGATCATTGTCGACACCGCACTCGATGCCGTGGTAACGGCCGACGAATCGGGCCGCGTCACGGGCTGGAACCGGCGGGCCGAAGAGATGCTGGGCTGGCCACGGGAGGAAGCTCTGGGCCGGCCGTGGGTGGAGCTGGTCATTCCGGCGCGCTTTCGCGGCGAGTGCGAGCGCAGGTATCAGCGTTTTCTCACCACCGGCGATCACCCGGCGGCGAACCGGCGCTCAGAGCTTCTCGCCCTCCGCCGCGACGGAAGCGAGTTTCCCGCGGAATTGTCGATCGCGCCGGCCCGCGCCGGCGGCCGCTGGATCTTGAGCGGGTTCCTCCGCGACGTCACCGAACGGAAACGAGCCGAGGCGGAGCTCCTGAAGGCCAAAGAGGCGGCGGAAGCGGCAAGCCAGGCCAAAAGCGAGTTCCTGGCCAACGTGAGCCATGAAATCCGTACGCCCATGAACGGCATCATCGGCATGACGGAACTGGCGCTCGACGGCCCTCTGAGCGAGGAGCAGAGGGAATACCTGACGATGGCCAAGAGCTCGGCAGACTCGCTGCTGGCTGTGATCAACGATATTTTGGACTTTTCCAAAATCGAGGCCGGCAAACTCAGCCTGAGCGAATCGGCATTTGATTTGCGTCAATGCCTGGACGAAGCGGTCAAGCCGCTCGTTTTCCGGGCGCGCGCCAAAAGCTTGGGCTGGACCTGCGAAGTGGCCGGCGAAGTCCCGAAGGCCGTGGTGGGCGATCCGACGCGCTTAAGACAAATCATCATCAATCTGGTTGCCAACGCCATCAAGTTCACCGATCGTGGACACGTCGGGCTGCGCGTCGAGCTGGACTCCCAGGATGACGCCGGCCTCCGTCTGCGCTTCTCCGTCAGCGACACGGGCATCGGGATCCCGCTCGAGAAACAAAAGCTGATCTTCGAGGCCTTTTCGCAGGCCGACAGCTCCACCAGCCGCAAGTACGGAGGCACCGGCCTGGGCTTGACCATTTGCGCGCGCCTGGCGGAGATGATGGGCGGCGAGATCGGATTGGAGAGCGAGGCAGGGCGCGGCGCCACCATCCACTTTACCGCCCGCTTCGGTGTGGCGTCTGCGGCAGCGGAAGCCTCTCTGGATGCCGGCGCTCCATCCGCTGACGAGCCCGCCGCGGCCGGAGTTCCGAAGAGTTTTGCGCCCATCGGCCCGCCGTTGCGCATTCTCTTGGCCGAAGACAATCCGGTGAACCAGAAAATCGCGCAGCGGTGGATCGAGGCGCAGGGCCACGCGGTGGAACTGGTCGGCAACGGCCGCGACGTGGTGGACCGGGTCAGCCTCGAAGCCTTCGACCTCGTGCTCATGGACGTTCAAATGCCCATCATGGACGGCGTCGAGGCCACCACGGCCATCCGCTTCCGAGAGGTGGCGACGGGACGACATCTGCCCATCGTCGCCGTTACGGCGCATGCCATGCCGGGCGACCGGGAGAAGTACCTGGCTTTGGGCATGGATGGCTATTTGGCGAAGCCGATACGAAGGGAGAGGCTGTTGGCGGTGATTGAAGAGTTCTGCGCAAAACCAGGGCGGCAAGCCGCGAGCGCGGCGGCAGCAGCACCGGCCGTCCATTCAGGCCCGGACGCCGCGCCGGAGCCGTCCCCCACGTCCGGCCTTGAAGTTCTCGACCTGCCGGCCGCACTGGCCCGCGTGGAGGGCGACTTCGATCTGTTGCGGGAGCTGGGAGCCATCTTCCTCGAGAACCGTGAGGCCATGCTCGCGGAGTTGCACCGGGCCCTCGAGTGCGGCGACGCCCAAGGCGTGGAGCGGGCCGCTCATGCCCTAAGTGGAACCCTGGGGAATTTCGCGGCGGACCAGGCTTGCCACGAGGCCTCGAGTCTCGAGCGCCTCGCCCGCCAGGGCAAGTTGGCCGAAGCAGCAGGCTCCGGACACCGGCTCGACGTGGCCGTGGAGCGCCTACGCGTCTTCATGGTGGAGAGGCTCGTAACCCCGGCTTCTGCCCTCAGCGCGAAATGAGTTCTCGCGAAAGGAAGTAATCGTGTACACACTGGAGCTTCCCGAAACGCTCGCCGTCTCAACTCGTCTGGTGGTCGCCGATGTCCTCAAGATCGCCCTCGAGGCTCATCGCGATGCCAGCGATATTTTCTTCTCGCCGGGAAGGCCGCCGCAGTTGGAATTGAATGGCGACCTGATCCCCGTCGAGGTGCCCGGACACAGCCTCCTGACCTCGGACGACACGGCGCGGATCGCCGCGGAATTGATCGGCTCGAACCACACGGCGCTCGAAACGCTCGCCCGCGAAGGGTCTTGCGATATCTCCTACAGCGTGCCCGCGCTGGCGCGATTTCGCGTCAACGTCTTCACCCAGCGCGGCTCGCGAGCGGTGGTGATGAGAGTCATTCCGTCATCGGTGCCGGATCTCGAAGCGCTCGGACTGCCGCCTCAACTCGGCGACATTTCACATCTCCTGAACGGCATCGTGCTGGTGACCGGCCCGACCGGCGCCGGCAAGTCCTCCACCCTCGCCGCCATCATCGACAAGATCAACCGCGAAAGGGCCTGCCACATCATCACCATCGAGGATCCCATCGAGTTTCTCCATGCCCATCGAAAATCGACGGTTCATCAGCGCGAATTGCACAGCGACACGCCGAGCTTCGCCGTGGCGCTGCGCGCCGCCCTGCGTCAGGCTCCGCACGTGATCCTGGTGGGCGAGATGCGCGACCAGGAGACCATGGAGATCGCGCTCGAAGCCGCCGAGACCGGACACCTGGTGTTGTCCACCCTGCACACCATCGATGCCTCGAGAACCGTGGAGCGCATTGCGGGCGTTTTCCCCCTCAGCGAGCAGAATCTGGTGCGCCATCGGCTGGCCAAGAGTTTCCAGTACATCATTTCGCAGCGGCTGATTCCCCGTAAAGACGGGTGCGGCCGCGTGGCGGCCGTTGAAATCCTCAAGTCCACCGTCCGGACCCGCGAGTACATTGAGAAAGGCGAGTCGCAGGGAAGGACTCTGGTGGACGCGATGCGCGACGGCGTGCTGGACGGCATGCAGCACTTCGACGCCGAACTCGGGCGGCTCATTCGCGCCGATGTCATCGACGTGTGGACCGGCATCTCGTACTCGACCAACGCGGGGAATCTCCAACTGGACCTCGCCGACTTCCAGGAACACACCCGGCATTGAAGCGCGCGGCGCGACCGTGGCCCGTCCGAACCTCAGCGCGCCGGCTCCTCAGGTTTCGTGGCGTTGCCGTGCTAAACTCTAACCGGTTTGCCGCGCCGGCCTCCGCGCGCCGCGCTTCGAAAGCATGCCCCTCTCTCTCAAAGTCTTCCTGGCGCTGGGTGCGCTCCTACTGGGTCAGGGCGTGGTATCACTCCGCGGTGGGTACCGTTTTCTGCGATATCTGCGCCGGAGTCTGCGCACTGCGCCGCCGGATTTTCATCCGCCCGCCGCGGTGATGGTTCCCGTCAAGGGCCTGGATCCCGGCCTCATAGCGAGCCTGGATTCGCTCCTCTCCCAAGACTATCCGCACTTCCTCCTGATTGTTGCCGTGGCGATCGAGGAGGACCCGGCCTACGACTACCTGAAGGCCCGGCTGGGCAGTTACCGCCCCCAAACCGGCGCAGGGCCGCGCGAAACCAGGCTGGTGGTGGCCGGCCTCACCCCGGAGCGCGGCGAAAAGGTGAATAATCTGCTGGCCGCTCTGCGCTTAGTTCCGGCTGAAGTCGAAGTGCTGGTGTTCGCTGACGCCGACGGCCGCCCTCGCGCCGGCTGGCTCCGGGCGCTGGTGGGCCCGCTCCAGGATCCCGCTGTCACCGTGAGCACGGGGTTTCGCTGGTATCTGCCCGGGAGCACCCTCGCGTCGCGCTTGCGCGCCGCCTGGGACACCTCGATCGCCACCCTGCTCGGCGACCGCCGCAACCCTTTCGCCTGGGGCGGCTCAATGGCCATCCGGCGCGCGGAGTTTGAGCGCCTCCAGGTGGCCGAGCGTTACTGGGCTGCGGCCGTCAGCGACGATTACGCCCTCACTCGCGCCGTCCGGGATGCCGGCGGCTGGATTCGCTTCGAGCCCAAGTGCATTGTGCCCAGCTTCGAGCCTATAACCTTCATGGCGTTCCTGCGCTGGACCAATCGCCAGATCGTCATCACGAGAGTTTA
This sequence comes from Terriglobia bacterium, assembly GCA_035516075.1. Classification (GTDB taxonomy): domain Bacteria; phylum Acidobacteriota; class Terriglobia; order UBA7540; family UBA7540; genus Gp13-AA77. The sequence continues at coordinate 7,547 of DATJAQ010000175.1, read as the reverse complement.
TGCCCGCCACCTCTGGGCCTGGGGCCTCGCCAGCCACGCCCTGTTCTGCGGAACGATGCTGCTCGGGCTGGCCGCCATGATTTCCCCGGCGCGGGCAGCCGACCGCCTGCTCGCGCTTGCGATTGAAGCCGCCATCCTCACGCTCGGAATCGCCAAGGCCCGCCTGCGTGAGCGCGCGGCGCAACAGGCGCTGCCCCAGGAAGCGGGGCTCCTGCAGAGATACGGCCGCTCCTACTGGCGGCTCTGGCCGCTAGTGCCCTGGATCATGCTGATCAATTTCGTAACCGCTGGCTGGACGAAACGGATTGAATGGCGCGGCACCTGCTACGAACTGATCTCGCCTACAGAATTGCGCGTTCTCAAACCAAACGAATAGCGGCCGCGACGGCGGGGGTCCGGCGCCGCAGTGGGCCGGGATGTCACTTTTTGCCCGGCCGGGGGCTCCGCCTCGAGATATAGCGGGCGGGCGCAGCGCCGCGCTTCTTCTTGGCGGGCCCGGCCGGCGAGGCGGCCGCCGCAGCGGGCGCCGCGTTGGCCAACACCTGTTCGAAAAGAGTGACTCCGGCAGGAGCTTTCTTCTTGCCGCCTTCGCTGTGGCGGAAGGCGTGCTCGGTGTAGCAGGTCTTGCAAATCACCTTCACCACCTGCGCCTCCATCATGCTCGCCACGGCGTGGTTGAGCACGAGCTTGCAGCGCGGGCAGAAGTCGTCGATCAAATCGCCCAGACGGGCCACGGGTTGAGCCATAGAACCTCTCAGCATCCTGCCCCAAGGAGACGCTTCGGGGCATTATAACCCCGCACCGCCCCGAATCAAGCCCGAACCGCCTCCAGCCCTACGCCGGTGGATCCGGCTGCATGATGCGGCGAATCGAGAGCGCCTGTCCACCGGCCGGGTCGGCTTCAATCAGCACGGCGCACAACCGCACGTCGCCGCGGGCCACCTCGAAGCGCACCGGCGTCTGCTTCAGGAACTTCTCGATCACCAACTGCTTCTCAATGCCGATCACGGAGTCAAAGGGCCCAGTCATGCCGACGTCGGTGATGTACGCGGTGCCGCCCGCCAGTACGCGCTCGTCCGCGGTGGGAATGTGGGTGTGCGTTCCGATCAGGGCGGTGACACGCCCATCAAGGTACCACCCCATCGCCACTTTTTCCGAAGTTGTCTCGGCGTGAAGGTCCAGAATTCGCACCTTGACCTCCGGCGGGATGCGGGCCAGCAGCGCGTCGGCGGCGCGGAAGGGGCAGTCGATGCTCGCCATGAAGACGCGCCCCTGCAGGTTCAGCACCGCGTACGGCACACCGCTGCGCGTCGAGCCCAGATAAAGGCCTCCGCCCGGCGAGCCGTCCGGGAAATTCGCCGGCCGCAGCAGCCGCCCGCCGGGGTGCTCGGCCAGATAGGGACCGATCTCTTTACGGTCCCAGATATGATTCCCGGAGGTCAGCACCTCCACCCCGGCGTCGATCATCTCATCCACCTGGCCCGGAGTGATGCCGAAGCCATGGGAGGCATTTTCGCCGTTGGCGATGATGAGGTCGGGCGCGTGCTCAGCAACGAGACGCGGCAGCAGGTGGCGAACCGCACGGCGTCCCGGCTCGCCGAAAATATCTCCAATGAAAAGGATCTTCATAAGCTGGGGAGCGGGCCGCTTGAGGCTGCGCCGGCGAAGGCCCGCCCGCGGGGCGCGGCTCTCAGCGGGCTGTGAGCGCCCGGTGGGCGCCCGCGAGCCTCAACTTGCTTCGAGCAGGTCGTCGAGCGCCCGGCTGCACTCGTTGACCTTTTGCTCCACCGTGGCAACTCTCGACCGGAGCTGGTGGCATTCGTCGGCGATGTTCAAGGCCGCGAGCACGGCGACGCGCAAGGTGTCGACGGTCCGGGTGCGCGCGGCGATGGTGCGCATGCGAGAATCGACAAACTCGGCGAGCTTGCGGATGTATTCGGCGTCGAGCTCGCCGCGCATGAAGTATGACTGGTCGTAAATTTCGACCTTGACGCCTTCGGGGCTCTGTTTCAAAGGGTCACCGCCTTTGCCGCGGCGCCGGCAGCCTAGGCCGGCCCGCGTCCTTCCTCGCGCATTATCCCCCCGAATCGGGCTTTGTCAAAGCGTCGATCTGCTCGAGCAGTTTCTCAACCCGGACGCGAACTTCTTCGCGCTCGCGCCGCAGCGCGATCAACTCGCGGTCGCGGGCATCGCTCTCGCGGGCGCGCTCGCGGGTGGCCGCTTTCAGGCGTTCCAACTCTTGCGCCAGCGACTTCCTTTCGGCCTGGACGCGCTTCAACACCTCGATGGCCCGCGCGATCTTCTCTTCGAACTTCTGAAAGGTTTCCGTGGAATCGGTCATGGTTGTAAGATCCACTCCAGCCTGCGCCGCCCCTTACGCGCTGCGCAGGCGAATGCCGAGCTTCTCAAGGGCCGCCAGTATTCTCCGGCCGGCCTCGTCCGCTTCCTCGCTGGTCAGGGTGCGTTCCGAACTCTGGAGTACGATGCGCAGCAGCAGGCTGTAGTGGCCCGGTGGAAGTGCACCGCCTTCGAAACGGTCGACCGCCCGATAATCCTGAAGCCCTTCGAGCTCGAGCCCCGCCAGCAACGCTTCAATCTGCCGATATGTCACCGAGCCCGGGACCACCAGGGACAAATCGCGCTCCACCGCCGGAAATTTCGCAAAGGGCCGGAAGGTTCGGGTGCGAAGCGGGAAGTCCAGCAACCGGTCGAGATCGATCTCCGCCACGTAAACGGGCTGGCGCAGTTTGTAGTCGCGCCCGGCCTCGGAGCCCACCCGGCCAAAGCGCGCCAGTTCGTCCTCCGCCGTCACGAAGCGGCCCGCCACACCCGCCTCGTGGTAAGGGCAGCCCGAAGCCGCGAAATCGAGACCACCCACCTCAAACGAATTCCATAGGGCCTCGAGGTCGCCCTTAAGATCGAAGACGTCAACCGGCCGATGCTTCTCATGCGCGCCGTCATGCACGCCCGCGGTCGCCATCAAACCCGTAACACCCAGAGTGAGCATGCGGCGCTCTGCGGGCAGCCCCTCGGCCGTTCGCGCCGAAGAGGTGTAGACCTTGCCAAACTCGAACAGGCGCAGGTCGCTTTGGCCGCGGTCGAGGTTCCAGCGCAGTGCGCGCAGCATGCCCGGCACCGCACTCGAGCGCAGGACGGAGGCGTCCTGGGCAATCGGATTCAGGAGGCGCACCGGTTCATCCGCGGTGAATTGCGCGTTTTCCTCGGGGTCGACCATGGTGGGCAGGATGGTCTCGCGATAGCCAAGCCCGACCAAGGTGGCGGAAACCGCCATTTCTTTCTCGCGCAGAGCATCACGCTCCACCGGAGGCGGCGCGGGCCGCACGCGCGCAGGCAGGCGATCGTAGCCGTACAAGCGCGCGACTTCTTCGATCAGGTCCACCTCGCGCTGCACGTCGAGCCGGAAGGAAGGGGGGATGACGCGCCATTCGCCCTCGTCCTGCGCCTGAACGGAGAAGCCCAGCGCGCTCAGGCTCGCCGCCACGTCTTCGCCCGGGACTTCGGCGCCCAGCACCCGGCGGATCTCCGCAGCCCGCAGCGCGAGCCGGGGCCGCAGCTTGCGCTCCGGGTAGACGTCGATCACGCCCTCGAAGATCTCGCCGCCCGCCGCCTCGGCGATCAGGGCGGCGGCGCGGTCGATGGCCTGACGGGCCATCTCAACGTCTGCCCCGCGCTCGAAGCGGTGCGAAGCCTCCGTGTGCAGACCGTGCCGCTTGGCGCTGCGGCGGATTCCAACGGGCTCGAACCAGGCGCTTTCGAGCATCACCGAGCGCGTGGTGGGGGCGATTTCCGATTCCTCTCCTCCCATCACTCCGGCCAGCGCCACGGGCCGCTCGGCGTCCGCGATCACAAGGTCTTCGGCCGTCAGGACGCGGTCCACGCCGTCGAGGGTCCTCAGCCGCTCGCCCGGGCGTGCCCGGCGCACGACAATCTGCCGCCCCCGCAGGCGAGCCAGGTCGAAAGCGTGCAGCGGATGCCCCAGCTCCATCAGAACGTAGTTGGTGACGTCGGCCACGTTGTTGATGGGCCGCACGCCGACGGCCTCCAGGCGCCGGGCAAGCCAGTGGGGAGATGGGCGCACGGTGACGTTCTCCACCACCCGCCCGCAATATCGGGCGCAGCCCCCCAGGTCCTCGATCGCGATGGAGACCGCCTGGCGCGAGGGCCTAACGGACTCGGTCAGGGTGAGCGTCCTTTGGCGCAAGTCGTTTCCGAAGGCCGCGGCAACTTCGCGGGCCACTCCGAGATGGCCCAGGCAGTCCGGCCGATTCGTGGTGACCTCGAGATCGAGCACGCGGTCAGCGCCGACGGCTTCAACCGAAGCCACGCCGAGACCCAGCATGGGCAATCGAGCCTCAAGCCGGCCCGGCTCCGTCGGGACTTCCACGAATTCGCTCAGCCAATCGACCGAAATCTTCATGGCTTCAGGTCAGTGGTCCGTTGTCAGTCGTCAGTTGTCAGTTGTCAGTTGTTCGCACTCGAGAGATCATGGTTCTCTGATCGACATTTCAAAAACTTCATGATGGACCAACTGGGGTTCGCTGACTCCTAGCACCTGACTCCTGCCTCCCGACTCCTGTCTCCTGACCACGGACCACTGACAACGGACCCCTCTTCAAAACTGTTCGAGAAACCGCACATCGCTCTGAAAAAAGTGCTGGATTTCGCCGATATCGTACTTCAGCATGGCGAATCGATCGATGCCGAGCCCAAAGGCCCAGCCCGAATAGCGCTCGGGGTCGATGCCGCCGTGGCGCAGCACGTCCGGGTGCACCATGCCGCAGCCCATCAGCTCAATCCAGCCGCTCTCCTTGCAGGTGCGGCACCCGCGGCCTTCGCAAAAGGGGCAACTCGCCGCCACTTCGCCGCTCGGCTCGGTAAAGGGGAAAAAACTCGGCTGGAAGCGGGTACGGGTCTTTTCGCCGAAAAACTTTTTGGCGAAGAAGTCGAGCGTGCCCTTGAGGTCGGCAAACGTAATGTCGGTATCGACGGCCAGGCCCTCGCATTGGTGAAACATCGGCGAGTGGGTGGCATCCGGATTGTCGTGCCGGTAGCACTTGCCGGGCGTGACGATGTAAAGCGGCGCGCCGTACTTGCGCATGGCGCGAATTTGCACCGGCGAAGTGTGGGTGCGCAGCAGCGTGTCGGCGTCGATGTAAAGAGTATCCCAGTCGTCGCGCGAAGGATGACTCTCCGGGATATTCAGGGCGTCGAAGTTGTAATAGACCGACTCGATCTCCGGGCCGGTTTCGATGCGAAAGCCGAGGCCGAGAAAGATGTCCTCGATTTCGCGCTGCACTCGCGTGACGGGATGGATGGAGCCGAGCTCGGGCCGGAGGCCGGGCAAGGTGAGGTCCGGGGCCGAGGCGATCGACGTCGATTTTGCGCTCCGCAAAGGAATGCTGCGGACCAGCGCCTCAACTTCAAGCTCCGGGATCGCCTGGCGAAGCCGGTTGAACTCCCGGCCTACGGCAGGCTTAAGCTCGCGTGGCGCAAGCTTCAGCCAATATTCGTCGACTTGGGCCAGGATTCCGTGCTTGCGCGCCAGCCAGCGGTCGCGTAGCGCCCTCGCCAGCTGTTCACGCTCGGCTTCGCTCGATGCGCCCGCCAATACCGCACTGCGGCGTTCGGACTCAATCCCGGACCAAACCTCTTCGAAGAGCGCACGCACACCGCCCTCGTCCTGAACCCTGAGTTCAGAGAGGGTCTTCCCGATTTTGTGCTCGATCGTCATGATCTGGCCATGAATTCCGGAAGCGCTTTGCTGATTCTAAAGCACATAGTGGCTTCGTTCCGAGACTTCGGGCATATCGTGTCGCGCTGCACTCAGGTTCCCGGCAGAGCCCATCCAGTTGGGTCGGGAAGTTCCGGATGGCGACGATCCGGAGGGTCAGGGAGAGCAAAATGGACTATATAAATTCTACACTACTACTGATTCTAAATCACATAGTGGCTTCGTTCCGCGTTTCAGGCCACTTTTTTTGCCCTGCTGACCAGCCGGCCGTGCTTACGCCGTCTTGGGCGCTGGGGCCGGGACGGCTTCCTTGACTTTGGCGGCCAGCTCGGCAAACGCAGGCGCGTCTTGGGCGGCCATCTCGGAGAGCATTTTCCGATCCAGCTCCACTCCCATGGTCTTCAAGCCGTGGATGAGTTGGCTGTAGGTGAGGTCGTGCAGGCGAGCGGCGGCGCTGATGCGGACAATCCACAGCCGGCGGAAGTCGCGCTTGCGTCGCCGGCGGTCGCGATAGGCGAAGCGCCCGGCGCGGTCCGCCGCCTCCTTCATGGACCGGTAGAGTTTGCTCTTGGTAAGGAAGTAGCCCTTGGTGAGCTTGGAGAGTTTGCGGCGATTGGCGCGGCGCACAGAGCCGCGCTTGACTCTTGGCATGGGTTTGCTCCTTTACTCTGAAATTTCGGGGCGACGAAGGCACCCAGCCTCTGGCCTTTCCGCACCCGGGTGGCAGGTGTTAGGTGCCAGGTCTTAGGTTTTAGCGTCTAACACCTGACGCCTTGCACCTGAAACCTGGCAGCCACCACCTGACACCGAGCTATCTTCCATAAGGCAGCATGGCGTGCACCCGCGGAACATCGGACTTGGATACCGTGGTGCTTTGATTCAGCTTGCGCTTCCGCTTGCTGGCCTTGGAGGTCAAAATATGGCGGGCATACGCGTGCCCGCGGATCACCTTGCCTCCCGCCGTCAGCTTAAACCGCTTGGCGGCAGCCTTGCGCGTCTTGAGCTTCAACTTGGGCAAAACAACCTCCCCGCACTGCTGTTTCACGCGGCAATTATTCTTGCCCGGCCTATTCCCCGGGAGTTCCATCCGGATTGGCGGGCGGCCCAGGCTGCGGCGCCGCCGGCCGCGCCGCAACGCCACCCATACTCGTTGGGCCGCCAGGTGCCGGCCTCACAGCAGCGGGCGCGCTGGCCGCGGCCGAAGCCGAGGCGCCCGCAGGGACCGACAATCCTTGCGGCTTGGGTGGCTTGGCAGGAGTGCTGGTCTTCTTCGGCGCCAGGATGGAGGTCAAATTCGGACCCTCCTGCTTGGGCCGGATCTCCACCACCGCCAGCTCTCCCAGGTCCTTAAACAGCCGGTCCATCATCTCCCAGCCCAGGTTGCGGTGCGCCATCTGGCGGCCGCGGAACATGATGGTGGCCTTCACCTTGCTTCCGTCCTGCAAGAAGCGCGCGATGCGTTCCCGCTTCACGTCGAAGTCATGCTGGCCCGTCTGGGGGCGGAACTTGACCTCTTTCAGCTCGATCGAATGCTGGTGCTTGCGCGCTTCGTGTTCACGCTTGCTCTGCTGGTAGAGATATTTGCCGTAATTGATAATCCGGCAAACCGGCGGATTGGCGGTGGGCGAAACTTCCACCAGATCCAGACCGCGCTCGCGGGCGACCTTCATGGCCTCGAAGGGCGGCATGATGCCCAGTTGCTTGCCCTCGTCATCCACCACGCGAATTTCGCGGGCGCGAATTCTCTCATTCACTCGAACGTGACGGTCAGCGATAAGCCTTCCCTCCAGGTCCA
>DATJAQ010000174.1:0-37517 GCA_035516075.1 Terriglobia bacterium | reverse complement strand
TGCGGATATGTAAGCACTTAAATCAAAAACGCTTTAGCTGCCTCAAGAACGGCCTTTTTTGCCCAACAAATTCCAGATTTCGTACACTTTTCATCTTCTGTAACATTACTCCCGCGCGCGGTAAGACATTGAAAATACGTGCAGGCCTACCCCGCGCTTTTCGTCTGTAAGTCGTTAAAAGTAGGTGAGAGGGTGCTGCCGGGGGGCGGTCCGTAAGTTGTTGAAACTTCGTTTCAGGCGGAAGGCTCATTTGGTCCGCAATCGCCAGTTGGCTGCGCGCCGGGCTCACCGTGGTTTCCGATCCTGCTTCTCGAAGTAGTAGGCGGCTTCGGCCGGCCGCACCGCCCGATTGAGCCATAAGGGGCGACGCAGACCGCCGGGGCCGGGGGCTGGGCGGGCAAAAGCCTTCCATTTCAAGTAGATAGCGTGAGCGAGGTTTGTGTCCACGAAGATGTCGCCGTAGTGATCGTCGGGGCCGGCCCTCTCCACACGAACCATCTGGTGCCAGCAATGCATGCCGCTGACCGGATCGGGGTGCACCGCGAAGGTGAGGTTCTGGTGCACGCCGGCATCGCTCCACCACACGCGCCCGGTGTCGGGGTCGCGGGTCTCGTAGGGCTCGACGTCCGCGGCGTGGCGCATTTTCCATTGCCCCGGGCCAGTTTCTCGCAGGCTTACCCAGGAGCTCGTAAGTCGCTCAATCTGATCGTCTTTGCTCGTGCGCCATCGGCCCAGGTGGTGCGAGCAAGCCACCACCCCGGGCGTCAGGCCCTCGGTCACCCAGGCGTGCACCACGAAGTATCCGATTTCGGTGTGCACCTTCAGTAGTTCGCCCGTGCGGACGCCGCCCAGCCGCGCGGCGTCCGCCGGGTTCACCCAGAGCGGGTTCTTGTGAGCTATCTCATAGAGCGATTTGGCGTTGCCCGACCGGGAGTGGATCAGCACGGGCAGTCGAAAGTTCGGCAGCAAGGTGAGCACCTCGCCACGCGCCCCCGGGGGCCATTCGACGGCCGGCAGTTGGGCGGGGTCGAAACCCTCCGCGGCCGTGCCCGGTGACGGTGCCCTGCCCAGGGAGGCCGCCCGGGCGGAGATGTGAATGTGGCTGCGGCAATACTCCGGCAGCGCCCACTCCGGCCACTTCCACTCTGCCAGGGTCTTTGAAAAGATCTCGAGCCGGCGGGAAGGCGTGTTGTAGCCTACCACGGCCTTGCCCTCCACCATCACGCCCACGGGCTTTCCGGCCCGGGTCACCACGCCGTTCGGCCTAATGCTGGAGCCCTCCAAATCGGCCTCGGCCACCGGCTTCCGATGGGGGCTGTATACATCGGTGGTGACTTCAAAGGCCCCGTATTTGCGCATGTAGGCTAGTGGCGTGAGGCCTTCGCGGCGCGCGGCCTCGGGCAGCCCGGGAACCGAGTTCTCGAATATCCAGCCGTAGTACTCATCCACGGTGATCTGCTGTCCGGGCCGGTAGGGCGATTCGAACCACCGCCGGATGCCCAGCGAGCCGTCCGGATCGATGGCCCAGGAGAGGCTGATCCAGAACTCGTCCTCTTCCCACACCTCGCCCGGATTGGCCTCGTAAGTGTGTTCCGCCGGTTTCCCCTGTTTCTCGCGGAAAACCCTCAGCACGGGCTGGCGGAATCCGATCCATTGGCCGGCGTGCGTCTCCTGGCTCATCAAGTCGTGCCGTTCGGGGCTCTGGCCCATGGGCAGGACGTAGTCCGCATACCAGGCGGTTTCGCTCCAGGTGGGGGTGAGCGCGGCGTGCAGCCCGATCAGCTTATCATCGCGCAGCACTTCGATCCAGGAGAACCCGTCGGGGAAAGTCCATACGGGGTTCACCACGCGCGTAAAGTAGGTGTCGATGCGGCCGCGTCCCTCCTTGAGGAAGTGGGGCAGAAGGAACGACATCTCGTAGTAGGCGAGCGGCCACTCGGGCGGGTAGAGCAGCTCGTTCCAGCGCGGCTGCGGAGGCGGCACCGTGCAAGGCTTTGGCACGAACTTATTCGCCGTGTTTAAGTTGTGCCCGCCCTCGGTTCCCACCGAGCCGGTGAGGACGTGCAGCAGCATCAGCGCGCGCGCTGTCTGCCAGCCCCCGAGGTTTCCCGAGGCGCTGCCCCGCCAGAGGTGCGACGCGAAGCGGGTTCCGGCCGCGGCGATTTCTCGCGCGATCTTCACGATAACGCCCGCCGCCACGCCGCTCTCCTGCTCGGCGTACTCCGGGGTGTAGGGGGCGTAGTGCCGCTTCAAAGCGTCGAGGGCGGCCTCGAAGCTCTGCCCTTCGGCCTTGAATCCGTCTACCTCCAGTTCCTGCCAATTCGTCCAGTTCTTCACGAACGCGGCGTCGAAGCGGTTTTCGTCGAGAATCACCTTGGCCATCGCCAGCAGCACGGCGGATTCCGTCCCGGGGTAGGTGGGTAGCCACGCGTCGGCCATGCTAGCGGTGTTCGAAAGGCGCGGATCCATAACGGCGAGCTTGGCCCCGGCCATCTTGCCCTCGATGATGCGCTGGGCGTGGGGGTTGAAGTAATGCCCCGATTCCAGGTGCGCCGAGAGCAGCAGAATGAAGCGGGCACGGGCGTGATCGGGCGACGGCCGGTCCGCGTGATGCCAGAGCGCGTAGCCTAGGCGCGCTCCACTGGAGCAGATGTTGGTGTGCGAGTTGTGCCCGTCGATGCCCCACGCCTGCAGGGTGCGATCCATGATGAAGTCGTGGCCCGGCCGGCCCACGTGGTACATCACTTCCTCGCCGCGTCCCTCCTGGATGGCCTTCCGGATGCGCGCGCCCAAACTCTGGAGCACCTCGTCCCAGCTCACGCGCTCCCACTTGCCGCCGCCCCGCGGTCCCACCCGCTTCATGGGGTAGAGGATGCGGTCGGGGTCGTGAATCTGGTTGAGGGTGGCCGGACCTTTGGCGCAGACGCGGCCCCGGCTGGCCGGGTGCCTGGGGTTGCCTTCGAGCTTGTCGATCTCCCCCGTTTCCTTGTTCACGTAGGCTAAGAGTCCGCACCCCGACTCGCAGTTGAAGCAAATCGTGGGGATAAGCTGGTAGTGGCGCGGCACGCGGCGTGGCCAGGCCTCGGGGTCGTACTCCACCCAGTCATCCCACTTCTCAACTGGCGGACAAGACGACAAATACATGCCGGGCGGCCTGGAATCACTCATATCAAAAGCTCCGTGCGTCTCTCAACTGTTGGGTACGCCTTGCGCGGCCATCACAAAGCACCCTTCGAAGGCGAACAGACCCGCGAGCGCCAGCCCGGCGGCGAGTCCCAGAAAAATGGGAGATGCCGCAGACATGGCCAAAAGCAGCGCTGGAAGCACGCCGCCCACCAGCACCGCGCCGATCCAAAACAGGCCGCGGTAAGGTCCGTTCGTGATCAGGCGGGCCGCGTACCGGGTGTTGGTGCTGCCGTGCGGCGCAACCTCCCCGGCCACGATGAAGAAGTGAACACCCAGACCGATGCCGAGGGCCCAGGCCGCGAGCCACCGGGTGGCCGGCGCGCCGCCCCAGGCCGCCGGCAACAGCGCCAGAACCGCCGCGCCCGCCAGCGCCGCCTGCACGATCAGGTGGAACGGGAGCAGCGGCGTCTGCCAGAGCTCGCGGCCCTTGCATTGGGCAAACAAAAATGCCGTATAGACGGCGGCCAGCAGCCCGGCCAAGAGCGTGGGCCAGAGCAGTAACTCTGAGAGCGTCGCCAGGTTGGCGAGCCGGGCCAGCAGAAAGAGCCCGCACAAAACGCTGTAAACGGACAGAATGAAGCCTCCCCGCGCCAGCCAGGAGCGGCGCTGAGGCCTCAGGATGACGCGGAGGAAGCGGTCCGGACGCTGCAAGTCCGCCACCAGCATCGCCGTGGTGGCGGCCGTGAAGATCAGCGCCACTACGGCCAGAACGACATCGCGGATCCGGTCGATTTGCAGTCTGCCCAGCGCTACGGCGAGGGCGGGAAGCAGGAGCGGAGCGGAACCGATGGATTTCAGCCACAGGTAAGCCGGCACATGCCAGCCCCAAGGCCGCTCGTGGGACACGTCGTAAGCCGCCAGCGCGTCCCGTTGCAGAAAAGGGCTGTCGGGCGGGTACACCGCACCGCCACCGTGGACGCGCTCGTTGCGCTCCGATGCCATGTAAAAAGGCTCGTGGCGCGCCGCTGTGGGTACAATGGCGCTCTCTTCGGCTTCGATGTAGTAGAGTTTCGGCCGGGTCCCGGCCTCCGGCCTGCGCACACGTACGGTCTCGCGTTCCAGGAGCTGCGCGATGGGGCTCTCCCGCCGATCCAGGTCTCCGGCCACGATGGCCTGTTCCGGGCACACGATCACGCAGGCGGGCTCCAGGCCCACTTCCGTCCGATGCGCGCAGTAATTGCACTTGGCCGCCGTGTGCTGGTTGGGGTCGATATAGACGGCGTCGTACGGGCAAGCCTGCATGCAGGCTTTGCACCCGATGCACATTTCGGAATCGAAGTCCACGATTCCGTCCTCGCGCTGAAACATCGCGGTGACGGGGCATATCTCAACGCAAGGCGGGTCCTCGCAGTGGTTACAGCGCGTCACCTGAAAGTAGCGCCGCGCGTTCGGGAACCGGCCCTTTTCCACATACTTCACCCAGGTGCGGTTGACGCCCAGGGGCACGTGATTCTCGGTCTTGCAGGCCACCGTGCAGGCGTGGCAGCCGATGCACCTGCGATTGTCGATGATGAACCCGTATCTCACGTGCGAAAGCCGGCCCGGTGAAGATTAGCATGTAAGCGGCGCCATTTCGACGCCCGCTCGCTGGCGCAACCGGATGCCCCACCGGCTCGGGGCCCTCCCGGCGGTTATCAGCGGGCACGAGCGGTAGCGGCTCCCGGGCCGCATCAGTTGATTCAACGCCGATGGGGGGTGGACCGCCGGAGGGCGATCCGAAGGGCTCTCTTCCGTCCGGTGAGCGCCCCGTCCCAACCCCAGGCTGACCCGCCGCCACAAAATGGGTATGATATCGAGTGCCCGAGGACGGCCATCGGAGCTGCTATGAGCTGCGAAAAGCGGAGTGACGCGAACCGCCCGGCGGCCGCGCGGACCGGCGGCCCGCTGGCGTTTCGCATGAAGATGGCGAGCGATCCCCGCCTTCTGCCGGTGGTGCGGAGTACCGTGGCGGAGCTGGCGTCGGTGTGGGGCTTTGAGGACGAGCAGTGCCGGTGCATCACGCTGGCCGTGGATGAAGCGCTGAGCAACGTCATGCGCCACGCTTACCAGAACCGGTGCGATCAGGAGATCGAGCTGAACTGCCAGGCGCACTCGAATTGCCTGGAGTTCAGCTTCGTCGATCGCGGCGAAGCTCCAGACCCCTCCCGGTTTTGCGCCCAGCCCCTGGACGACGCCGCTCTGGGCGGGCGCGGCACTCACCTGATCCGGGAGATCATGGACGAGGTTTTGTACGAACGGCTGCCCGGGGCGAACCGGCTGAGCCTCAAGAAGTACCTCCCCGGCGCCAAAAGCAAAGGCTGACCGCAATTCCGCGAGGGTGAGGACGATCGTCATGAAGACTGCAACCCGCGAGCAGCCGGGGACCACCATTGTAGACGTGACCGGCGACATCGATATGGGCACGTCGCCCGGCTTTCGCAAGACCCTGCTGGATTCCTTGAAGCACACTGCCCGGCTGGCCGTCAACATGCGCGAGGTGCGCTACGTGGACAGTTCCGGGATTGCCTCGCTCGTGGAAGTGCTCAAGGAGGCGCGCAACAAGCACAAGATGTTGGTGCTGTTCGGTCTGAACACCACCGTGCACGAGGTGCTGCAACTCACCCGGCTGGCCACGATCTTTGAAATTCGCGAGACCGAAGAAGAGGCGCTGCAGGCCTGAAAACGCCCGGCCGGCCGTGGCCTCCCCTCCGGCCCGGGCGGCGGCGCTAGAGCCTGAAAACGGTCAAATCCCCAGCGCGGGAGCTGTCCACGGTGAAGACGGGAAGGATTGCGGCGCTGCCGGATCGCGTCGGGCTCGAAACCCTGAAGGGCCTGGCGTACGTCGGAGGATTGGCGCGCCTCGCCGGCGAGTCTGCTTACATCACGTTCATCGGGCCCTTCAGGGGGCGGCGCCTGCGTCCGCAGCGCGCTTTTCACCAGGCCATGGCCGTGGGTGTGCAAGCCGTACCCATCGTCTCGCTCATCAGCTTCTTTGTCGGCCTGATCATGGCCCTGCAGAGCGCCTACGAATTGCGGCGCCTCGGGGCCATTCAATTTGTGGCCAATGCGGTGGCCATCTCCATTGTCCGGGAATTGGGCCCGCTGATCACCGCCATCATTGTCATCGGCCGGTCGGGCTCCGCCTTTGCCGCCGAGATCGGCACCATGAAGGTCACCGAAGAGGTGGATGCGCTGAAAACGATGGCGCTGCGCCCGGTGGCCTTTCTGGTGGCGCCGAAGTTCCTGGCCATGCTGGTGATGGTGCCCTGCCTCACCATCTGGGCCGACTTCATGGGCGTGATGGGCGGATGCCTTTTCGGCGTGGCGGGGGCCAACTTCACCTTCATGTCGTATTTTCTCGCCACGCGCGACGCCCTGGTGATGCGCGATCTCTCCACGGGCCTGGTGAAGAGCGCGCTGTTTGCCCTGGTCATCACCGCCGTCGGCTGCCAGGAGGGTTTCTCCACCGGTGCCGGCGCCGAGGAGGTGGGGCGCTCCACCACGGCGGCGGTAGTGACGTCGATCTTTATGGTGATTGTGGTCGATCTGGTGTTCACGGCCCTCTTCTACGTTACCAATAGTGGCTGATTCGGAGCCGGGGGGAGGGCTGGAGTTGCCCATGAACGAATCTCCCATTGAGCGTCCGGCGATTTCGGTGGCGAATCTCCGCGTGAGCTACGGCGACCGCGAGATTCTGCACGGGATCAGCTTCGACGTGCAGCGCGCCGAGACGCTGGTGATCCTGGGCGGCTCAGGTTCGGGCAAGAGCACCCTGCTTCGGACCCTGGTTGGGCTGGAGAGGCCGAGCGGCGGAGAAGTGTGGATCAAGGGGGTGAACATCGCCCGGGCCTCGGCCGACGAGCTGGACGAAATACGAAAGAAGATGGGCGTGTCTTTCCAGGGCGGGGCTCTTTTCGGTTCCATGACGGTGGGAGACAATGTGGCCCTGCCGCTGCGTGAACACACCCGTCTCGAAGAATCCACCATCGAGATCATGGTGCGGATCAAACTGGAGCAGGTGGGCCTGGCGAGCTTCGAGGACTTCATGCCCTCCCAATTGAGCGGCGGCATGAAAAAACGCGCCGCGGTGGCTCGCGCGCTGGCCATGGACCCGGAAATCCTTTTTTTCGACGAGCCCTCCGCAGGGCTTGATCCGATCATTGCCGCGGGCATCGACGAGCTGATTCTGAATCTCAAGAAGGCTTACGCCATCTCCATGGTGGTCGTGACGCACGAACTGGCCAGCGCCTTCCTGATCGCGGACCGCATGCTCCTGATCGACCGCGGCGAGATCATCGCCATGGGCACCCAGCGGGAACTTGCTGCCAGCACCAACGCGCGCGTGCGCCAATTCCTCGACCGCGTGCCGGAGCCGCAAGTGGAAGATGAGTTGAATTACCTGCAGATGCTGACCGGGGACCGAAAGGCCAGGCGCTAGCGGAGGGCCGCGGTCCGGCACGCCCGGCGCCTTGCGGCGAAGTGGGCGCCTGGCTCCGGCGGTTCCGGTTCTTCGCTCGGGTGGGAGAACAGGCATGGATTCGAGAAGCGAGCAGGTGTGGGTGGGGTTGTTTGTGCTGGTGGCTGCCGCCCTGCTGATCGGAACGGTGCTCGCCCTGGCCGGCACCTTCAGCCGCGGCAACGTCCCACACCGCGCCTATTTCAAGTTTGCGGGTGGGCTGGAGCCGGGCGCCGCGGTCCGATTCGGAGGTATGAAGGCGGGCTCGGTGCAGGCGGTGCGGGTGGACCCGGACGACTCGACCCGCATCGAGGTGGACTTCAGTGTGGCCCGCGACATCCCGTTAAAAGCCGACAGCGTGGCCAAGATCGCGAGCCTGGGCCCGCTCGGCGACAACTACGTTGAACTCACCACCGGGACGCGCCAGGCCGCCGCCGCCGCACCGGGCAGCGTGGTGAAGTCGGCCGAGTCGGCCAGCTTCAGCGATCTCGGCGACATGGTGGGCGGGCTCGAGCCCAAAGTACAGCAGGTGCTGGAGAGTCTCAACCAGCGTCTCAACGAATTACAGGTCACCGTGGCCCGCGCCAACGACCTGCTGAACGACACGAATCGTGCAAGGATCAGCGCATCTCTGGGCAATGTGAACGCGATGCTCGCGGAGGACCGGCCCAAAGTCTCCGCGACCCTGAGCAATGTCCAAACGGCCAGCGCGCGGCTCACGCCGCTCCTCGATGATTTGAAGAAGACGATGGCGCAAGCCAACGATGCCTTGAGCCATATCGACGCGGTGGTGCTTGAAAACCGGCAGGATCTCCGGAGCTCCGTCACGGAATTGCGGCAGACGCTCCTCACCGCGTCGTCCGTTGTGGACCGGCTCGACCGGACGCTGGACTACAATGCCGACAACATCGACCAGACACTCGAGAATGTCCGGGTGACCACCCAAAATTTGAAGGAGCTCACCGAGACTCTCAAGCGGAGGCCTTACGCCCTGATTCGGGCCAGCAGACCTCGGGAGAGGAAACCCGGTGAGAAGTAGGAAAGGGGGGCGATTCCTGTGCGTCGGTTGAGTCGTTTCATCGCGGTCTCGCTTGCCGCCGTGGGCCTGGGCGCCTGCGGCGGCGGGCGCCCCATCCGGTATTACACCGTTGAGCTGCCGCCGACGCCCCAGCCTTCAACCAAGGTGTATCCCATCACCATACTCATCGGCCGCATCGGCGCCCCTGAGATCCTGCAAGACGAGCCCATTGCCTACCGGACCGGCCCGAATGAGATTGGCACCTACGGCTACCACCACTGGGTTGAGCCGCCCGTGCGGATGGTGAAGGTCATGTTGTTTCGCGAGCTTCGCGCCTCCGGAAAATATCAGTCGGTGGCTGAGCTGGGCAGCTCGGCGCAGGGCGAGTTTGTACTGCAAGGCAGGCTATACGATTTTGAGGAGGTGGACGCCGGCAGCATCGCCGCCCTAGTGACGATGGAGTTCGAGTTGGTGGAGCGGAAGACCGGCCAGGCCGTCTGGACGCACTTCTACACACATACCGAGCCCGTGCCAGGCAAGGAAATCCCGGACGTGGTGTCGGCGCTCGATCGCAACCTCGAGCGGGGCGTGGGGGAAGTTGCCTCCGGGCTCGACGCGTATTTCTCCACCCACCTCCCCGGGAAGTCGTGAAACGGGTGCGTTCAGGATACATCCAATGGTCTGGACCCTCGTGAACGCCCATGAACCAGATCAGTTCCCGATTGGCATGCTTTGAGCTTTGGGGCGGCAACTGCACAGCAGACCATCCTGTAGAATTACCGGGTCTCGAAGGGTGGGTCTATTCCCAGCCGCTGGAGCCGGTGGCGTGCGGCGGAGACGTTCATTACTTCTCCGTTTGCAGCAAGGGCATGGTGACACGTGTGGCTCTGGCGGACGTGGCCGGGCACGGCGAGGGCGCCCGTTCGAGGGCAGAGGCGCTGCGCCACGTGCTGCAAAGGCACACGAACAACTGGGACCAGTCCGCGCTGATGCGGGAATTGAATGAGGCTCTCGTCCGCGAGTCGGCGGAAAGCCAGTATGCCACGGCTGCTGTGCTCGGCTTCTACCTCGATACCGGAGAACTGCTGTTTAGCAGCGCAGGCCACCCGCCGGCGCTCTGGTACCGCGCCCGCCACAACTCCTGGGACTTGCTGGAGGACACGACGCCGTTCGCGGTGGACATCGAAGGCCTGCCGCTGGGCCTGATTCCGGGCACGACGTACTCGCAGACCGGCGTGCGGCTGGGCGCGGACGACATGCTGGTTCTCTATACCGACGGGATTTCGGAAGCGATGAACGCTTCCGGAAACGAGCTCGGGCACCGAGGTCTGCTGGAGCTGGCGCGCGGATTGCCCATCGAATCGCCGGCTCAGCTCAGCCGGGCCTTGAGGTCGGGCGCGCAGGCTTTTCGCGGCGACGGACCGCGGCGCGACGATGAGACCCTTGTGGTGCTCCGGCGCGCGATGGAATAGCGTTCGATCTGCGGGCGGAATAGAATGGCGAAACCTATCCTGCTGACTGTCGACGACGACCCGGAGGTGTTGCGCGCCGTGGAGCGCGACTTGCGCCGGCACTATGCCGACCGCTACCGGGTGTTGCGCGCCGACTCGGGTAGCGCGGCGCTCCAGGCCCTCGAAGGGCTGAAGACGAGGAATGACGCCGTAAGCCTGCTGCTGGCCGACCAGCGCATGCCGCAAATGACCGGCGTCGAATTCATCAGCCGGGCGATGGTGCTATACCCGGACGCCCGGCGGGTTCTGCTCACCGCCTACGCCGACACCGACGCCGCCATCCGGGCCATCAATCAAGCCAGGATTCATCACTATCTTCTGAAGCCGTGGGACCCTCCTGAAGAGCAGCTTTATCCGGTGCTCGACGACCTGCTGGACGACTGGCAGGCTTCGTTCCGGCCGCCTTTCGAAGGTGTGCGCGTGCTGGGCAATCGCTGGTCGCCGCGGTCGCACAGGGTTCGGGATTTTCTGGCGCGCCAGCAGGTCCCTTATCGCTGGATTGACGTGGAGACCGCCGGCAAGGACGCGGAGGTCCGCGCCATGACCGCGGCCGCCGGAGGGGACGCTTCCAAATTGCCGCTCGTGCAATTTGCCGGCGGAGAGCCTCTGGCGGACCCGTCGCTGGCGGAGTTGGCCGTCCTGCTCGGCCTGAAGACGCGCGCCGAAACCGCGTTCTATGACCTGTTGATCGTGGGCGGAGGGCCGGCCGGCCTTGCGGCCGGCGTGTACGGCGCCTCCGAAGGGCTCCGCACCGTGATGGTGGAACGCGAGGCGCCGGGTGGCCAGGCCGGGCTGAGCTCCCGCATCGAGAACTACCTGGGCTTTCCTTCCGGACTGAGCGGCAGCGACCTGGCCCGGCGCGCCGTGACCCAGGCGCGGCGCTTCGGCGTGGAGATCCTGGCGCCGCAGGAGGCCATGGGCTTGCGAGTCGAAGGTCCGTCGAAGATGGTGACGCTGGCCGATGGAACCGAAATCGGGTGCAAGGCGCTGGTGATTGCCACCGGAGTCTCGTACCGCAAGCTCGAGGTGCCTGGCATGGAGCGGTTGCAGGGCGCGGGAGTCTACTACGGCGCCGCCATGACGGAAGGCGACTCGTGCCGCGGCGAGGACATTTATATCGTGGGCGCGGCGAACTCTGCCGGCCAGGCGGCCATGTATTTTTCCAGGTACGCGCGCCGCGTGGTGATTCTCGCAAGGGGCGCTTCCCTTTCCGCCACGATGTCGCAGTATCTGATCGATCAGATCCGCAACACGGAGAACATTCACGTGGAGACGCGCAGCCAGGTGACGGAGGTGCACGGCGCCGAGCGGCTGGAGGCGCTATCCATTCTGTGCTCGGAGAGCGGCGAAATCGAGACGGTGCCCGCCACATCGCTCTTCATCTTCATCGGCGCCGCTCCCAGGACGGAGTGGTTGGCGGGCATGGTGGAGCGCGATGAGCGCGGCTTCATTCTGTCCGGGCCCGACCTTCTGCATGACGGCAAGCGCCCCAACGGCTGGAGGCTCGATCGAGACCCCTGGCTGCTCGAGACCAGCGTGCCCGGCATCCTGGTGGCGGGCGACGTGCGCCACGGCTCCATCAAGCGCGTGGCTTCCGGGGTGGGCGAAGGTGCGAACGCGGTTCAATTCGTCCACCAGTACTTGACAACGGTCTGACCATGGCACAGGAGCCCAAAACCGGCGGCGAGCAGAGCCAATCCGTCGTGGACGAACTTCGGAAGGTGGCAGTGTTTGCCGATCTGCCCGAGGATCAGCTCGCCTGGCTGGGGGAGCGCTTCGAGCAGATCCGTTTTGAGCCCGGCCAGGTCTTCGCGCATGAGGGAGAGCCGGTTGAATACCTGGTTGTCCTGCTGGAAGGCGAATTGCGTTTACAGCGCCACGATGCTCCGGACGGGCCTGCATTTAGGGTCGTGGCCGGGCAGGTGTCGGGCTTGCTGCCCTATTCCCGGCTCACGCACTACCGAGCCACCGGCCGCGCCGTGCTGCCCAGTAGGATGCTTCGGCTGCATAAGGACCACTTCCCGGAGATGCTGCGACGCATGCCCGAGTTAGGCAAACGGCTGGTGGCGCTGATGTCCGATCGCATTCGCGAGACCACGCGCCTGGAGACCCAGCACGAAAAGTTAATGGCGCTGGGAAAGCTTTCGGCCGGACTGGCGCATGAGTTGAACAATCCGGCCGCCGCCGCGCGCCGCGCCGCCGGCAGCCTGCTGGAGGCGCTGGAGGCCGTGCGGGACGCCAGCCTCCGGCTCCTGCAGCACCCGCTCACCAACCAGCAGCGTGAAGCCATTGCCCGTTTCGAGCGCGAGGCGGGGCGGCAGGCGCCCTCCATCTCACCCAATCCGCTGGAGCTCAGTGATCGCGAGGAGCGCATCACGCAATGGCTCGAGGCGCGGCGAGTGCAGGAGGCGTGGAAGATCGCTCCGGTGCTGGCAGAGTCTTGCGTCGAGACTTCCGGCCTGGAGGTTCTGGCGGGTGAGATCGGGGACGCGGTCCTGGGCCCGGCGCTGGCAAGAGTCGCGTCGATTCTGGTGATCTACGGACTGGTGCGCGAGATCGACAACAGCACTTGCCGGATCTCGGAGCTGGTGCGCGTGGTTAAAGAGTACTCCTACATGGATCAGGCGCCCATCCAGGAGGTGGACATTCACCAGGGCCTCGACAACACGCTGCTGATCTTTGGCCACCGTCTGAAAGGCGGCGTCACTCTGCAGCGCGACTACGCCTCCGATCTGCCCCGGGTCTGCGCCTACGGCGGTGAGTTGAACCAGGTGTGGACAAACCTGATCGACAACGCTCTCGACGCCATGGAAGAAAATGGGGCACTGCGAATCCGGACGGCCCGGGAACTCGATGGCGTTCTGGTAGAGATTGGCGACACCGGGCCGGGCATTCCGGCGGACGTGCAGGCGCGCATCTTCGACCCCTTCTTCACCACCAAGGGGGTGGGTGACGGCACCGGGCTCGGTCTCGACACCGCCTGCCGCATCGTGCGCAATCTCCACGGCAACATTCACGTGGAATCGAAGCCCGGAGACACGCGATTTCAAGTGCGCCTGCCTCTCACCCAGCCGCGAACCCAGTGAGCGCGTCCTGGCCTCGCAATTCTCGCCCCAGGCGGACGCGAATCGAAAATGGGCAGAGGCGCAGGGGGCGCGGGGCGCGGTCCAGGCCGCAAACGCGCCGGTGTGTTCAAAAACCTGCTCGTCTGAAGGCCCAAAACGGGGCGTTCTGAGCCCCAAGTGTCCAATTCTTGGACACTTTTCAGTTTGCTGGCGGACGCTGTAAGTCATTGAAAATTAGTGCGGCTGAAATGTGGTGTCCAGTTCGTAAGTTGTTGAAAGTTGGTTGCGCGAGCCATCCTAAATCGCTTCCGTAACTCCTTTAGATTCGATAACACTCGCAGGCCTCGACCGGCTCGTCTACCTGCCAGTGCTGGCTCTTCGCCAGCTCAAACTTCGGTCGAGGCGCGATGGCGCATACATCCCAATTCAGTTGTACGCGCCGCCAGCGTGCGCGTGCTTCATTGCTTGATGATGGCGCCATCGTACCGCCGGATTTCTCCCCATCCGCCGTTGAGGGGGTCGGGTCGAAAGGGATACTTGGCTGCGAGCTCCTCATTCACTTCTATCCCCCAACCCGGCGAGTCGCTAGCCCACAGGTAACCATCCTTGTAGGCTGCGCAACCCGTGAAGATTTCGGCTTCCACGCCGCGGATGATGCCGCCCTCCTGAACGCCGAAATTGGTGCTGGCAAGGTCGAGGTGCAATTGAGCGGTGTGGCCCACGGGAGAGACGTCCCCTGGGCCGTGCCAGGCCGTCTTCACCCCGAACTGCTCCGCCAGGATGGCTATCTTGCGAGCCGGCGACAGACCTCCGGCTTGCGACAAGTGGACGCGAATATAGTCGATCAGGCGTTCCGCAATCAGCGGCTGCCACTCGTGCGGGCTGTTGAAGAGCTCGCCCATGGCCAGCGAGGTTGTGCACTGTTGCCGGATCTGGCGGAAATAATCGATGTCCTCGGGCGAAAGCGCGTCTTCCAAATAGAACAGCCGAACGGGTTCGAGCTCCTTGGCGAATTGGACGGCCTGGTGTGGGCTCACGCGTTCGTGCACGTCGTGAATCAACTCGATCTCCTCGCCCAACTGCTTCCGGCACGTTTCGAGCATCTGGCGCGTCCGGCGCATGTAAGGACCCGGCTCGAACACTGCGCCAGCGTGCAGGCCCTTCATCGTTGGGCCGCTGCGCGGGCCGTACACCGCCATGCCGGGCACGCCGATCTGAACCTTGATGTATTTAAACCCTGCCGCCAGCGATTGCCGGGCGCGGTCGATGACCTCCGCCGCGTCCGCGCCGCCTACCGTGTCGTAAGTTGCCGCCGCTTCGCGAACCTTGCCGCCCAGCAACTGGTACACCGGCAGGTTGGCCTGCCGGCCCTTGATGTCCCACAGGGCCTCGTCGATCCCGCCGATCGCGTTGTTGAGCACGGGGCCGTTGCGCCAGTAGGAGCTGTTGTAGCAGGCCTGCCAGGTATCCTCGATGCGGTCGGCGGGCTTCCCAACCAGGAATGGCTTGAGATATTTCTCGACGGCCGGCTCCACCAGGTCGGCGCGTTGCGTGAAGGTGGCGCAACCATAACCGTAGAGCCCGTCCTGATCGGTGAGCACCTTCACCACCGTCAGCCGCACGCCCGCCGGCTGGGTGGCGATCACCTTGATGTCTTTAATGGTGGGCGACGGCAATCCCCGCGTGGCGCGCGCCGCTTGCTCTTCAGCCGCCAGGCGCCGTGCCGGCAAGACTGCTGCGGCCGCTCCCGCCACCGCAAACTGAAAACACTCCCGTCTGTCCATGTGAGTCTCCCTTCGGGGCGCGAAGTGAGCCGCGCCCACCGGGCAGGCTCATCTGCAGTCATCGCCACGGCACGCCGACACCTCACGGATTCCGGGCGGTCACAGCCCCGGGCGGCATAACGGGCAGATTAATGTGCGAGGGGCGAGCCCGGTCGTGGTAGACGGTGTTCAGCGCCGTCACTTCGTGGGTCTGATGGCCGGGCCGCTCTCCCGTGTTGGGATTGACATCGAAAAAGGGAAAGTTGCTGCTCGAAATATCCACGCGGATGCGATGGCCGGTCCCGAATCGGTTGGCCGTCCCGACCAGATCGATGGTCACGTTGCGGATTTCGCCGGGCTTCAGCAAACTCCGCGCGGCGGTGTCATCTCCCGAACTGACCCGGACGATACGGTCAGCCAGATTCATGGCAAAGCCCCAGGGATAGTCGCGATTGGGCGGCGCAACGTCGACCAGTTTGGCTGTGAAGTCGGTGTCCGGGGCCGAGGAGGAGATCCAAAGATCGACCTGGACCGGTCCCGCGATCACCACCTCCGACGCCAGGGCCGGCGTCTCGAACACCAGCACATCGCGGCGGGACGACAAGGGGAGGCCGTTATCGCATGCGAAGATCTTCAGGGTGCACTGCTGGTTGCGCGGACCGTCGGGCGAGAACTCCTTGCCGGAATCAATCTGCCCGCCGATGGTGGGCACGGGATGGGCGGGGTCGAACGAGTACGTGCTGGGGGCTTCGTCGCCGGGCATCTGCTCGTTCAAACTGCCGTCCTCATGCAGGTAGTAGGCGCGGGACGATGCTCCCGGAGGGGGCCAGGCCGTTGTGGCGAGCCACCGGCCGCCGTCCTCCATGAGGCCCTTCGGGGTCCGCGTGCCATCGCCGCCGCCCATAATAAACAAGCGCACCGGCGGCTCGTCAAGAATGCCGGTGTTCTTTCCCTTCAACACCTGATCGAACCAGCGCTGCTGCTCCGCCGCGAGATCGACTCCGGCCGTGGGCCCGAAGTCCACGTCGCCCGAAGCGCGCGGACCGATTCCGTGTACCCAGGGACCCATCAGGAGTTTCGTGGGAGACTTGTGGCGCCCGGCGAGGCCCAGGTAATTGTGCAGCGTGCCCCGCTCGAACAGGTCGTACCAGCCGCTGAGGAAATAGATCGGGATATCGGGATACTTGTCGTAAGCAACCTCAAAGTTGAACCCATTCTGCTTCCAGTAGTCGTCGTAAGCGGGATGCTCGACGAAGTCCTGGAACCAGCGCTCATTCACCGTAGAGAGAAGAAGCGGCGATGCATTGGGGCGGTAGGGATATGCACGCAGCCAACCCCCGAGCTGCTCGTGCATGGCCTGGAGCATGGCGGCCTTCAGGGCCGGGTCGCGCCGCGCCTCCGGACTGGTGGAAGCCAGGATCAAGGGATACACGAGGTTGTGCAACAGGGTGAAGGCGCCGCCGCGGTAAGCGCCCTCGTCGAAATAGTTGGAAGTGCCGACCATGACAAACATGGCGGCCAGGTGAGGCGGCCTCAGCACCGCCAGGGCGTTCTGAGCCTGCGCCAGGTAAGACCCGCCGTAAGTTCCCACTTTGCCGTTCGACCACGGTTGTTCCGCCGCCCATTCCACGGTGTCGTAGCCGTCCCGGCCCTCGTTGACGTCGATATAGAACGTGCCCTCCGAGTTGTAGCGGCCGCGGCAATCCTGCACCACAACCGCGTAGCCGAGTTGGGCGAAGCGGTAGGCCTCGTTTTCCGACTCCGGCCAATCGGGCGGCGGGTCTTTGCCATAAGGGGTGCGCGATACCAGCGCCGGGAATCTCCGTGGCACGGGCGCTCCGTCACGGGCCGGCAGGTAGACATCCGTGGCCAGTTTCACCCCGTCCCGCATGGGGACCATGACGTTCTTCGCGACGATCACTTCGTACTTGGCATTTGCCGGGCCGGTTTGGGCGGAACAGAGTCCGGCCCAGGCCAGCAACCCCAGCCCGCAGACTACGTACGGCCGTGTCCGGTTCGTCATCGCGCCTCCCAGGTCGAGCCCGAGTATATCCGCGGTTGGCAAGGAATGGGATCTGTTATGCGCCCTGCGCAAGAATTCGTGGGCGGCCGCATTTCAGGCCACTCTCCTCAAGGTGATGCAATCGGTTCTGCTTAAGGCCTTGCGCCACGCCGTCAGGCACAGGCAGCAGACGCCATGGCATCCTCGCCGGCGCCGGAGCACCGCTTCTTCCTTCGTCAACCCAAGCCTCTGAGAGCTTTTGCATCACTTTTCTGGAACTAACTCATTCCGTGAGGCTTAGCCGATTCTCACTGTCGTCCTATTTTGGCTTTGTGTAAAATTTACAATCGCACTATCCAACTGATTCCATGCAACTTACGCGATTCTCATTTTTCTCACCTTGGCTTTGTGTAACTTTTACAACTCCTTCATTCTAAAGGACATTCCGGCTTTGGGAGGCCCTCCATAATTTTGTATCTTATTCATTCTGCGTCACATTCCGGCTTTGGTGGGGGACCCTTTTTTTTCTCGCGGTCTCCCCTCCCGGCGCCCAACCGGCGGCGAACGCCTCTAAGCCTAAGTTATTCATAAGCTTAGGGAGCATCCTGGGGTTCAGGTCGAGGGCACGCCGCAGCAGGCCGCCCTGCAAGTATATGCAGTGGTCTTCCCGAGGGGGCGCGAGGCGCGTCCGGCTGCCCGCGTCCGCGCGCGTTCCAACGGACTTGCGGGCGTTGGCGCGCCGGGCGGCAACCGCGGCGGGAGTGAGCAGACGCGAACGGCGCAGGGGCATAAGAGACTCCCGAGCCGAACCGTCCCCTCCCGACGACGGCCCGGCTAACGCTAAAGTTGATGACCGTCTGGTAATATACCGCGGGAGGGAATGCCCTGTCAAGCACTTTCGGCGGTCTGTATGCTGTAGCGCCGCTCTATGAGCGGCGACTTGAGGACGATCTTCCAAATCGCCGGTCCCTTACGGTGCAGGCTGCGGCGCTCCAGCAGAGGCGAGTTGCGCCCCGTCGGCGCCACCGGCGGCAAGGTCCAGGCGACCATACCCAGCGGCACGCGCACCAGCATCGTGCCGTTTCGGATGCTGCCGTAGCGCGGAGGCTACTCCTCGCGCAGCACCTGCATGGGCTCCACGCGCGCCGCGCGCAGCGCCGGAATTACCGACGCGAGCGCAGCGACGGAAAGCATGAGGGCGACGACGCCGGTGAGCGTGATGGCATCTGAGGGCGACACGCCGTAGAGCATCCCGGAGAGCAGCCGCGCGAAGGCGGCCGCCAGCAGCAAGCCGCCCATACATCCCAGAGCCGCCACTCCCAGGCCTTCGAGGAGAAACTGACGGAGCACTTGTCTCCGCAAGGCCCCGAGCGCCAGGCGCAAGCCCACTTCGCGCCGCCGGATATTCACGAAGTAGCTGAGCGTTCCATAAAGGCCCAGGCAGGCCAGCGAGACGGCCGTGAGGGCAAAGAACGCGAGCAGGACGGTGCGCAAGCGGGTGTCCGCGAAGGCGTCGCCGAGGCGCTCGGAGAGGGGCATGACGTCGAACACCGAGCGCGCCGGCTCCACCTCATGAATCTTGCGGCGAAGCGTCTGGGCCAGCGCCATCGGTGCACCGCGCGCCCGGATGAGGTAGTAGGGATCGGGGTCGGGGTCGCTGACGCACCAATAGACGGTGGGTGACGGCGCGCGGTTCAGGCCTTCCTCGCGCGCATCTCCCACCACTCCCCGGATTTCACCGGGCGGCGGCACAAAGCTGTTGCCGGGCAACTGGACGTGATAGCCCATTGGAATTGCTGCGCCGAAATAAGTATTGGCGAAGCTACGATTCACCATCACCTGAAGGGAGCTCCACGCGGCCCCCTTCCTGTCCGGCGAAGACACCGGCTCGCGGCACAATTCGCCCGCGAGCAGCGGTACTTGCATGGTGGCGAAATAAGCGGGCGAGACGAAGCGGCTCTCGACCATTAGCTTCCGATCCGGCTCGGTGCCGCCCTCGGCCAGTTTCACCTCCGTTTGATACTGGGTTGGGACACCAGGCAGGTCCGCCGAGGTGGCAACGGCCTCCACGCCCGGAACACTGCGCAAAGCTTCAAGGGTGCGGTCGATGCGCTGTCCGAGGGCTTTCATGTCGGCGGTCTCGCCCCAGCCTGCGCTGATGTGAAGGGTGAGAATGTGACTCACTTCGAACCCCGGCGAAACGCGGCCCAGCGCCTGAAAACTGCGCACCAGCAGACCGGCACCCGCCAGAAGGGTGACGGCCAGCGAAACCTGCACGCCCACCAGCGTCCATTGCATCCGGCTGCGCGTCGAGACCTGGGTGCGGTTGGCTTGCGCCATCGATCTCGAAAGGCTGCGGCGGGTGGCGCGCAGCGCCGGGAACAATCCGCACAGCAGGGTGGCGGCTACCGCGCACGCCAGCGAATACAACACGATTCTCCAGTCGAGCCCGATCTCATCCACGCGCGGCAGGTTCCCGGCCAGCATGCGAAACGCCTTCGAAGCTGCGCCCGCCAGCAGCAGGCCCGCCCCGGCGCCGGCCAGCGCCAGCACAAACGCCTCGGTGAGCAACTGGGCCACCACGGCGCCGCGCGAGGCGCCCAGCGAGAAGCGGATGGCGATCTCGTGCTGGCGCTGCGCGGCACGCGCCAGCAACAAGGCCGCGATGTTGGTGCAGGCGATCAGCAGCAGCAGCGACACGGAGCCGAAGAGCAGCCACAGGGATTCCTGCATGTCGCCGACGATCGTCTCCTTTAGCGCCACGACCTTGACTCCCAATTCACCGTCCGTCTTGGGAAACTGCCTGCCGAGCTGCGCCTGCACCGCGGCCAGGTTCGCCCTCGCCTGCGCCAGGGTGGCGCCGGGCTTCAAGCGGCCGATGGTGATGAACCAGGTGGACTCCCGGCTCTGGGCGTAGGGCGCGTTCATCGGCACCGCAGACCACACGTCCACGTCGCGCTCGGGAAAGAGAAACGAGGCCGGCATGACGCCGACGATGGTGGACGAGGATCCGCCGAGACGCAGTTTCTTGCCGACGGCGGCAGGGTCGGCGCCGAAGCGGCGGCGCCAGAATCGGTCGCTGATGAGCACGGCCGAAGGGCCCCCGAAGCGCTCTTCGTCCGGCGTGAAATCGCGCCCCAAGGCGGGAGCTACGCCCCACACCTGAAGAAACCGCGGGGTGACGAGCGCGCTCGTCACTTTTTCGGGAAGCTCGCCCGAGGTCTCGGACTCGTCCTCCAGGTAGTAGCCGGCGATGGCCTGGAAAGTGGAGTTCAGCCGGTTCCAGTCCTCGAGCCGCACGGGCGCCGCGAATCCCCCCTGGCCCGCGTTCTTCGGATTGAACTGATCGATCTTCATCAGTTGGGCGCTGTCGGGAAACGGCAGGGGCCGGAGAACGACGGCGTCGAGAGCGGAGAACACCGCACTGTTGGCGCCAATGCCGAGGGCCAGCGTGGCCACGACGGTGACGGCGAACCACGGCGACTTTCGCACGAAGCGGAGGGCCGATCTCAGATTTCCGAGCGCGCTCTCGATCACGGGAAGGCGGTAAACGTCGCGCACCTCTTCCTTGATCTGCTCCTTGCCGCCGAATTCAAGCATGGCCTGCCTCCGCGCCTCTGCGGGCTCGAGTCCCGCCGCGATGTTCTCTTCGGTCAGCTCCTCGATATGGAACCGAATCTCGGAGTCCAGTTGGCTGCCCAGATGGCGCTTGCGAAGAAGAGATTTCCACCAACCCATTTCGAAACTCCGGGCTACGAAGCCGTTTGGAGGATCTCGGCCACGGCCCCGGCGAGGCGGTTCCAGTTGGATTCCTCCCTCTCCAACTGCCTGCGCCCCTTTGCCGACAACCTATAGAACTTGGCTTGCCTGCCGTTCTCGGACGCGCCCCACTCCGCCTCGAGCCAACCGCGCTTCTCCAGGCGGTGCAGCGCCGGGTAAAGCGAGCCTTGCTGCACTCTCAGCACTTCCTTCGAGATTTGCTGGATGCGCCGCGAAATGCCGTAGCCGTGCACAGGCCCGAGGGCGACGATCTTGAGAATCAGCATGTCGAGCGTGCCTTGCAGCAGGTCGGATTTCTCAACCGCCATGATTTCTCCTAGACACTCTACCTATATAACGGAGATAGGTAGAATGTCAAGGAGAGAGCGACGGGGGGAGCGCCGCGCGCCGTCGCCGCGTGGGGCTCTCCCCCGCCGGCGTCCCAGAATGCCGTTTGGGGCGATCTGAACCTGACGGGCGGGTTTTCAGGATTGCCGGCCTGCGGCCGGGGGGCCGTCCGGTAAACGGTGTAGGGTTACGTGCCGGTGACGAGAGGGATACCTCAGCCACCGTGCTCGCCCAGAACCGCCAGCATGCCGGAACGTTCCATTTTCTCCGCCCACGCTCTGGGCCGCGCCCAGGGCTGGGCATCGGCCTCCACCGGGTCCGCTCCTCGCGCGAGCAGCACCTTCACCACTTCCTCGCGGCCCCAGCGGCACGCCCAGCCGAGGGGCGTGCTTTTTAGGATCTCGTCGCGCACATCCATTCTTGCTCCAGCTTCGAGCAGCTCCCTGCCGAACGCCGCCGCTTCCTCTTCGGTCACGTGGTCGCCCGCGGCCGCCACTTCATGCAGCACCGTTTGGCCGAAGCCCCCGAGAATGTTGGGGTCGCACCGCTCCAGCACCAAGCGGAAACACGCCAGATAGGTGCCGCGATCGAGCTCGTGATTTCCTGCATAGAGCCACGGAATATGGTTCCAGAAATCGAGCGGCCTGGCCAGAAACCAGAACCAGCGCGGGTCATGGCGCGGCCAGTCGATGCGCTCGAGCGCCAGCCGCACGATCTCGGGATCGCCACCGCTGGCGGCGAAGTCGAGGAGGTCCTCCGGCAAAGTTCTCCCGGGAGACACCGTCCCCTCGGGCAGTACGCCGCGAGCCTCGTCCGCGAGCATCTGCCGTACCAGCCCGGTCTGGCGATAGAGGGCCGCCGCGTCGGCGCCCACCACACCGCCGTGGCGCCGGAGCAAATCGACCATTTCCCATTGACGGTGGCTGTAGGCGCTGTGCACGGGAGAGCCCGCGGAGTCCACGTGCGCGCTCAGGCTCGCTCCGCGGCGGAGCAGCGCCTCCGCCATTTCGCGCCTGCCCAGCGCCGCGCAGTGCCACAGCGGAAAGGCCTGCGAGTAAACCGCGCCATCGCCTTCGCCCGACCTCACCCGTTCGTCCGGGTCGAACCCGAAGTCCAGGAGCAGCGCCAGCACGTCGGGCCGGTTGTGCCTGACGGCGACGGTGAGCAGCCCGCCCGCTTCCCAGGTGACCGGGTTCACGAGTGTCCCTTCGGCGTGCCGGGCGCGTAGCCAGTCCGCATCACCCAAGGCCGCGGCCGCGCGGGGCGTCAGCTCTGCGCCGGCCCGCCGCAGCAAGCCGGCCACCGCGGCGAACGGCTCGCCTGGGATGGGCCGCCTTCCCCCCGCCGCCAGGTCCAGCGGCGTCCGGCTATCCTTGCCGCTCCGGTTCGGTTCGGCGCCGTGTTCAAGGAGCCACGCCACCACTTGCGGGCTGCGCACCTCCGAGGCCACGTGCAGCGGCGTCCAGCCGTCGCGGTCGCAGGCATGGACCAGCGATGGACTGGCCTCCAGCATCGCGATTGCCCGGGCGTCGTCGCTCGACCGGATGACTTCGCTCAGCTTGTCCTGCGAGCTCGTTACCGGCGCGCCGGACCGGCTCCGGGCCTCGCGGCGGCGTTGCTCCTCGTCCTGAATAATGGCGACGATTTCGTGGTAGCCGCGCTCGCGAGCAATGGTCAGAGCGGCGGTGGCCTCGCGGTGCGGGTGGATGCCACTTCTCGCGTCGGCGCCGTGCTGCACCAGCAGGCGCACCATCGCGGCCGAACGATTCATGACGGCGTAATGAAGCGGGCGGTGCTCGTCGCTGTACGACATCGCCATATTCACCAGCTCCGGGCGGGCCTTGAGCATCGCCCGCACTTGTGCCAGGTCCCCGGCGCGCACGGACTCTGCGAGCCGCTTGACCGTCAGCCCGTCCACATACGCCTTGAGCTTGGGCCAGCTCTCAAAGCCGTAGCTTCTTGCCAGCACAAGTTGCGCGTCGTGCAGCGCGAACTGCGCCGCATCCGCGTGGCGGTAATGGGCGTTGACCTCGGCGACGGCGTCGGCCTGTCCGGCGCTGAACGCGTTGTGCAGTTCCTTCGCCTGCCGCTTGAGTTGATCGATGTCCGGGCGTTCACGGAGCCTTCGGGTAGGCGGGTTCTTGTTCACAGCGCCACCTCCGCAGCGGGCAGGGAGCGCCAGGCCGCCCAATGAGGATTGATCTCGATGGCTCCGTGTTTGAGGTAGAAGCGCTTGTAGGGATTGTCCGGAGAATATCCCACGCACAGGCTGCGCGAGCCTTCGGCACGCAGCCGTTGGAAGATCTCGCGAAGCAAGCTGGTGCCGACGCCCCGAGCCTGGTGGCTCAGCAGCACGTAGATCGACTCCAATTCAGCATCGCAGCCCCATCGGCGCGTGTGGTGGTATGCGGCAAAGGCGACGAGTCGAGCGTCGCTCTCGGCAAGGATCGCGAAACCGTCGCCTCGTGATTGCTGGGCGCGGCTGCCCTGTTGGATATAGCCCTGCCAGCGGCGGTGCCAGAAGTCAAAATCGAGCTCGTGGGGATTAATTGGATTGGAGAACGATTCCTCTTTCGTGCGGATCAGAACGCGCACCATCGCGGCAGCGTCCTCGGGGCGCGCGTCACGAATCAGGATGCCAGGCGGTTGCGACAGTCTAGGGGTCACAATGAGCTCCTTTCCGGGCCGCGCGTCCCGCGTCAGCCGCTGCGCCCGGTGTCCGCTGGCTCGGGCAGAAAAGAGTTCATCGAGATAACGCTGTAGGGTTCGGCCACTTCAGGGGGACGCAGTCCTTTCCGCGGACACGGCGGCGCCCTGACAGCGCCAAGATCATATTAGCATCCGGAGGCCAGGGGTGGGCTCATCCGCAGTACGTCGCTCAGAATTTACCGGTCCCTCTCGAGCGCGCTGACCGGGCTGGGGAACTCTAAGACGGACGAGGGTACCGAGTTTCAGAAACATACGCTTCATGACCAACTGGCGCCCGGACAATGAAGAGAGCCGGCGGCACCCTCGGGCAGATTGTGGAGAGCGGCACCTGGCGAATAGGCGGGCGAGCCATTTCCCACCGATCGGGGGAACGTCTCCGGAGGTTCGCGCCAGGTTCTCCCGGCCGCTCCCGCCGGGTGTTGCAGTGAAAGCACCGGCCGTCTTGGGATCTGGTGCGGCAGGCTCTATGGACTGCGGCGGCTTGACGCCGGCCAGCGCGGCGGGTAGTTTTTTCCCACTCTCGTGGCCTCGGGCCGGGCCTTTGTGGTGGTTTTCTGTGCCTGGAGGACATTGATAGGCGGAGACTTGCACGCCGCCGGGCCTTCCATCGCTGCGCTTTGGCACTGTTTTTGCAGCGAGATGGTGTGAGGTGCTCTCATGACGAAACAGAGCTATGTTGTCGTTGACGAGTGTTTGACGAAAACATGGAAAGAAGTTTCAGTCAGCAACGCGCGGGACGACAGCGAAGGTGGTGCGAGGGTGAATCATTCAAGCGCCGCTTATGACGGCCAGGGGCACGGGAGCCCGGTCGCGCGAAGAGCCCCTGCATTTCTTCGGTCGGTCACGCTTACCCTGGTGATGTTGACCACGCTCGCGATGCTGGCGGCGCCCGCCGTGTCTTCCGCGCGTGTTGCGTTCGGGATCGGCATCTCTGTAGGGTTCGCGCCGCCGCCGCTGCCCGTATACGTGCAACCCGTGTGTCCGGGCCCCGGCTATATCTGGACGCCCGGTTACTGGGCCTACGACCCGGCTGACGGCTATTACTGGGTGCCGGGTACCTGGGTGCTGCCGCCTTTCGTCGATGCGCTGTGGACTCCAGGCTACTGGGGCTGGAATAATGGCGTGTACGTGTGGAATGTAGGCTACTGGGGCCCCGTGGTCGGCTTCTACGGCGGCATCAATTATGGCTTTGGGTACGCAGGATTCGGTTATGAAGGCGGATATTGGAACCGCGGAGCCTTCTATTACAACCGCTCGGTGAACAACGTCAGCACCACGAACATTCGGAATGTCTACAACAGAACCGTCGTCAACAACTTCGCGGCCAACCGCGCAAGCTACAACGGCGGCACGGGCGGCGTACGCGCCCGCCCGACTTCGGCTCAACTGGCTGCGGCTCGGGCGCGCCGAGACCCGCCGCTGCCCGCTCAAATACAGCACGAGCAGGGCGCGCGCGCCAACCGCGCGCAATGGGCGTCCGTGAACCACGGCCGGCCGGCCGTCGCGGCCACGCCCAGGCCCGGAGTGTTTAGCGGACACGGTGTCGTGCAGGCCAGCCGGGCCGGCGGACCCTATCACCCCGCGCCGTCCCGCACGGCCGCGAATCGAGGTGCGGGTGGGACCCCGATTTCTGCCCGCCCGGGGAATCGTTCGTTGAACCATGCGCGTCCCAGCACCTCTCGGACGCAGGCCAGGTCTGCTCCGCGTTCAACTCCGACGATGGCGCGAACGCATCCGTCGGCACGGCCGCCGGCCGGGGGCGCTCGCGCGAGTAATCGAAGTACGGCGCCGGTGCGCACCACGCCTCATTCGTCGAACCTGTCGCAGTCGCCGCGGCAACGGCGAAGCGCGCCGCAGCCGCCCGGTTCGATCCGGCCAACGGCGCAGCGCCGGACTGCGCCTCGCCCGCAGAGCGTGATTCGCCCAACGGCCCAGCGCCGGAGCACG
Source organism: Terriglobia bacterium (assembly GCA_035516075.1). GTDB lineage: Bacteria > Acidobacteriota > Terriglobia > UBA7540 > UBA7540 > Gp13-AA77. The sequence continues at coordinate 11,774 of DATJAQ010000174.1, read as the reverse complement.
CCTCGCCCGCAGAGCGTGATCCGCCCGGCATCTCAGCGCCGGAGCACGCCTCGCCCACAAAACGTAGCTCGCCCAACGGCCCAGCGCCGGACTGCGCCTCGCCCGCAGAGCGTGATCCGCCCGGCATCTCAGCGCCGGACTGCGCCTCGCCCCGAGAGCGGCCCACGAAAGCACCAGCCACCGCAATAACTGGGCACATGGCTGTAACCCCGCCAGCGCCACGAAGCGTTGCGCCTTACGCACCGCTTCGTTTTGCGCCGAGCGTTCCGCGATGATCAGGTCGAAGGGGGGTAAAGGAGAACTAAAATGAGAAGAGCTTTCGTGACACTTCTTGTATCGTTACTGCCGCTGTGTCTTTGGGCGCAGAACCCAGTTCCCGACCAAACCCAGGCGGTGCCCACCGAAAACAACGAGAGGACTCCGGACGGCACCGTGGCCGTATTCAAGGTGCTTGTAATCGGCCGCACCGTAAAGGCCATCAACTTCCGGAATCGGGAGTCCACTTCGATCGGGTTCGAGGGCACCAGCCTTCTCGCCCGGGCCGAGGGCAAGGCCAAGGTGGAGAGCAAGCAGGGCTCCACCCGCATTCACGCCGAGTTCAAGCATCTGACGCAGGCGGCCACGCAATTCGGCCCGCCTTCTCTCACCTACGTGCTTTGGGCGATTACGCCCGACGGCCGGCCCGAAAACCTGGGTGAGGTCCTCCCCAATGACGACGGCAACGCCGAAATCGATGCCGCCACCAACCTACAGGCCTTCGGGCTGATCGTCACCGCCGAGCCTTACTTTGCCGTGACGCGTCCGAGTGACATGGTGGTGGCCGAAAACCGGGTGCTGCCGGATACCACCGGCACCATCGAGCAGGTGGACGCCAAGTTCGACTTGTTGAAGCGCGGCCAGTACACCCGCGACGTCGCCTCCTCCAGCCTCACGCCGATTGTGATCAAGGGCCAGGCGCCGCTCGACCTCTTCGAGGCTGAGAACGCCATCCGCATCGCCAAGTGGGCGGGCGCGGAAGAACAGGCGGCCGGCACACTCGCCAAGGCGCAGCAGGATCTCGCAAACGCCCAGGCGTTCGCGGCGGGCCGCGGCGACAAGAAGAGCATCATCACCGACGCTCGCGAAGCCGTGCAGATCGCCGAGGACGCCCGCATCATCGCCCTCAGCAAACAGGAGGCCCTGCAACAGGCGGAGGTGAAGAAGGACGCGCGGGAGGCCCAGGCGCAAGCCGCGCAGGCCCAGGCTCAAGCCAATCAAGCTCAGGTCCAGGCTGCGCAGGCCCAGGACCAGGCGGCGCAAGCCCAGGCTCAGGCCGCTGCCGAAGCCCAAGCCAAGGCTGAGGCTCAGGCTGCCCAGCAACAGGCTCAGGCCCAGGCCAGCCAGGCGAATGCCGCCGCGGCCGACGCTCAGCAGCGCGCCGACATGGCCGAAAATCAGGCCCGCGAAATGCGCGCCCGGCTCCTCAAACAACTCAACACCATCCTTCAAACCCAGGACACCTCGCGCGGCCTGGTGGTGCGCATGTCGGACGTGCTGTTTTCAACGGGCCGTTACGGGCTCACCACTGACGCCAAGATGGCCCTAGCCAAAATCGCGGGCGTGCTGCTGGCCTACCCCGGCGTAAGGCTCGACGTGGACGGCTTCACAGACAGCACGGGGCGGGACGAGACGAACCAGGCGCTTTCGGACAAACGAGCCGAGGCGGTGAGAACATTCCTGGTGGCCCAGGGCGTGTCGCCCGACGCAATCAAGGCTCAAGGCTTCGGTGACGCCAACCCCATCGCCGACAATTCCACGGCCGCCGGCCGCAGACAGAACCGGCGCGTCGACATGATCGTCTCGGGCAGCGTAATCGGCACCCAGGTGGCCTCGAGCGCCATGGCCGCCAATGGCCCACACTAGGCGACAGCTTCCCGATAGCTGGCGGGCGCGGTTAAATCTATTCCCCCCGCGCTCGTCAGGATGTCGGGTTGACGGGCGAGGTTTTGGAATGCGGTAGCTCGCTGCCGTCCTCCAATCGCGAGCCGGCTCGCACCCTCGCCCGGTCCTTCTTGTACGGGCTGCGTTTCAGAACCTTCCCCGGACCCTGGTGATTTTCTACGCGGTTGCCGTCAAACTTGACATCCAATCGATCGGCACCTAGAATCGCCTTGAGGTCAGGCGAGATCACTTCTGAAGGTGAGAGGATTGGAATCGAACCGCGAGTTTAAGCGTTTGATGGAGGAGTTAGGCGAGGCCATCAACGAATCTCTGTCCGAATCCGAACGCATCGGCGAAGTGATGGGCAAGATCAAGGCGGCAGGATACGATCTGCTGCTGGTGCTCGAGGTAACGATCGGGTTCAACAAGCGGGGCGAAGCCGACGTGGTGCACCGCCAGAAGATCGGCAAGCGAGCTCGCCTCGAGATGACCAGCGAAGACGCCCAGTTCCTGAAGGCCCTCCAGATCAAACTGGACGCGAACGAAGAAGACCGGCATTGAGCGCCATCCGCCCGCTGCTTGACAGCCTCCGCCCGATTCTCGGGATTCGATCATGTCCCCACCCGGCTTGCGCCGTCCCGCGGTGGCCGGACGCTTTTATCCGGCCGGCCGGGCGGCCTTGGAGCGTGAGCTCGACCGCTGGCTCGCGCCCGGAGCCGAAGCGGAGCCGGACTTTGCCTCCGCGGTTGGGTGTCTCGTGCCGCATGCCGGCTACCAGTATTCGGGCGAAGTGGCGGGCGCCGTCTACCGGCGGCTCCCGGCGCGCCCGGAGTACATCATCCTCGGGCCCAACCACTTCGGCCAGGGGGCGCCGCTCGCGCTAATGGCAGTGGGGGCCTGGGCCACGCCGCTCGGCCAGGCTTCGCTCAACTCCGCGCTGGCGCGTGTGGTGCGCCTGGCCTGCCCGCTGCTGACGGAGGACGCCGAGGCACACGCCACCGAACATTCCCTTGAAGTGCAGATTCCCTTTCTGCAGCGGCGCGGCCATCCGTTCAGTTTTCTGCCGATCGCCGTCGGTGTGAGCGATTATGACACCCTGGAAGAGCTGGGGCACGCCGTGGCCACAGGCGTGAAGAGTTCGGCGGAAGGCGTTTTGATCGTTGCGTCGAGCGACTTAAATCATTACGAGCCCGACGGCGTGACTCGGGCAAAGGACCGGAAGGCCATCGACAGGATCCTGAATCTGGACGCCCCCGGGCTGTGGGAAACCATCTTCCGGGAGCGCATTTCGATGTGTGGATTTGGCCCCGCGGTGGCTCTGCTGGTGGCTGCGCGCGACCTGGGCGCCACTCGGGCCGAGCTCGTGCGATACGCTACGTCCGCCGACGCCGGCGGACCACGAGACAGCGTGGTGGGCTATGCGGGGATCGTAGTGAGCCGCTGAGAGGAAGGGACGGCACCCAGCCTCGTCCCTTCCGGGATTCGAATCAGTCTTACGGCGGGATCAGTGGTGGGGCGCTCCGCCCCCGCCGCCATGGGAACTGGACGCGCCCGCAGCGCTGCTGGCGTGGGAACCTTCTACGATGCCGCCGCCGCGCGAGCCTCCGATCGTGCCCCCTCCCCCACGCGACCCTTCGATTACACCGCCCCGGGCGGAGCCGCCGGCTTCATGCGTCCCCCCTGACCATCCTCCGGAGTGGATGCTGGGGGCGCTGCCGCCGGACGCCGGTGTGCCCCAGAAGACGTGCGAGCTCCCCCTAGCCTGTGCCGGGGGAGCCGCGACTGTTGTTTCGGGTGCGCGGCGGGTAAATTGCCGGCCTTCCGAGGATGGACTGGCACTGGAGGGGGCCCGGGCCGGCGAAAACCCGGCAGCCCCGCTGACTACTGCTTGCTGCGCCGGAGAGAGCCTGGCAGCCGTGCCCGGCATGAGAGCTAGGTGCCCGGGCCGAATTTCGGGAGCATTCACGGCCGCGCCCTCGGCGGCGGTCACCTTTAGAAATTGCCGAGGCTGAAGGGGTCCGCCCTTCTGGAATGTCTCGACGTTGACGGCGTTCAAGCAGCCGGGCGCGCCCGGACAGCCCTTCGCGGGGGGCGGCAATTTGCCCGCGCCCAACCCCGTACGGCCCAGCACCGGTCCGCTTGGCGTCCAGCCCACCCAGCCCGACCCTTGATACCAGTTCACGGTCGCAGGTCTCCAACCCCAGGACGCGCCCGGGAACCAGACCCAACCAAAAAGCGAAGTGAAGTTCCAACCGCCGTAGTGGTAGGGTAGCCAGCCCCAGGGTTCGTAAGAAATCCAGGTGTACCCGAACCCGGGGTACCAGCACCATTGGCCGGCACTGAAGGGAGACCAAGGCCCGGCGACGTCGGGCACCCATCCGTAGCCGTAACCGTCGAGATAGGACCACGTGCCGTACGCGTTTAGGTCACTCCAACCGTAAGCAGGCGCGCCGGGTGTCACCCCTGCGGGCGGCGTGGCCGCGGCTACCGCCTGGTCGCGCTGCGAAACCCACTGGTCCCAATCATCGCGCGTGATCCCCGCGCTCAGGGTGTACGGCTGCGTGCCGTTTGGCGAGATCTCAAGGACGTTGTCGCGGGCGACGGTGGTGTTGATTTCCGGGCTGTCCACATCCAACGCGCCTTTGAACACTTCGAGGCGAAGGCGTCCCCGATCGAGATCCACGCGGAACTCGGCCTTGCCCCGTGGCTTCAGCGTGGCGTCGCCGGAACGCAACTCGAAGACGGCGATTTTTTCCGGCATCATCTCGAAGGTGCCGTAACCGCGATCGAGCGTGATCTTGTTCAAGGATTCCCCGGACTCGGTCAGTCCCAGTTGATCGAACTTGAGAAGCGAGAGCTCACCGACACGCGCCGTCGATCCGTTCTCAAACTGCACCTCAGCGTAACTGTTCTTGTCTGTCGAGAGCTGGAAGCCCTCCTCGACCGGAGTGTTCACGGGCGCGTTGGCCCAGTCCGCAGAGCCGGCACGCAAGACGGTCACGTTGCCGTCGACGAAACTTAGCCGCACAATTCGGGCATGAGAGTACTCGTCCTGAGCCGAAAGCGGGAGTGCTATTCCCAGCAGAACAACGCCCAGGACCGGGGCGAATCGGCGCAAGCTTATGGGGCTCATACGCCACCTCCAAACCGTTCGAACTCTCACTCCATCCTCATTCTACTCTCATCGCCACTTCTTTAGACGCTCAAAGTGGCGGCGGGATTTCCCGCCGGGCGTTACCGGCGGTTAAGTTAACGTCCTACTTAACGGGTGGGCGCCGCCCATTGGTTCCGACCGCTCGCCTGCGCCGCATCTACCTGCCGTCCCGAACGGTGTTGAGGATTTCCTGGGCGCGCACCTGGGCAAGATGCAGGAGGCGCGGATTGTTCACGATCTGCTCAAGCGATGGAACCAGCAGTTCCGGGTCGGCCAGCGCTTTGTCTCCGAGATCGGCTTGGATGCGAAGCAATTCCTCAGGGAGTCCGAGAGGGTCGTATCTGAGGCCGTACTCGAGCAGATCCACGTGCTGCTCGGCCAGGGCGATGCGGTCAAACTCGCCCATCAACTCGAGCGCCTGTTTCTGCTGCGTGTAGTTGAACTCGACCTCATTCTTCTCGGCACCGTTCTCGTAAACGAAAGTCTTCCGGCCCAGGTTTGCCACCTTCGCGCGGTGGCTGTCGAGGCGGAGCGAGCGGAAATAACTGAGGTCGGCTGCGAGCTCGAAGAGCTGTGCGGTGCTGGCCGAAGAGAGCTGAAGCGGGCGCGGGTGGGGCGGGTCGCTGAGACGGCGTCCTTCGTAAGTGCCGGAGCCGTCCTTATTCACAGTCACCGCGATATACTCCGGGATACTCCCGGCTAGAGTGCGAGTGTAGATCAGCTTCGGGATTGTGCCGGCTGCCGGCGGCGAGGCCGGCTCCACAGCCTGGTTCGGAGCAGCCTGCCGGCCGACGCGGGCGCAGAGCCCCGCCGGCGCCAGCGCGCAGGCCATCAGGAGCGCCAGCGCAGCAGCGCGGCGCCGCCTCACGATAGCCGAGGGCCCAAGCCGGCCCCGGGATCGCGAACCACCGGCCGGGTCGCCACCGCCCGCGGCATATTTTGGGACTTGACGCTTGACCATTACCGCGCTTCGGCAAGGGCGCCGAGTTCGGCCTCTTCGATTTCGAAGTTGGCGTAAACGTGCTGTACGTCGTCGTGGTCTTCGAGCTCGTCCATCAGGCGCAGCATCTGATGCGCTTCCTTCCCGCTCAGCTTCACGTAGTTCTGCGGGATCATCGACACCTCGGCGGCAGCCGGGGCAATCCCCGCCGTTTTCAGCGTCTCCACCACCTGGTGGAACTCGTGCGGCGGGCTGAACACCTCCCAGTTGCTGCCGTCGTCCACCATGTCCTCCGCGCCCGCCTCGGTGACGAGCTCCAGCAGCCGGGCCTCGTCGGCCTTGTCCTTTTCCACCACGATGTAGCCCTTCTTGCTGAACATCCACGCCACGCAGCCGTTGGCTCCCAGATTGCCGCCGTGCTTCGAGAGAATGTGCCGGATCTCGGAGAGCGTGCGGTTTTTGTTGTCGGTGGTGATCTCCAGGATCAGCGCCACTCCGCCCGGCCCGTAGCCTTCGTAGGCCGCTTCTTCGTAGGTGGAGCCCGGCAGCTCGCCCGTGCCCTTCTGGATGGCCCGCTTGATGTTGTCGGCCGGCATGTTTTCAGCTTTGGCGGCGGTCACCGCGCCGCGCAGCCGCGGGTTCGAATCCGCGTCGCCCCCACCCATGCGGGCGGCGATGGTGATTTCCTTGATGAGCTTGGTGAAAATCTTGCCGCGCTTGGCGTCCAGCGCGCCCTTCTTGTGCTTGATCGTGGCCCACTTGGAATGGCCTGACATAGGCGGTAATCCCTTTCGGCAGACGCTCAACCCGAGGCCCGAGCACTCGGACTTGAAGCGGCGTTCTCACCCTTGAGGCTAACCTGAATCTTAGCATAACCGTGCAGCGCAAGGCACGCGCCCATCGCCGCGCGGCCCGGGCCGAGCGCATCGACGAAACCCGAGATCTGCCGGGCGGCCCGGCGGGTGGCCACGCCCTAGCCTGGCCCTCTAGCCGCCACGCCGGCCGGTGCACCCCCTCGGGAGCCGGGAGCAGGGAACCGGGCCGGGGCGGCGGGCCGGAGCGGCGGGCCGGGGCGCGGCGGCGGTCGCGAAACGGGTGGCGGGCTCGAGGGATTTTGGCCGGCCGCCCCAGCGCCGACCCGCTCCCGAGCCGATTTTCAATAACTTACAGCCCTCACCTGCCAAAAACTCCATCACGTGTTTTCAACAACTTACGGCACATCGTCCCCCGAACTCAGGCCCACGTACTTTCAATAACTTGCCAGCCGTGTGAAAAAGTCGAAAAAAGTCAAAAGCGTACGGGTTCTGGACACTCGAGGCCAAAAACAGGCCTGTCTTAGGCCTTAAAGGAGCAAATCGTACAGCACAACTTAGCGATCCTCCCCGGCCGCCCCGGCGCAACACCCGCGTCTGGTGTCGCGGGAAGGGCAGGGCTTGGTGTCGCGGGAAGGGCGGGGCTTCAGCCCCGCCGCAACCGCATCGATAGGGATTGGGGCTTTAGCCCCTGGAGAGAGCTCGCTTCAGGGCCTGAAGGCCCCTCGAAATTGCCACCGGGAACGGCGGGGTTGAAACCCCGCCCTTTTGCCGCCGCGAACGGCGGGGTTGAAACCCCGCCCTTTTGCCGCCAGACCTTTTGCCGCCCGACCTTTCGCCACCAGACCCTTTGCCGCCAGACCTTAATGACGGGAATTTGCGCCACCCGTTACGAGCCGCAGAAGCGCCGCTTCAGGCCTCCACGTTTTCCGCCCCCAGTCCCGGGTCACCGCTCCTCGGCGGGGATTCGGGTCTGCCGGGGGGTGACATAGACGAGGCCGGGAGCCCAGCCGTGGCGCAGGAGGATCTCCACCACCACGGCGGGGTGCACGGGGTGGCCGGCCGCCTCCTCGAAGGCCCGCTGGATCACGGAAAATTCCAGCAAGCCATTGAACGACGCTTGGCGGGCCAGGCGGCGCAGCACCTCGGCCTCGCCCGCCACACTGAGGAGCCTCCAACGCCCGCGGGCCCGCCCCCGTCCGCGCCCCGGCCGGCGCAGCGCCGCGTCCCCTTCGCGCAAATAGCGGGTGTGCCAGTGCGACACCGAACTCTGCCGCCACCCCACGATACGGGCCACCTCGCGCGAGCTGTACCCGAGCCCCACGCGCAGAAACAGGCATTGGGCCCGGCGGAGCTCCTCCACGTCGCGCGCGTCTTTCATGGCCGCGGCCAGTTTTTGCGCTTCCGCGCTTCCCGCCGCGGAGCGCGCGGGAGCCAGCGCCGCCTGGCCGTGGCGCAAATACTCGGATTGCACCTCGCTCACCGTCCCGCGCGCCCATCCCACCGCCGTGCCCACCTGGGCGGCGTCAAGGCCCCAAAGCGCGCGCAGCAGCAGGCACTGAATGCGGCGGAAGCCGTCCAGGCCTTCGGCGCGCCTCAAGGCTGCCGCCAGCGCCGGGGCGGTCCCGGGCGGCAGCGGCGGCTGCCGGTGGTCTTCGAGCCCGCTCAACCCGCCGCGCAGGTAGCGCCCCCTCACGTTCGCGACGCTCGACGCCCTCCAGCCCACCGCCTGGGTGGTCTGGGCGGCGCTCAGGCCGAGCGCCTCAGGCAGCCAGACGCAGAGCAGGCGCCGCAAATCGTCGGCCGTGCGCGCCGCCTTCATCGCCGCCTTGATTTCTCGAATGGATTCGCCGGAGAGTGAACGCCGCTTCGCCATAAGGCCCTCGCCAGGAACAGCCGTCTTGACTTAATCGGTGAGGAATATACTACCTCGCTATCAAAGCGGAGGCAACCCCCCCCTGCGCCTCAGCACACGCGCCCCCGCGCCCGGCCGTCATTCCCACAGACGCCGTCATTCCCGCGAAAGCGGGAATCCAGCCCCCCCCTTCAATCGTCAATCTCAAATCGTCAATCGGCAATCCTGCGTGCCCCTGACCCGCCCGTCATTCCCGCGCAGGCGGGAATCCACCACCCGGCGCTTGCATTCAACCGTCGCCTGCGCCATACTCACCCGCGTACGGTCGTCATGTTCCACGAAATCACACCCTCGCTCCGCCGGCTCTACCTGGAAGACACTCGCCCCTGGCTCGCCGGCTTCAGCTTCGGAGAGGCGCCACCGGCGCAAACTGGCGGTACAGGTGGTGGATATCTTTGGCGATGACGCCATGACGATTTTCGAGGTGGCGATATGACGGGCGGGGACTCCATCGTCCGCATCGTCCTGGAGCACTATCCCTCCGCGCAGGCGATCTACGTTTTCGGCACCTACGGCACCGCGGATGAATGGCCCGACAGCGACGTGGATATCGCCGTTCTGCTGCCCCCGGAGCAGGCTCGCCGGCAGCCGCACTTGAGGCTGAGTCCCTGCCACGACGCCCTGGCCGGCGCCCTGCAAAAATCCGTGGACCTGGTGAACGCCAGGGAGGTCTCGACGGTATTCCAAAAGGAGATCGTCCAGTTTGGGCGCAGGCTCTATTGCAGCGACCCCAATGCGGTTGCCGAATTTGAGATGCTGACACTTTCCCTCTATCAAAAATTGAACGAAGAGCGAAAGGCGATTCTCGAGTCCTTTGAAAAGACGCGCAGGGCCTACGCCGTATGAACGACGTCGCCATCAACAAGGCACAAAGTATCCAGCGCGCCGTGCGGCGGGCCCGGGAGGAATATCAGGCAGACCCCGGGAACTTTGCGAGCAACACCACGCGGCAGGACGCCGCGCTGCTCAACGTGGTGAGGGCGTGCGAGACGGCCATCGACCTGGCCAACCACATCATCCGGGTCCGCAAATTGGGGATACCGGTATCGACCGCAGACACTTTCGAACTGCTCCAAGCGGCGGGAATCATCGACGGCCGGATGGCGGAGCGCCTGAAAAAGATGGTCGGCTTCCGCAACACCGTTGTCCATCAGTATACGAAAGTGGATCTCGCCATCGTGGAGGCCGTCATCGCCACTGAACTGAACGAGCTGCTGGCGTTTTCGGATAAGATCCTGGAACAGGTGATGGGCCCTTCATCCTGAATTCCCAACGTCGCTTTGCGCCGCAGTCTGCGCCCTTTCGCCGGCCGTCATTCCCGCGCACGCGGGAATCCAGCCCCTCGCCGTTCAATCTTCAATCTCAAACCGTAAATCGGCAAACTCACGTTGGTCAAGCTGGGGGTTGTACTTCTTGGGAGGCCGCTCGGTGCTGGAAATGGACCGGATCACGTGAATCGTCGAGCCTCGTAGGCGCAGACCTGAAAAGAAAGGTCTACGCCAGCCGGCCATCCGCTCAAGGGTCCGAGCGAGGACCCTGGTTGGTGGCATCCGCTGCGGCACTCGCCGCCAGCATTCGCTTGGTGAGCGCGGCCTTGAAACCAGCGATGCGATGGCGCTGCTTCTCTTGTTCGCTTTCAGGCAACAGCGGAAGCAACTTCTCCGCTGCGTCCAAGCGCTCTGCGAGGGTGCCACGCTGTCTTTCGGCCTCCGGCTTTCGTCGCCGCTCTTCATCGACAACGGCCTGAACGGGGGTTGCTTCTTCGTCCTTCTCTTGCTCATGCTCGCGCTTTACAGCCGCCCGCGCGAGGGTTAGGTAGACTTGCTGCCCCCATTCGCCCATCCCAAAGTTCACAGCAACACAAACCAGCCGCACGTTTCCGACGATGTAGCCTTTACCGGCGTGGATTTGATCAATACTCGGGGCGTAGGGGTGTTTCACCAACACGTCAGGGAAGCGCGTGAGATTGAATCTAAGTCCGGTGACTGCACACGCTCCCCCTTGGTCGTCATAGAGTTTCGCCAAAAACTCGGGCGGCTTATCAAGATTGAATTCCAATCCCAACTTTATGGCGCGGGCCCTCGCGCTCGATAAGAGATGATTCAGGAATTTTCGAGGATCGGTTAGGTCTTCGACGTCCTCAGAACTCGCTATTCCTGTCGTCCCGGTGCCACCCGCTTTGCGCATGGCCGCTTTAATTCCGGCGATCTGAATCGGGGCGCAATCAAATTCAGCCGCGAGCTTGTAGACGTCCGTATCGCCCTGCTCGATCCGGTCACGAATCTGTTGCGTCGCCTCTTCCGTCAGTTCGTGCTCCTTTTTAGCAAAAAAAGGCCGCAACTCTGTCGACGCCATGATTCCCTCCTTTGACATGACTTGTGCGCGAAATGTGGGGCCGAACGGGGCTGGCTCAGAATTCGTAGCGCGGACCACTGCTTTTGTGGTCCGCGTCTTTTCGCTCACCACCATCCTTGCCGTGTCGTATTCTGGCGCCGTGTGAAAGCTGCGGCGTCCTTTTCTGTCGAATCGATATTCCTTCATTACGGGTGCGGCTGTTCAAACGCCGCGCGCATGAGCAAAAACGGCGCTGCGATTTGCCCATCGACCGCGCGAGAATGCCCTCCGACCCGCGCACGCGAATTTGATCGATCGCAGACCCGACGAAAAATTGCAGACCGCAACCGCGGCGGTCTGCGCTACTGGCTGACCGGCCTTCGAGACCCTTCTCGGTGATGCCGGTGCGGTCTATTTGAAGCTCAGCACGCTTCCAAGAAGCAACAAGTTGAAAACAAGCATTACCAGGACGACACTATATCCCGTTCTCATCTTCAGTGCAAACCAGGATATAACACCAACCGCGAAACAGCAAAACTCGATCATCATAGGAAACAATCTGTGGGGTAGACTACTCTCGTAAATTGCGCCCAAGGACATCACCAGAAAGAATACAAGCATGGCTACTACTGGCACGCTCCGATAGAGCCAAGCCGTAACGGTACCGTTAGGTCCGAATTTCGATAGCAAGCCGGCCTC
>DATJAQ010000173.1:0-3570 GCA_035516075.1 Terriglobia bacterium | reverse complement strand
ATGTAGGGCACGCTGGCCTTCATCAAGTCCAGGTTCATTTCCACGAAGTAGTTCTTGATGCCGCCCGTTTTGGCCGCGGTAAAGATCTTCTTCCAGTCGAGCGTGCCCTGCCCTACCGCGGTGGTCTTTTTGGTCCTCGCGTCCCAGCCCTGCACGTGCATCGAAATGAAACGGCCGGGGTACTTGGTGAAATAGTCGGCGGCGTCGTACCCCTGGCTGATGGTCGAAACCTGGAACTGAAACTTGACCAGCTTCGGGTCGAGAAGGCCGAACAGGATGTCGTAAGTGCGCTTGCCGTCCACCATGGAAAGCTCGAAGTTCTCGTTGTGAAGGCCCTGCTGGACGCCGGCCTTGGCCGCCTCGGCGCCCATTTTGTTGTATTCGTCCGCCGCCCGCTTCACATCGTCCATCGTCGGATGCCGCGGCCCGTCGAGGCTGGGCACCATCATCTGCGTCAGTCCGACGTCTTTGGCCCAGGCGATGCTGGCCGCCTGATCCTTTCGCAGCTCTTCAATGGTGAAGTGCGAGCTGATGCATTTCAGGCCCGCATCGCCCAGGATCTGCCGAAGCTCAGCGCCCTTGTACTTGGCGAGGCCGGCAAAGCCTTCGTCGTTGTAACCGAGCGGCGAGCAGAGCTCGATCGTCTGGAACCCGGCCGCGGAGAGCTGCTTCATAGCGCCGCGGAAATCCTGCGCGATCATCTTCCTCACCGGCCACGTCTGGCACCCGATGGGCATGCCGAGCGGATTGGCGCGCAGCTCGAAAGCGCCCGCCGACAGGAACCCGGCCGCTGCGGCCGTGGTGGCCGCGTGTTTCACGAACTCTCTTCTCGATATCCCGGACATTTTCGCCTCCTCAGGCATGGACTCGATGCGGAGCATGTTTCGCCTGCCCCGGTATTCTCTCACGATTTGCCGGCCGCGGGTGAGGTCCCGAGCGGGCAGGCCGGGCTGGATGCGGGCCGATGGGCCGGCAGCGCGACTCCGCTGGAGAACTATTCTCTTTACTTTATTACCCGTATGGTCTATAGAGGATGACAGGGTGGCAAAGTGGATCCCGTACCCGAATGCAATCGCGGCCTGCGTTCTTCGCGCGGCGCCAACGCGCGCGCCCCCAAGCGCCTTCGCATGACCCCGGCCAAGCTGCGCGCGCAGCGCGGCGGCGTAAGCCTGGAGGCCGGGAACCGGGCGATTGAGGAGCGCCTCTTGCAGTATCTCTTCGAGCTCCGTCTGGCCAATCAGAAGTACCGCTGCTTGCTGCGCAGGGAATTTGGAACCGACGGCAGCGCGCACATCGGGGATCTCCGCGCGAGCATCGAGGCTCGCCTCGGATTGTTCCGGAAGCTGAGAGCAAACGGCGGCCCTGACCTTACCACCGGAGGAAGTGACGCGTGATCAGTGAGGGAGCGCCGCCTGATTCCCCTTGGGTTTCCGGCGGCGAATGGCCCCAGCCAGATGAGCAGCAATCCCAGTGTGCGTTGTGCAGGAAAAGCTATGGATAGGCTCACGAGGAAAATGATATCGAGCGCCGCGCAAATGAGAGGAATTCAGCCCGCATCGAGCGCGGTGGGACGCGAACCGAGGGGAAAAGCACCCTTATTTATCATTTCGTCCCAAACCCAAACGTGTAACCGTCTCAATTATAAGAACTTAACCCGCAAATTGGGGCCTTGGGCGCCGGGATTTTTTGGAAACGAACCCACGCTTGTAATGCCGAGAGGCGGCACGACTTAGCCCTGAAAAGAGCAGGCTTGGGGAGACGATTTTCGAGTCAAGATGGCGGACGGTGTCCCGCACTTGTAACGCGCCTGGGATTTCGATATAGTCGCGCCGCAAGTAAATCCGCCCCTGGCGGTGACCAGTTCGGGGTGAGGCCGGATCGCCCCGCGCCTACGGGTCCCTCGCGCTGCCACACCGCAGGCCATCGGAGGGGGCATCATGAAAACGCGCTGCAGTTCGCCGTCACGCGGATACGCTTTCGCCGGCCGGGCCCGCCACCGTAGGCTCGCCGGCGATGCTACCCGTAATCTGCCGCGCCGTTCGTCCGCCTTCCCGCTCGCTCTGGCCGGCCTGACCGTCGCGATTCTGGCAAGCTGCTCGCCGCCGGCCCAAACGCCCACGGGACCGGCCGCGGAGTTCGCCGCCGCCCGGGACAATTTCGCCAAGGGCCAAAACGCGAGCTACGACAAGGCTCTCGACGCTCTCGAAGCCCTGGGCGACGCCAATCCGCCGAACGCCTACACCGATCGCGCCCGGGTTCTGCGCGCGGTGATTGTGGCCGGCAAGATTGAAGCCGACCTGAAACTGTCCGAGGCCTACGCTAAAGGCGCGGCGGTCACCCGGAACGACGTCGCCAGGTCCGCGGACTCGCGCCTGCGCCTGGACAGCCAGCAGGCCGGGGCTGAACTGGCGCTCAGGCTCGGGCAGGTGGTCATGGACCTCACCAAGGGCGGCACGCTTCCCAGGAATCTGAGCCTTGACGCTCCCTACCCGAGCCCGGATCCGCCCGCCACCATTGCCGCGCTCGAGAAGATGAAGGAAGGCCTGCCCGTCGGGCCGGAAGATCTGACTCAGGCTTCACTCGACGCCCAACACATCGCCATCGCTGACGCCCTGGCCGAAGTTCTGCATGGCGACCGCGACAACGCCAAGTCGAAACTAAGCGCCGGCCCGGTGCCTCTTAACAACGCGGAGTTCGCTCTCTTCCTGACCAAGGAGGTCATGGCCGGCGCGTCCCTGTACGACAAGAAGCACCTGGATGATCCGACGCGATTCAAGCTCATGGCGGGCGTGGCGGACGGCGCCGCGAAGGCTGGGGCCGCCGCGCTCGCCGGGAGCCCGGATGCCGGCCAGGCGAAGCGGCTGAAGAAACTGCAGGACCAGATCAAAGCCGGCATAAAGGCGTCTTGACGCCGAAGGCGCGGCGGCCGCGCGCCGCAAGCCGGAGCCGCCCGGGTATCTCGGGCCGCCGCTTTCCGGTATAATTTCGATCTGGGACTTGAGAATCGTCCTGAGCGGAATACTCCGGGCTGGGCTCCCGCCGCAGGGGTGAGCCGGATTGAGGTCGGGCATGGCGCAACGGATGGTGAAGTGCGCAAAGCTGGGCAAGGAACTGCCGGGGCTGGACGAACCACCCTGGGGCGGCGAACTCGGCCAGCGCATTTACGACAATGTCTCGGAACAGGCGTGGGAGATGTGGGTGGAGCAACTGAAAATGATGATCAATGAATACCGCCTGAACCCATCCACCCCCGAAGCGCAGGAACTGATTGCCTGTCAGATGGAGCTATTCTTCTTCGGCCCGGGGGCGGCGCTGCCGCCCGGGTACGTGCCCGTGCATAAGCACTGACCGCGGCGGACTCGAGTCCGCGTGACGGAAGATGAGGGCAATCGAGAGCGGCCGCCGCAGGTGCCCAAGGTCCGAATCGGAGTGTGTCTGAATTCCGAATAGGCTTCAGGCCCGGCCGGCGCTGCGCAATGGACCGATGCTATACTCCCAATTCAACAGGGAGCAGGCGGGGATGGCGCCCGCCCACCCACCCGCTGCGGCCGGCGACGCCCAGCAAGGGGA
>DATJAQ010000172.1:0-5931 GCA_035516075.1 Terriglobia bacterium | reverse complement strand
CTTTTGGCTTGGAGGCACCCGGCGCCGCGCGGACGCCAGGAGGGGAGAGCGCGAAAAAAAAGGGTCCCCCACCAAAGCCGGAATGTGACGCAGAATGAATGAGATACAAAAACCGGGAGGGCTCTCCAAAGCCGGAATGTCTTTTAGAATGATGGAGTTGTAAATTTTACACAAAGCCAAAGTGAGAAAATTGAGAATCTGGTAAGTTACATGGAATCAGTGGAATAAGGCGATTGTAAATTTTACACAAAGCCAAAGTGAGAAAAATGAGAATCCGGCAAGTTTCATGGAATCAACCTGTTGCAAAAAGCGCCCAAAATGCCAAACCCACCTGAAACCAGACCTTTCAATCGGCGATCGGCAACCTCGGCGCGGCGATCACAGGCCCGAGTGATTCTCGTCACGGTAACCAACTCGCATTCAGAGGACGGTTGGACGGAACATGAGTTGCAGCGCCCGCCGCTGGCAGAGCGCGAAGAGTCTCCGAGAACCTGCGGCGAACAACCACCCTGTTACCAGAGAGGAGTAGAGCCGTGGAAGATAAAGTGATAAGCATCGCGGACCGGCGAACCCAGGCGACTTACGAGCTCCCGCTTCATAAGGGCGCCCTCCGAGCCATGGACTTGCGCCAGATCAAGACCGGGCCCGACGATTTCGGCCTCATGACGTACGATCCTGCCTTCATGAACACGGCATCCTGCGAGAGCGCGATTACTTTCATCGACGGCGACCGGGGCATTCTGCGCTACCGCGGATATCCCATCGAGCAACTGGCGGAGAAATGCACCTTCCTCGAAGTCGCCTATCTGGTTCTGTTTGGGGAGCTTCCCACCTCAGCGGAGCTGGCGGACTGGGTGGACCAGATCACCCACCACACCATGCTCCACGAAACCACCAAGAAGTTCCTGGAGGGATTCCGCTACGATGCCCATCCCATGGGCATGTTCATCAGCACCGTGGCCGCGCTTTCCACGGTTTACCCCGGGGCCCGCAACGTACACGACGCGGAGGCGCGCAAGCTTCAGATTTACCGCCTGATCGGCAAGGTCCCGACCATCGCCGCCTATACCTACCGCCACAGCCGGGGCTTCCCTTACGTCTATCCCGACAACGACCTGAGCTACCCCGAGAATTTCATGAACATGCTCTGGAAGATGGCGGAGCCGAAGTACCAGGCGCACCCGCATCTGGCCAAGGCTCTCGACGTGCTTTTCATTCTGCACGCCGATCACGAGCAAAACTGCAGCGCCAACGTCATGCGAGCCGTGGGCAGCTCCCTGGCGGACCCCTTTGTGTGCACGGCGGCCGCGGCGGCGGCGCTTTCCGGGCCCTTGCACGGGGGCGCCAACGAAGAAGTGCTGAAGATGATCGACGAGATCGGGTCGAAGGACCGCGTGCCGGCCTATGTGGAGAGCGTGAAGGCGGGGCACGGCAAATTGATGGGATTCGGACACCGCATCTACAAGAATTACGACCCTCGCGCCCGCATCATCAAGTGGGCGGCCGACCGCGTGTTTGAGGTCACGGGCGGAAACCCCAAGCTGGAGATCGCCCTGGAGCTCGAGCGCATCGCCTTGCAGGACGAGTACTTCGTCAAGCGGAAGCTGTATCCGAACGTCGACTTCTATTCGGGGATCATGTACCAGGCCATGGGCTTCAAGCCGGAGATGTTCACGGTGCTCTTCGCCATTCCGCGCACGGTGGGCTGGCTCGCCCAGTGGCAGGAAATGCTGGCCGATCCCGAGCAGAAGATCGCGCGCCCGCGGCAAATTTACACCGGCCACGAAGCGCGCGATTTTGTGCCCATCGAGAAGCGTGGAGTTAAGGCGGCTCCGCCCACGCGCTAGTACCTGATGGCAAGGCTCAGCGTTAGATCGTCTGGCATCGCCGGAAGGGCGAGGCTTCAGCCCCTGAAGAGAGTTCGCTTCAGGGCCTGAAGGCCCCTCAAAATTGCCGCCGCGAACGGCGGGGTTGAAACCCCGCCCTTTTGCCGCCAGCTCTTATGAAGGGAATTTGCGCCACCGGGCACCAGGCGGTGGCGGAGAACAAGGATCGTCGGATCGAAGCTGGACAGGGGTGTGCGATGGACATTCGCAAGCAAGACGCGCTCGACTATCACAGCCGGGGCCGCAAAGGCAAAGTGGAAGTGGTGCCCACCAAGCCCTGCCGCACCCAGTGGGACCTGAGCCTGGCCTATACCCCGGGGGTGGCCGAGCCTTGCCTCGAGATCGCCCGCGATCCCGAACTCAGTTTCGAGTACACGGCGCGCGGAAACCTGGTGGCCGTGATCTCAAACGGCACGGCGGTGTTGGGCCTGGGCAATATCGGGGCGCTGGCCGGCAAGCCTGTGATGGAAGGCAAGGGCGTCCTGTTCAAACGCTTCGCCGACATCGACGTCTTCGATCTGGAGATCAACACCGAGAACCCGGAAGAGGTCATCAAATTCTGCCAGCTTCTCGAGCCCACCCTGGGCGGCATCAACCTGGAGGACATCAAGGCTCCGGAGTGTTTCTACATCGAAGAGACGCTTCGCAAAACCATGTCCATCCCGGTGTTTCACGACGACCAGCACGGAACGGCCATCATTTCCGGAGCGGCGCTCCTCAACGCCCTGGAGCTGGTGGGCAAGGAACCCGGCGAGTTGAAACTTGTGGTCAACGGCGCCGGAGCCTCGGGCATTGCCTGCGCCGAGCACTACATCCGGCTGGGCGTGAAGCGCGAGAACATCATGCTGTGCGACAGCAAGGGCGTGGTGTACCAGGGCCGGAAGGAGGGGATGAACCCCTACAAGGAGCGCCTGGCGGCCCAAACGCCGGCCCGGACCCTGGCGGACGCCTTCCGGGGCGCAGACGTCTTCGTGGGGCTTTCGGTAGCCGATTGCGTCACTCCGGATATGGTGCGCACCATGGCGGACCGGCCCATCCTCTTCGCCCTGGCCAATCCGGTTCCCGAGATCGGCTACCGGGAGGCGAAGGCCGCGCGCCCGGACATCATCATCGGGACCGGCCGCACCGACTTCCCCAACCAGGTGAACAACGTTTTGGGGTTTCCCTTCATCTTTCGCGGCGCGCTCGACGTGCGGGCGCGCACCATCAATCACGAGATGGAAATCGCCGCCACCCATGCACTCGCCAACCTGGCCAAGGAAGACGTGCCGGATTCCGTGCTGCGGGCCTACGGCCTCGGCCGCCTGCGCTTCGGCGAGGACTACATCATCCCCAAGCCCTTCGACCCGCGCGTGCTCATCTGGGAGTCGTCCGCCGTGGCCGAGGCCGCCATGCGCACCGGGGTGGCGCGGCTCGAGCTCGATCTCAACGAGTACAAAGAGAAGCTGGCGCGGAGCCTGGGCCGCACCTACGAGGTGATGCAGGGCATCCGCCACCGGGCCAAGGCGGCGCCCAAACGCATTGTGTTCTCCGAGGGCGAGCACGAGAAGATCATCCGCGCCAGCCACCAGTTGATCGAGGAGGGCATCGCCCGGCCCATCCTCATCGGGCGCGCGAGCGTCATCCGGGAGAAGCTCGACGAGCTGGGGATTCACAACCTCGAAGCGCCCATCGTGGAGCCCGCCGCGCAACCGCGGTTCGACGCCTACGCGGAGGAGTACTTCCGGCTGCGCCAGCGGCGCGGCGTGACGCGGCGCGAAGCCCGCGAGCTGATGCTGAACCCGAACACTTTCGGCGCCATGATGGTGCACCAAGGCGACGCCGACGGCTTCGTGGCCGGCGTCTCGCAGCACTACGCGGAGACCATCCGCCCCGCGCTTCAGGTGATCAAGCTGCGGGAGCACGTGCGCCGCGTTTCCGGCGTGTACGTGATCGTCACCAAGCAGCAGGTGTACTTCTTCTCCGACACCACCGTGAACATCGAGCCCTCGGCCGCAGACCTGGCGGAGATCGCCACCCTGGCGGCCGAGGTGGCGCGCGAATTCGGCTTCGAGCCGCGCGTGGCCATGATCTCGTTTTCGAACTTCGGCAGCACCCTGCACCCGCTCACCGCCAAGGTTCGCGAGGCTACAGAGCTAGTCAAGCAGCGCTGCCCGGGCCTGATGGTGGACGGTGAAATGATGGCCGACACGGCGGTGGTGCCCGAGCTGCTGGAGGAAGACTACCCCTTCTCGGCCCTCAAGGGCGGCGCCAACGTGCTCGTCTTCCCCAGCCTCGAAGCCGCCAACGTGGCCTACAAGCTGATGCTGCGCCTGGGCGGCGCCGAAGCCGTGGGCCCCATCCTGGCCGGGCTCTCCAAGCCCGTGCACGTGCTCCAGCGGGGTGCAACGGTGGACGAGATCGTCAACATGGCCGCTCTGGCCGTGGCGCACGTCGGCCCCGGCGGGGAGCCGTCCGCATCGCCCGGGGGAGACGCCCGGGGCGTCAGCGGGGCGCCGAAGCGGCCTTTGAAGGGTTCGTTTTCGGCCGCGGGTTGAAGTCCGGCGGGATGCGATTCACAATCCGGCGCGCGCGGTCGGTGGTGACGATGCCGAGTTGCTCGCACCCGTAGCCCGTCTCTTCGGGCAGGTGAAGAACCCACGCATCGGGAATTTGCACGTAGCTCGCCGGCAGCGGAGCGGCCTTGCCCTCGAGGCGCGCCGGACTGAAGGCGCCGGTGAGATCGGTGATCCCCGGCGTGAGCGCATCTTCGGGGCCGAGATTCTTCTGCCCGAACCGCTGCTCGCCCATCAGGCGGCCGCGCTGCTCGTCGGGCAGGAGCGCCAGAGGCGGCAGGTTGAAGAGCGCCTCGGCCAACTTGATCACCGAGGCCTGGTTACCCGGCGCGTGCTCCACGTAGCCTGCGCGGGCATACGGCGAGATCAGGATGAGCGGCACCCGCGGCCCGTCGCTGATGGGCGAGTGGTCGGGTCCGGTGGCGAGCACTGGCGGCGGCACGTGGTCGTAGTCGCCCTCCGAGTCGTCCCAGGTGATCACGATGGCGCTCTCCGGCCAGTAAGGGCTGGCGGCGATTTTGTTGATCGCCTCGGCCACCGCGGCTTCGCTGATCTGCGCGTCGGAGTAAGCCGGGTGGTCGTCGTCGCCGAGGAAGCTCTTCTGAACGGCGGGGTCAGGATCGGCCGGCTTCAAGCCCAGGATATTCCGGTAGCCGCCTTTGATAAAGAAGACGCCGCCGCCGGCCGGCAGCGTCCCCTGCTGCACCGCCTGGAAGAAGTCCTCGAGTCCGTGCAATTGCGCCCGCATCTGCGGGTTGTTCGAGACGTATCCGAAGTACTGCGGACCGTTGTGATGGGTGACGTACGAGGCGTGCAGGCCGTAGGCGTCCAGCGGGCCGTCGTCCGGATCGGTAGGCTCTTGGCCGTAGCCTTCCTCGTACCAGCCGAAGGCGACCGGCGCCTGCCGGCGGCCGGAGATAAAAGGGATGTCCTGGCGCACGTCGGCGAGGTCGCGTTGCGGATCCCGATCTGCCTGCGCGACGGACGCCAGTTGACGGCCCAGCAGCGTCAAGGGAAGCGAGGCGAAGGTGAGGTTCAACGCCACCGGCGCCGTCTGGTCGTGGCTGAAGTCCCTGGGGTTGGACGGCATTTTGCCGGCGGACGGGGTCGGATCCCTGGGCGATCCCCAGAAGGGGTCGTTGTCGTTCATCACGGGCACGCCGGGCGCGCCCGAGGGGGTGTCCGTGTACTCGTCCGGGTGCAGCGCCCACTGCGTCTGGCCCGTTTGGGCAGCAATAATCGCGATGTTTCCGAGGGTGGAAGGTCCGGTCATTTCCTGGAAGACGCGATCGAACAACACGAACCGGCTGGCATATTGCCACAGCAGGGGTACGGTGTCGCAGTCTTCGTAAGCCATCGTCAGCTCGCCCGTCTGCCGGTCCTGGAGAGAGGGATGTCCGCTCTTACTGTTCTTCTGCTCCTCCGTCAGGGCGAATCGGTCCATCCGCGCCGCGCCGCGCACGAAGTCCATTTTGGCCACGATCCCGGGG